>WRGA01000068.1 GCA_009787405.1 Candidatus Azobacteroides sp.
GGAAAACAACATTTTTTAGAACGGATTTTTCAAAAAAACGAATATTACTTTTTTACATCCCACTTGGGGATGGATAGGTACAATATCCGATAATCATATAGTATTTTTATTTGTTTTATTGATTTATCATCTTGTTATTAAAAATGATGAGAGTGATTGGATGCGATATTTTTTTTTCATTCCTGTTTTCTTTTTATTGAGATTTGTCTTTATGTTTTTTCAACTATTTAGATATAAGAAAATTAAGATATGAAAAACGATTATATATTGTATTGTTCTTTTATTAGTAGCATATATGTGGCAGATAATATCTTTATTTGCATTTTGGTGTGTATTCGGACAATAAGATTTTTATTTGATTGGTATGATCAAAATTACGAATTACGAACCGGAAGGATGAGTGCCGACTTGAATTTTTCAGTTGATTTTTAGATTGTTTTTTATACCTTTGAACTTCTTTTTGAAAATGGTTTATAACTCTTAACTCTTAATTCTTAACTTTTAACTCTTAACTCTTAACTAAAAAAATGACTCTTATCAAATCTATTTCCGGAATACGCGGAACAATCGGGGGAAAGCCCGGCGAAGGTCTTAATCCGTTGGATATCGTTAAATTTACGGCTGCGTATGCTTCCTTTATTCGGGAAAATGAAATAAACTCCGGTAAAATAGTCGTGGGACGCGATGCCCGGATTTCCGGTGAAATGGTCGACTCCGTTGTGACAGGTACATTGCTGGGAATGGGTTTTGATGTGGTGAATATCGGGCTTGCCTCAACCCCTACCACCGAGTTGGCTGTAACGATGGAAAATGCGGCGGGTGGAATTATCTTGACGGCAAGCCATAATCCGGTGCAGTGGAACGCCTTGAAATTATTGAATAGCAAAGGGGAATTTATGAATGCGGAACAAGGACAAAAGATTTTGGAAATTGCAGAACATGAAGATTTTTGTTTTTCGGAAGTGCATCATATCGGAAAATTAAGACACGATGATTCTTATGGTCAAAAACATATCGAAAGCATATTGGCATTGCCTTTGGTGAATGTAGACGCTATTAAAGCCGCCGGATTTAACGTGGCGATTGATTGTGTAAATTCGGTCGGCGGAATTGTTATTCCCGCATTATTGGACGCTTTGGGAGTGCAACAGGTCGAAAAATTGTATTGCGAACCCACCGGGCAATTTCCTCATAATCCTGAACCGTTGCCGGAACATCTTTCCGAAATTTCAAAAGTGTTGAAACAGGGAAAAGCGGATGTCGGTTTTGTGGTGGATCCTGATGTCGATCGTTTGGCTGTTGTCTGCGAGAACGGCGAGATGTTCGGCGAAGAATATACTTTGGTGGCCGTTGCCGATTATGTGTTGAAACACACGCCGGGAAATACGGTATCGAATCTCAGCTCGACAAGAGCTTTACGCGACGTTACTCAACGATACGGAATGGAATATGCTGCGGCTGCGGTGGGTGAAGTAAATGTCGTGGAAAAAATGAAAATTACCGGCGCCGTCATCGGAGGCGAAGGGAACGGCGGCGTTATTTATCCCGAGAGCCATTACGGTCGTGATGCATTGGTGGGAATCGCTTTGTTTTTGTCTCATCTGGCCGAATCGAAACAAAAGGTCAGTGAGCTTCGAGCCGGTTATCCGCCGTATTTTATTTCCAAACAGAAAATAGAATTGACGCCGAATGTAAATGTTGACGCCATTCTTGAAGCCGTAAAACAACACTATTCGGAATATGACATCAATGATGTCGACGGGGTAAAAATCGATTTCCCCGACCGGTGGGTGCATTTGCGTAAATCCAACACCGAACCGATCATTCGTATTTATGCCGAAGCATCGACAATGACTGCGGCCGAGGAAACGGGAAATCAAATGATCGAATACATTAAGAAAGTTAAGAATTAAGAGTTAAGAGTTAAAAATTAAGAATGGAGAAAATCGATCCGATCTTACATGGACGGCAAATTTAAACCATTTCTTAACAAAAAAATAATCGCATCATTCTTACGCTTCGGGATAAAAACGTTATCTTTGAATATTCATTTTAAAACAACCCCGACACAATTTAAACTCTTAACTCTTAACTCTTAACTCTTAATTCTTAATTCTTAACTCTTAACTATAATGAACAGGAGACTTACGATTGCTTTGGTTGCCCATGATCATCGAAAAGCCGATATGGTGGAATGGAGTATTTTTAATTCGGTTTTTTTGGCTAAACATCATTTGGTTTGTACGGGAACAACCGGCGGTTTAGTTCGGGACGCTTTTATAAAAAAAGGTGTTAATGCTGAAATAACCTGTGTAAATTCGGGGCCGTTGGGCGGTGATGCCGAAATTGCCGCGATGGTGGTGCGTAAAGAAATTGATTTGGCAATATTTTTAATCGATGATTTGAATCCGCAACCGCATGAAGCCGATATTATGATGTTGCTTCGTCAGTGCCGCGTGCATAATGTACCTATCGCATGCAACAGATACAGTGCCGATTTAATGATTACAAGCACTTTGTGGGATGACGATTCTTACGTTCCGATGCAGCCGAAATATGTAAATTTCGACAGAACGAATTTATGAGTAAACAAGTAGACAAGTGAACAAGTTTGGCTTTGTAACATCCGAAACTCGTCTACTTGTTTACTTAACTACTCGTTTACCATAATATTACAATTGATATAAGTCGCTTGCCGCCAGCAATTCCAATTTATGGGCTTGTAAGACTTTGATGCATTCTTCAAGTTTATCCGGACGGATAATAACGTTGGCGCTTTCTCCGCAGGCAAAGGCGTACATGTATTCAATGGTCATGTCGTTGTCTTTGATGATTTCCAATGCTTTGGACAATGCTCCGGGTACGTTGGGACAGCGTAAGCAAAGCACGCTGCTTAAGTTTACTCCGAAATGTTTTTCTTTAAGAATTTGCATCGCTTTGTCAGGATCGGAAACGATTAATCGTAAAATACCGAAATCCGTATTTTCGGCAATACTGAAGGCGGTCATATTGATTCCGGCTTCTCCCAATACTGAGGCGACTTCGGCCAAACGTCCCGATCTGTTTTCCAAGAATATGGATAATTGTTTTATTGTCATAACATTAGAATTAAAAATTAGAAGTTAAAAACAAAGTAATCTGTCAGTCGAGTTTTCTGTTGTCGATTACACGTTTGGCTTTTCCCGTACTGCGTTCGAGACTGCGAGGTTCCATTAACTTGACATCGGCTGATATTCCCAATACACTTTGCAGACGATGTGAGATTTTCTTTTTCAATATCAACATTTTATTGATTTCGTCCGAAAAATATTCGGGCCGGGTTTCCACTTGAATTTGCAAGGTATCCAAATTATTCATCCGATCCACAATTAATAAATAATGCGGTTCAAATTCAGCCATTTCCAGAATAACACTTTCCACTTGCGACGGGAACACGTTTACTCCGCGAATGATCAGCATATCGTCGCTTCGTCCGGTAATGCGCGTCATACGGGTGAAAGTTCGTCCGCAATCACATTTTTCGTAAATCAATGAACATAAATCTTTGGTGCGGTATCTCAGCAACGGCATTCCTTCCTTGGTAATGGTCGTGAATACCAATTCTCCCTGTTCTCCGGGTTTGACGGGCTTTAAAGTTTCGGGATTGAGTATCTCCGGAAAAAAATGATCTTCATTAATATGAGAACCGTTTTGGCATTCACATTCGTATGACACTCCCGGGCCGATTATTTCGCTTAATCCGTAAATGTCGTATGCTTTGATGCCCAATTTATCTTCGATTTCTTTCCGCATGCTTTCAGTCCACGGTTCCGCCCCGAATGCCCCGAAACGGAGCCTCAATTGTTCCCGCGGAATGTTCATGTCTCTGATCGCTTCTCCCAAAAATAATGCGTAAGACGGCGTACAAGCGATGGCCGTGGCACCGAAGTCGCGCATCAACATGATTTGTTTGTCGGTATTTCCGCTCGACATCGGAATCACCGTTCCGCCGATTTTTTCCACGCCGCCATGAACGCCCAAGCCGCCGGTAAATAATCCGTATCCGTATGAAACCTGAAAAATATCGTCTTTTGTTCCTCCGTAAGCAGTTATGCAGCGGGCCGCAGCTTCCGACCAGATGGATAAATCCTTGCGGGAATATCCCACGACCGTGGGGCGTCCGGTTGTTCCCGATGATGCGTGCAGCCGAACGATTTCCGACATGGGCGATGCAAACAAATCAAACGGATAATTGTCCCTTAAATCTTGTTTGGTGGTGAAGGGCAGTTTGACAATGTCGTCGATCGATTGAATATCTCCCGGTTCCAATCCCATTTCCTGCAATTTTTTCCGGTAAAACGGCGTGTTCAGATAAACTTTCTCCACCGTTTTTTGTAAACGGATACGCTGTATTTTCCGCAGTTCTTCGAGAGGCATGCTCTCCATGGTTTCGTTCCACATCATGTTTAAATATTCTAATTAAGTGTGTGATATAACGAGCCTGAATCAGCCGTTCGCCTTTTTGCTTATGGCAACGTATAATTTGCATTAGAATCTTTACTCGCTTGTTGACTGTATTTAATACTTGCAAAAATACATTATTTTTCGTTATCATTCATTTTTTATCTCTTCCATTTCCTTCAGCCACAGTTCGACCGACGCATCGCTGGGCATTCTCCAATCGCCTCTCGGCGACAGGCTTACGCTTCCCACTTTCGGGCCGTCGGTAAAGCACGACCGTTTGAATTGTTGACTGAAAAAGCGTTTGAAAAATGTTTGCAACCACTTGAGCAACGTTTTTTTGTCGTATTTTGCCCCGAAAGCCTGTTCTGCCAGAAAGAAAATTTTCTTCGGCGAAAATCCCCGGCGAACAAAATAATACAAAAAGAAATCGTGCAATTCATACGGGCCGATCACGTCTTCCGTTTTTTGAACGATTTTTCCGTTGGCGCCGGCCGGTAAAAGTTCCGGACTGACGGGTGTATGTAAAATATCCGACAAGATGTTCCGCACAGATTCGTCGGTTTGATTTTCGGCTGTCCGGTGAATGAGATGACGGATCAGTGTTTTCGGGATGGATGCATTGACGGCATACATCGAAATGTGATCGCCGTTATAGGTGCACCAACCCAATGCTATTTCCGACAAATCGCCCGTTCCGATCACCAATCCGCCTTCTTTGTTGGCGATGTCCATCAGAATTTGGGTACGTTCGCGGGCTTGTGTATTCTCGTAAGTGACATCGTGAATATCCGGGTCATGCCCGATGTCTTTGAAATGTTGCAGACATGCGGCTTTGATGTCGATTTCAAGAATTTGTGTACGCAACGATTTCATCAAAGAAATCGCATTGTTGTAGGTTCGGTCGGTGGTTCCGAAACCGGGCATGGTGATTCCGATGATTTGGTCGTGCGGGATATTCAATTTGTCGAAAGCTTTCACACAGACCAGCAAGGCCAATGTGGAGTCCAATCCGCCTGATATTCCCAACACCACTTTGCGTATTCCGGTGTGTTGCAGTCGTTTAATTAATCCGGATGTTTGAATGGCGAATATTTCGTCGCAACGTTCATCCAAATTTCCGCCCGAAGGAACAAACGGAAACGGAGCTGTTTTTCTTGTCAATGAAAATGTTTCCGGATTCGGCAATTGAAACCGGATCATCCGGTAATCCGACGTATCGGAAAAATGACAAACAAAACTGTCGTTTTTTCTCCGGTCGGAATTCAATCGTTCGATATCGATCTCCGATACAGTCAATTCGTTTTCCGACGAAAAGCGGTTGCTTTCCTTCAACAAACTTCCGTTTTCACAGATAAATCCGCTTCCCGAAAAAACCAGATCCGTCGAAGATTCACCGATTCCCGATGAAACATACAGGTACCCCGCCACGCAACGGGCAGACTGTTGTATGATTAATGAACGGCGATAATTGTTTTTTTCGACGATTTCGTTGCTGGCCGATAAATTGAACAATAAATTGGCGCCGTGCAACGCCATCATGGAGGAAGGAGGAACGGGTTGCCACAAATCTTCGCATATCTCGATTCCGATGCAAACCTCTTCCGATTGAAGTAATACCTTGCCGAACGGCGCTTTTTGATTGCATAATACGATTTCGGGTTCATCGGCGTCGGCGCCGGAAGAAAACCAGCGTTTTTCATAAAATTCGTTGTAATTCGGCAGGTGAATTTTAGGAACCGCCGCCAATATTTTTCCTTCTTGAAACAGGACGGCGGCGTTGAAAATCCGGTTGTTCGAAATAACCGGCATTCCGGCGATAACCGCTATCGGAAGTTCTTTTACACTTTCAATCAGATCGTTGAGCGCATTTTCTGCTTCTTTCAGCAGGGATTGCTGGAAAAACAAATCTCCGCACGTATAGCCGGTGATGCAAAGTTCCGGAAAACAAATGATTTGCACTCCTTGGCCGGCTGCTTGATGCACAAGTTCATTTAATTGCCGGATGTTGAACCGGCAATCTGCAACTTTTACCTGCGGCGTGGCAACCGCAACTTTTACGAACCCAAACATATTATCGGTCATTTAAAATCCCCTTTACTTTTTACTTTCGTTTGTATAATCCTCCCGGAAGCGGTTTGATCAAATTTTTGAATTCCAGTTCCAAAAGAATGAATGATAACCGGTGAACAGGAATATCCGTTTTTACAGCCAGCCGGTTGACATGTATTTCATCATTCGAGAGGGCTGTAATAATGGCATTTTGCTCATCGGTTAAGTCCAAAAATTCCAAATGTTGTTGAACGGCGATTTTTTTCCCGTTTATTTTTTGGTTCCATCCGAGACATTCTTCCATGTCGGCAAGCGATTCCAGCAGACATGCTTTGTTGCTTTTGATAAGATTCAGACAACCCTTAAAACTCGTATCGGAAATGCGTCCCGGAACGGCAAAAACATCTCTGTCGTATGCATTTGCCACCTCGGCCGTAATCAAGGAACCGCCTTTTGTCGCGGATTCCACGACGATGGTTGCATCGCCCAGCCCGGCAATGATGCTGTTTCGGGTAACAAAATTGAATTTGTCCGGTTGCGTCTCACTCGGATACTCCGTCAACAATCCGCCTTGAACGGTTATCTCCGCCGCTGTTTTCCGGTGTTCATACGGATAGATGCGATCCAGTCCGTGGGCCAATACCGCCACTGTTTTCAATCCGTTGCTCAATGCCGCCCGATGCGATTGGATGTCGATTCCGTAGGCTAATCCGCTGATAATTAAAGCATCGGGATATTTATTTCCGGCATCGGAGATGAATTTGTCGCAAAAATCTTTTCCGTATGAGCTTGCGTTGCGGGTTCCGACCATACTGATCGTTTTGGAAACATTTAAATCGGCATTTCCCTTGTAATAAAGCAAAATGGGGGCATCAATGCACTCTTTGAGGCGGAAAGGGTAATCCGGTTCCGTAAAAAAAAATGTTTGAATTTTATTTTTTTTCACAAATTCAACCTCTTTTTCGGCACGCTTCAATACTTCCGGATTTTTAATTTCATGAATGATTTGCGAACCGATACCGGATATTTTTCTCAACAATTGATTCTTTTCCCTGAAAACCCCTTCTTCATCGCCGACGATGTTGACCAAATGTCGTCCCAATGTTCGACCGACCCCTTTGATTTGAGTCAATCCGATGCGGTATAACAGCTTATTGTCGCTCATGCACCGATTTTTTGAAGAATTTCGTCGAAATAACCGCCACGGGAAAGTCTGCCGTTTTCCAGAATCACCACTTCGACTTTAGCTTTGACGGATAACCGTTGATCCGGGTTCTTATAAATCTCATGAAAGAAAATATATTTAATGCCTGTTTTGATCATTTTCATTTTCGAAATAAAACAATCGCCTGAACGCAAAGGAGCTTTATAGTCGATTTCGATGCGGGATACCACCGGATCGATTTTTAATGTTTGTAATCCGGCAAAACTGACGCCGATGCTTTCCAAAAATTCATGCCGGGTATATTCCAGATAATGCAGATAAATCGCATTGTTGACAATTCCCTGCATATCACATTCATAATCACGAACTTTCATCAAAAACTCAAAAAAATATTCCCGCATAAATGTTATTCAATTATTCTTTTTACCTGTTTGATTTTCTCATCGGTCGACAAAAGTCCGTCGATCCAATGAATGACAAGACCGCGGGTTTCCATTCCCCGAAACCAGGTCATTTGCCGTTTGGCGAATTGATGGATGGCCGTTTCCAATTGAATGACCATTTGGTTGTAATCGAGCTTGCCGGTCAGGTAAAGAGTGACGAATTTATATTCCAAACCGTAATAAATGAGATCTTCCGGAGATACACCCGATTTTAAGATCTGTTCGACTTCTTCGATCATACCTTCCCGCAAACGCCGGTGCAAACGGTCGGTAATCCGGGCGCGACGTTCTTCCCTTGAAATGTCGATTCCGATGATTAAACTGTTTATCGGAGGAAAATCAGTGTAATCCGGAGACAAAGTTCGATAAAATTCCGCAATTTCAATGGCCCGGACAGCTCTTTTTGCCGTATCGACATCCGTTGTATTGTGTAAAGCCTTGTACGTTTGCAAAAGCGCCGTCAGTTCCGCTAACGTCTTATGCTCCAATTTCTTTCTCAATTCCTTGTTTTCGGGCACTGCAACCATTTTATAGCCTTTCAGCACCGCTTCGATATACATTCCCGTTCCACCGCAAAGAATCGCCGGCTTGTTCCGGCTTTTGAGGTCGTTGTATACCCGGTTGAAATCGTGCCGAAATTCATATACATTATATTTATATCCCGGATTATGAATGTCGATCAAATGATAAGGAACCGGATTTCCGTCGATTACATAATCCGAAAGATCTTTTCCCGTTCCGATGTCCATTTGACGGTAAATCTGGCGGGAGTCTCCGCTGATGATTTCTCCGCCGAGTTCACATGCCAACGCTGCGGCAAAACTTGTTTTGCCCGAAGCCGTGGGGCCGATGACGGTGATTAAATCCGGTAAAGACATATCCGATAGTTAGATGTTGTTGATGGTGTTTGCTGATAAATACCCGGCGTTTGAAAATACAAACCGGTTTTTACGGCATACTTAACAGGCAAATTTACGGTTATTTCGGGAAAATAAACAAAAGCGGATCAATATTTTCTATTCCGGGTTTTGATTGAACCGCCCGGACTGTTTTCGGGGCATATCCGGTTTCACCGGCGTATTTTTAACAGACATTCGCTTAATCATGAGGGTCGGGTCAAAGAAATTCGTGTAAATTTGCAGCTGCTTTTGAAGGAGGAATCTGAAAAAGTATTTTTAAAATTTAAAATCAGTAGATTATCATAACGCGGTTAAAAAAAATATTATTCATTGCGATCGGAGTTTTGGCCGGATTGTACCTGATCCTTTATATTTCCCTGAATTTACCTGTTGTTCAACATAAGATTGCCGCCATTGCTTCGGATGAATTAAAGGATCGGCTCGGTACGGAAGTTAAAATAGGCGGGGCGCGATTTGATTTGTTTAACCGGATTACGTTGGAAGATGTTTATCTGGCCGATCAAAAAAATGATACGCTTTTATCGGCTGCCCGTATTTCTGCCGGATTGGACATTCTTCCGCTGTTAAAAAATAAATTCGTTTTTTCGAGTGTGCAACTTTTCGGATTTCATGCTTGTCTGAAAAAAGACAGTTTAAATGCCGATTTTAACTTTAAGTTTCTGATTGATGCTTTCAAAAGCAAAAAGCCCGATCAAAAACCGTCGAAAATCGATCTCCATTTCGGTTCCATACTGATCAGGCGGGGACACCTCACTTACGATGTTCTTTCGGAACCCCAAACTCCCGGTAAATTTAATGCCGGTCATGTTGATATTTCTAAATTAATCGGAACATTATCCGTCAAAAAAATAACGAATGATTCGCTGAATGTGGATTTGCGCCGTTTGTCTTTTGAAGAAAAATCGGGATTTTCGTTGACCGGATTGTCTTTCAAGGCAGCGGCCAATAAACAAAAAGCGGTTATTTCGGGTTTTTCGGCGAAATTGCCGGACACTGCGTTGAAATCGGACAGTATTTTCGCCGATTATGATTTGACGAATGACTCTACGGCTTTTTCTTTTGCCGACGATGTCCGTTTTGACGTAAAAATAGAACCTTCGAAAGTGGCCTTGAAGGATGTGTCCTGTTTTGTACCCGCATTTCGCTATTTTTCCGATCAAGTGACTTTTTCGACTCATATACGGGGTTTCCTGAATGATTTGAAGATGGAATATTTCCGCTTGGAATACGGGGATGATATGAGATTGCATGCGAACATGGAAGTGAAAGATATAACGCATAAAGAAGAGACGTTTTTGTTGGGAAAAGTCAGTGAGCTTTATATCAGCGCACAAGAGATCAACAATATTGCCAATAACTTTTCCAAGGACGGTATTCATACTTCCTACATCGTTTATAATTTGGGAACGGTCAGATTTAAAGGAGATGTCTCCGGATATTTGAACGATTTGGTGGCTTACGGGATTTTTTCCACCGCTTTGGGAAGTGTTTCCACCGACTTGATGATCGGTTATCGGGAAAATTTGCGCACGTTTAAGGGAACGATTAATACTTCCGACTTTAACTTGGGCGGTTTATTGGGTAAAAGCAAGGAGAATGTAGGAAATGTAAGCCTGAAAGTCTTGGTGGATGCGAGTCTCGTCAAAAACAATAAATTTCCTTCCGGATTTGTGAAGGGAACGATCTCCGGCATTCAACTGAAAGGATATGATTATCATAATATCGAAATGGACGGCCATTTCTCGGTAGACGGTTTTGACGGAAAAATTTCGCTGGACGATCCCAACGGGAAAGTGCATGTGGCGGGATTGATGGATTTAAACCGGGAACTGCCTGTGTTTAACCTTGATGTCAATGTCGAGCATGTTAAATTGGGAGAATTGAATTTGAGCAACAAATACAAAAACGCGGATTTGTCCTTTACGCTTTCTTCCAATTTTCAGGGAAATCATATTGATAACGGACAAGGATATATTCATGTGAATGATTTGCATTTCAGCAATAACGGGAATGCCGCTTCGTTGGATAAGCTGTCGCTTGAAATTAACGGCTCCAATCCGGACAGGACATTATCCCTTCAATCGGATGTCATTAACGGAAGCATTGTGGGATCGTATGATTTCAAGACATTGCTTCAAGATTTCAACCAGATTGCCGCGCAATATATTCCTACATTTGTCGATCCGGAGAAATTTAAGGCGAAACGCAAGGAAAATGATTTTACCGCAAAATTTATAATCGGAAACACCGAAAATATATCCGCAACGTTGGATATCCCGGTCACGATTATCAATCAGGCGGTTTTATTGGCCGAGTACAGCGGCAGACTCGGAAAGTTCAAGGTGGAAACGTATGTGCCGAGGGCAAGATGGAATAATCTGGACATCGGATCCGGAAAATTTGTTTTTGAAAATCCCGGCACCGTCATGGATGCTAAAATGTCGTTCAAAAAACTGAACGTGAAAAAGGAAACGTTCATGGAAGTGAATATTGATGCCACTGCCCGAAACGACAGTGTTTTTGCCGATATCGGATTTGCCGGCAACGATACGCTTAAAAAAACGGAAGGGCAATTGCGGGCTTCGGCCAAATTCAACAGAGAGCCGGATACGGGATTGAAGACAACCGTGTATTTTTATCCGTCTGACATGACTTTGAGCAATGTCGCTTTTTCCGTCAATCCATCAACCGTAGAAGTTAATTCGGGAAAAATTTTGGTAAATCAATTCGGAATCGAAAGTAAAAATAATGAATATGTCAAGATGAACGGAATTTACTCTGATTCGGCTTCGGATACATTATACCTCGATTTGTTGAATACCAAATTGGATTACATTGAAGTAATCACCGGAAATGATATTTTGAGTTTCGGCGGAATCGCCACCGGAACATTCAAGATTACGGGAAAAGGGAAAGGGATGCCCGTACTCAACGGAAACCTGAAGGTAGAGAATTTTGCATATAATAAAGCGGTTCTCGGTGATTTAGAGGTTTTCAGCGAATGGAATGAAAATAATCAGGGAATTTTGCTCGACGGTCGAATTCTCCAATCGGACTATAAGCCGACAAATGTTTACGGCTATATTTTTCCGACTAAAGATTCATTGGATCTCTCGTTTGATGCCAATCATGTGAATCTTAAATTATTGGATGCTTTTTTGGAAAATGTGATGAAAGATTTTTCGGGTTGGGCTTACGGAAAAGTTCGAATGTACGGTAATTTTAAAACGCTGAATTTCGTGGGTACTCCTTACATCGATGATGTCCGGTTCGGAATTGAATTTTTGAATACGTATTATTCGGTTTCGGATACATTGTATATGTCCACAAAAGATATCCGCATACGCAATGTGACGCTCCATGACAGTCAAAACCATACCGGAACGGTGAATGCGACGTTGAATCACGAGCATTTTAAAAATTTTACCTACAGCATATTTATCCGGGCAAGTAATTTGTTGGTATTCAATGCCACCCAAAAGCAAAACCCGATGTTTTTCGGCCCGGTTTACGGAACGGGTACCGGTACGCTCAGAGGGGATTTGGATAAAATCAACATCGATGTGAACATGCGCAGTGATGCCGGCAGCAAGTTGAGTTTGTCGTTTTTTGAAAGTGTTTCGGCAGCTTCACACGACTTTATCACTTTTGTCGAAAAAAAGAACCCCGACGATTCGGAACTTTTGAAGAAAAAGATCTTGCCCGACGTTTCGAAATCAAAATTTGAAATGAATGTGAATCTTCGTGTCGAGGCTACTCCGGATGCAACCGTTCAATTGATTATGGATGCCCGCACGGGGGATTTGCTGAAGGGACGCGGACGAGGGGATATGCGCATGGAATACAACAGCCGGACGGATGATTTGTTGTTGTACGGTACGTACACGATCGAGCAGGGTAGTTATAATTTTACGTGGGAAGAATTGGTTAAAAAAGATTTTTCCATCAGAAACGGAAGTACGGTTTCTTTCAGCGGTGACCCGTATGCCGCCTTGCTTAACATTAATGCCGTTTACTCGTTGAATGCGGATATTTCTTCGCTGGCCGAAAATCTGGGTGAAGAATCGGGACGGCAAAATGTGCCGGTGGATGCTGTCGTCAATATTACCGGAAGCATTGAGTATCCCGATATTAAATCGAGCATCGAGCTTCCCAATTCGGGAGAAGATGTTAAACGGAAAGTCAACAGTTTGATTTACACTCAGGACGATATGACCCGTCAGTTGTTTTATTTATTGGTTTTCGGAAGATTCGATCCGCCCGATCATGTAACGGTCAGCAATTCGAGTTCATCCCAATTGGCCGCTGTTGTTTCGTCGACCTTATCTTCTCAATTGAATACGATTTTGGGGCAGGTGAGCGATAAAGTCAGAATCGGTACGAACATATACAGCGGGAATTCGGGCGGTGTAAGCGATATGGAAGTGGCTTTGAACATCTCCACTCAAATGTTTGATGATCGGTTGATTTTAAAAAGTAATTTGGGGTATCGGGATAATATTTATGCCAACACCAATTTTATCGGAGATTTTGATGCGGAATATAAACTGACGCGATCGGGAGAATTTCGTTTGAAAGGATACAGTCATTACAACGACAACAGTATTTATTACGGGCGTTCGGGACTGACCACCCAAGGGTTGGGTATTATGTTTACCAAAGATTTCGGGTTGTTTCCCGAACTGTTCGGGAAACGAAATCCGCTTGAGGGAACACCCTCGTCAACACAACCGGATTCATTGCGACGAAACATTCCCGGTCAACCCAAAGACACGATCAGATAAAAGTTAAGAGTTAAGAGTTAAAAATTAACGGATAGCAGGGATGCAATTATTATTTTCCGTACATTTACCTTTTTAATATAAAGTCCGGTTAAAATTTTCAAATAACAGACATCTAATCTGTTTATATACAGAAAATAAGGACTTTATAATTTGTATTTTTAACTGTCATTTATATAATATAAGGATTGTATGTCGAAAAAACGATTTATATTTTAAATGCCGGATCGCAAAGACGGAAAGATACGAAGAGTAAAATCTTTGTATTTTCGCATTTGAAATAATAGATTTATAATCAGTAACTTTAACTCTTAACTCTTAATTTTTACTTCCGTGGTTTCCTACATTTTATTGGAAAATATGCAATTTTTTGCCCGGCATGGGCTTTACGAAGAAGAACGCCTGATCGGAAATAGATTTGAGGTGAATTTAAAGATTAAGGCAGACCTCAAGAATGCAGCGGAAAACGGGTTGGTTTCGGATACGATTAATTATGCCGAAGTTTACGACCTTGTCGCAAAAGAAATGCATCAACCTTCCGATTTGCTCGAACACCTTGCCGGCAAGATCATCAAATCTCTCCGGAAACAATTTCCGGATATTTTGGAAATCGAGATTAAAGTCTCAAAGCTGAATCCGCCTTTGAAAGGCCAAATCGAAAAGGCAAGTATCATCATGATTGATTGACCATTATTCATTTTTTGAGGGTCACCTATAAAAGTTGTGGAGTCAGAACTCATTTTCATTTTTAACCCTTATTTTCAAAAGTACCCTTAGTAGACCGGGAATAGATATAACCCCTCCCCTTATTATCTCAATTATGGGTTGCGGATTTTTTAAAATAAAGGATTAAGGGTTGAATAATAAGTGCTATATTGCCGGTTAAGATTTTTTAAGTACAGAAAAAGAGTATTTTATCTGTTTTTTTGACAAAAAAAGTATATTCTTGCCGAAATAAAGACAAATTTGAAAAACACATCATTTGGCAAATGAAAAAAATGAACAGCTTCGACTTGATCTTTGCTGAAAGCAGCCGAACCATTGGGTTGCCGACTTGTTGCAATTCCTTCGTGGGGTGGGGGGGGGGTAAGTCATTAATTATCAATGAGTTAGTAGCTTTATTTAAGATAAATGAATTTCATACAGTCGTATCGGATTGGGTTCCGGTGCGGCTTTTTTGTTTTATAAACAAATAAATAACACGCTCAAAAATTATTACTATGAAAGCAAAAAGTTTACTTTTAACGATGGTTATGGCAAGTTTGGCCATAACGGGATTTGCTCAGACATGGAACTGCGGGTCTCCCAACGAAGAGGATGTTACGGCTACGCTCATTGATGGTACGATGACCATCAGCGGAACGGGGGCGATGAAAGATTATAATAGTAATAGTAGTTCTCCACCCTGGTATGGCGCCCGAACTTTAATTAACACTTTAATCATCGGCGATGGCATTACTCATATTGGTGGTGGGGCATTTTGCAGATACGGATACAACTTTGACCCCGAATACCAAGTGAGATATGAACTCAGTTCTGTCGTAATCGGAATCGGCGTTGTTACTATCGGTGGTAGTGCCTTTTCCGAATGTAATAAACTTACCAATGTTACCATTCCCGATGGAGCTATTACCTCCATCGGCAATTCTGCATTTAGCGGTTGCAGCGAACTCAACTTTGTAAACATTCCCAACAGCGTTACCACCATCGGCAATACTGCGTTTAGTGGTTGCAGCAAATTCACTTCCATAACTATTCCTGCTGCCGTTACCACCATCGGCAGCGGCGCTTTTAGTGATTGTGAATATCTCGAAGCAATTTATTTTAATGCTGAAAATTGCACATGCACGGGAAGTTTATTTTCCGGATGTTATCCTCAAACGGTCGTCATTGGAAATACGGTAACCCGGATACCGGAATATGCCTTTAGTAGGGTGGGTACATTTGAGTCCATTACTATCCCCGGTAGCGTTACTTCTATCGGCAGATCAGCATTTAGCGGTTGTAGCAGCATTCTCTCTGTAAGCATACCTAACAGCGTTACCACCATCGGTAGCGATGCTTTTCGTAATTGTAGAGAACTTAACTCTGTAACCCTTCCCGACAATCTTACCTCCATCAGCGATTATATGTTTGGTGGTTGTAGTGAACTATCTGCCATAATCATTCCCGCCGGCGTTACTTCTATCGGCTCCTATGCGTTCAGCGACTGCAAAGAATTGGAATCTGTAACTGTACAATGGGCTGCTCCGCTCAGTATTTTGGAGAGTGTTTTTTCCGGAGTGAACACGAATTTTGTGCGGCTGAATGTGCCGGAAGGTAAGGGAAGCGCCTATTTCGGCGCTGATGTGTGGAAGAATTTTTATATTGAAGGTTTATCTCCCTACCCCGGCGGCTCCTGTGGTCTTGATCTCACTTGGACGTATGATATGAATGGAACGCTTGCCATTAGTGGTTGGGGTCCCATGCCCGACTGGTATGTGTACTCGTACGAAGCTACTACTCCATGGTATTTCTTAAGGGAAAAAATTCATACGGTTATTCTGCCTGAAGGTCTCACCTATATCGGCGACTTTGCGTTTCGTGATATATCTATCACCTCTATAACTATTCCCGAAAGTGTTACTGCAATCGGGAGGGAGGCGTTTCGCAATTCTGAACTAAGTTCTGTAACTTGTCTGCGTCCCGTACCACCTATTGTTCATCCGGATGCTTTTTCCCAAGTAAATATGGAAAATTGTAATCTGTATGTATTGCCGGAAAGCGCTAATAGGTACTATACCGCTGATGTGTGGAAAGAGTTCAACATAAAGAACTATGCAAGTATTAATGATATTAATACACAAGCAGATATAGCTATCCATATTAATCCTGACGCCGATTTTGTAACCGTCACCGGTTTGCAAAGCAATGAAATACTTTATTTTTATTCTGTCAACGGTCACCTTTTGTTCACCCATAAAGCAACAAGCGAAACAGAAAATATTGCAGTCGATCATTTGCCGGCAGGCATCTATTTTGTGAAAACAACCGGCGGAAAGACGGTGAAGTGGATTAAGAATTAAGAGTTGAGAGTTAAGGGTTGATATAAAAATTAGATAAAAAAATGGTATGAAAACAGGATATAATTATTATAGTACTTAAGTGCATGACAGAATTTAGTTTATATTATTTTGAACGCGAAGGTATAAAGGACACAAAGACGCAAAGTTTTACATTTAAATTTTTCTTAGTGTCTGTGCGTCCTTTGCGCCTTTGCGCTTAAAATATAAACAATCTTTTTTGACGTGCTTACCATTAAAGTTACCAAGTCATTTTTTACACGTTACTAAGTAACAATAAATTACAGCACATACAACCAACCTCAATCCTTCATTATATGGGTGCGAAGAGTTAGAGGGTAACACCGGAGTTGCTAAGGGCGTTTTTTAAAATAAGGATTAAAAAAGTAGAAATAATTTTAACCAAACAACTTTTGCGGGTGAGTGTTTTTTGGCCGTATAAAACACGAAAGGCAGCTACCTGCGTAACTGCCTTGCTTTTCACGGGGTGGCTAATCGGATTCGAACCGACGACCCTCAGAACCACAATCTGATGCTCTAACCGACTGAGCTACAACCACCATGTTATTTTTGCGCTGCAAAGGTAGCTTTTTTCTCCGAATAATACAAGGATATTTTTCAAAATGTTTCAGTTTTTTATAAATAGTTAATTATCAATGAAATAATAGAGTATTGTTAATCTTATATAGATTTAAAATAAAAACCTTATCTTCTAAAAGCCCCTTTAGTAGCTTAGCAGTCGATACAATGCAACCGATCTCATCCTCATTTCCCTTATTTAATACATAAATGTCAATAAAATTCCCTGAAATAAGCGAATAAGGGCCGGAGATCAGATATATTACCGGGCTGTTAAAGGAGCTACAAAAATAAGAGTTGTCTATACTTGTTTAATAATGCCAATAATAATAGATATGAAGGGTAATGTCATGAATTGACTGATTTAAGAGATAAACAACAGGATAGCCGGCATTCTATATAAGCTACCAGCTGATTTATGACATTACCATATTTTACACCTATGCGGAGGAACTTCTTCGGGGAAATGTAAAAGCGCTGTAGTTGACGGAATATCGTTCAATTTGACCAAAGATAAACCGGATATTAATTTGGATATATTGACTTTGGTAATGCGTTTTGTCTGTCTTGAAGAAAAAATTCTTCAAATTTTTCTTCCTGAGAATAAGGTATTTAGAATTATATCGGCTCGGAGGGGTAAAAAAAAGTCGGAAAAAATTTGGAGGGGGATGGAATCTTCCCTACTTTTGCAGCCGTTTTCCCGGGGATCCGCCGGAAAAGACGGCGGAAAAGTTCCGGGGGGGAAAAAGGGTTACCTTTGCGCCCCGCGGGGAAGAGAAGGGAAAACGGAAAGAAGGAAAAAAGAGATCTTTGAGGATTGATGGACACACGACACGGCGGGAAGGACGGACGAGAAGAAGTTCCGTGCGGAATCGGCGAAGGAAAC
>WRGA01000069.1 GCA_009787405.1 Candidatus Azobacteroides sp.
ATGAACGGCCATTGCATTATACAGGAACAGATTTGGTTCGCTACCTGAAAAACCTGAAAGCCGAAGATATTGTTAAAATCGAAATTTTGCCCAATGCCGGGTCGGAATATGATGCAAGCGTCACGGGCGGAATTATTAAAATCATGCTGAAAAATCGTCGGGATGATGGAGTGGACGGCAGTATAGGCGTTTCGGGTAATTTTGTTCCGGAAGATAAACATGCATCGGCATTTTCTCCTTATTACAATATGAATTATAAAATTAACAAGCTCAACCTTTATGCTCAATTAAACTACGGCATATATCGCATGGCTGAGCATATCGATGAAGAAACCGTTCACCCGTCGATAAACATGAATGAGCATAGCATTTACAGTAATCCTCAAAGAGCTGATGTAGGTTCGGCACGCATTGGAGGAATTTACGATTTGAACGATAAACAAAGCGTGGGTTTGGAAGTTAATTATTCCGACATTGCGAGTAAATCCAAAATGCCCGGGAAAACAACGATTATAACAGACGGAAACCAAACCGATATTGCAAGCAATTATGATCCCAAAGTAACAATCGGTAATTATTCGGCTTCAGCTAACTACTTGTTAAAATTGGACTCGATAGGCTCAATGTTCAAAGTACTCTTGGACTATTTTCACAATAATTCCGACAACACTGAAAATTATCATGCCGTCTATAGCGGATATATAAATATTGATTCTCTTTATCGCAGCGCTATACCTACAATAAATAACACGTATGCGGCAACCGCCGATTGGTCGCATCATTTTAACGATATTAACACGTTAAACGTTGGTGCGAAATATGCCCGTAATGAGATGCACAACAGCACGTTGTATGAATATCTACGAGGAACGTGGAATAATATCGAACCGCTTTCGAGTGTCAATACATACTCGGAAAATATCTCCGCAATTTACGGATTGTTTTCTTCACGTATAAAAAAAATCACTTATTCTTTAGGATTGCGCGGTGAATATACGCTGGCATCGCCGTACACAAACAAAACAGATACAATCGAAAAGCAACATTATTTCAAGTTATTTCCTTCAATCAATGCGATGTTGCCTTTCGGCAAGAATGGAAAACATTCGCTCGTGTGGAATTATCACCGCACAATCATCCGTCCATCATTTATGCAACTCAATCCGACTCGCGTAGCGACTACAGAATATTCAGTCGTAGCAGGCAATCCGAAATTGCAGCCTGCAATTGCAGACGATGGCTCGATCTCTCTGAATTTGTTTTACAAGTATAATCTGACGGCAGGCGTAACAACTACACAAAATGCTTTTGGAATGGTAAGGATTCCCGATCCTAAAACACCGGGCGTAATCATTCAGACGACCGACAATGTTACAAAAAATACGGTATGGTATTTGTTGTTAAACGGACCGGTTAATCCGACTAAGTGGTGGCAAATGAATATTAATTTAACAGGAAGAAGAAACTTTATGGAGGTATTAGGCGAAAAGCTTTTAAATTATAACTTTTTCGGCTATATGAATAATACATTTTCTCTACCCGAAGATTTTAGACTTGATATCAGTGGGTTCTATCAATCCCCCATAATTTTCGGCAATATAAAAAATTCAATGGAAGTACCGCAAGTAAACGCTACGCTTCGCAAACAAGTCATAAGAAAACGATTAACCGCAACTCTTTTTGTCAATAACGTATTCGATTACAAGACGCTCATGAAAGTTAACGATGCGGATTTCACACAAGTCATGCATGACAAAAATACTTACGGTTTAAGAACGATCGGCGCCTCTTTGAGCTATTATTTCCAATCGGGTAAAAAAATAAGCGACAAGAAAGTCGAAACCGGCGTGGCAGAAGAAAAAGCAAGAATGAAATAAAAAGAGGTTAAAAAAGATGGTTAACAACGAACAAACGATTCATGCCTGTCTTCAACGTATCTCTAATACTCCGTCACAGCGGACATGTTGTCCGTCTGCCTGTTTATTCAAAAGGACTTGCAGTCCGGCTTCTATAAAAACACTTTTTTTAAAAGCAGATAAACAAAGAATGATTTTTATTTTAATTAAAACGTATTCTTTTTATCGGACAATATGTCCCTTCGAATAGAGAATAGCGAGCGGACAACATGTCCGCCGCGACGGAGCTTTTTTAGGGTAACGCATTATCAAAGTCAGGACAAAGGCGTAAAGAATTTAAACTTCGCATCTTTCCGCCTTTGCGACTTGGCGTTTAAAATATAAATTATTTTTTGCGGCACACTTAATCAACCGTTGACAATGAACGGTTATTTTTACGCTCAACAGTCGATTAAAAAAGGGATTTGTTGTTTTCTATCTCCTGCTTTTTTGTCCGGTATAACGGAACGGTTTCCGGGATGACGGTTGACGGATCCAATCCCAATATTTGGATATCGGAGGTCGATAAACGCTTGATCAGGGTATAAAAAGATAAAATAATGCTTTGGCGGACGGGCAAATCCAATTCTCCGCTTGCGATGCGTTCCACCACCACGTATTTGAAATCTCCCTCTATTTTTTTCTCCCGCATGGACGGGTAACGGCTGCACAGATCGACTTCATGGTTCATTTCCATTTTTCGGGCGATATCGTGGACGTACTTGTCTAATTTCATTCCGAGTTTAAATCCGGCATCGATATCTATCCTGAAAATCTTTTGAGGAACGAATGTGGTTATTTTGTAGTTGAAGGCATAAGGTTTATCGCTTCTTTCCAAAGCGACAAACCAATAGGTGTCCGCTCTTTTCGGACTGCAGTGTACGATGGAATGCACGATTTTGCTTTCTATTTCGTCGAATCGTTTCGATCGTGTCACATAAATCAGATGGGTGGCGAATTTGGGAATTTCGTGATCGACGCTCATTTTATCCAACAAAGGAATCAACGCATCGTTTCGCTGGTAAGTCACGCTGTGGTTTTTGATGCGCCGTCCGTTTCTCCAGGAGTACATGATCATAAATAAAATTCCGGCGATCAGAATGCTCATGAAGCCGCCGTGTTCGAATTTCTGCAAATTGGCGATTAAAAATCCCGATTCGATCATAAGGAAAAATATCGTTATGGGAATGGCGATAATCCGGGATACTTTCTTGATTCTGAAAAACAAGAACAGCAAGAGCGTCGTCATCAACATGGTGACGGTAATCGACAGTCCGTAGGCCGCTTCCATGTTGGACGATGACCGGAAGATGAGAACGATCAGAATACACAAAAACATGAGGATGTAATTGATGCCCGGAATAAACATTTGTCCTTTTATTTCCGTGGGATATTTTATTTTGATGTTGGGCCATAAATCCAAGGAAATCGCTTCACTGATGATGGTGAACGAACCGCAGATCAAAGCCTGACTGGCAATGATGGCCGCCAAAGTAGCCATGAGCACTCCGATTCCCGAAAACCATTCGGGCATGATGGCGAAAAACGGATTGATATTCGGAATCAAAGACGATTCGGGCCGGGTAATGACCCACGCGCCTTGTCCCAAGTAATTTAAAATCAATGCCGATTTAACGAATATCCATGATACGCGGATGTTTTTCAACCCGCAATGCCCCAAATCCGAATACAAGGCCTCGGCACCGGTCGTGCAGAGGAAAACCGCTCCCAAAACAATCAATGATTCCGGTGACCGGACAATGAATTGGATGGCGTAGTACGGATTAAATGCTTTAAAAATTTCAAGATGTCCCAATATGTTGTAAGCGCCCAAAACAGCCAACATGGTAAACCAAAGAAACATGATGATGCCGAACGATTTTCCGATCCATGCCGTACCGAAAGGCTGAATGGCGAACAGGGCAATAATAATGATGATGGTAGTCGGAACAACCGAAACACCCGGAATCAAAGCATTGACTCCTTCGATGGCGGAAGTGACTGTGATGGAAGGAGTTATGATTCCGTCGGCCAACAAGGTGGCGGCGCCGACGGCCGCAATAATATAAGCCCACCGGAATTTTTTCCTGACCAAGGCAAACAAGGCAAGTATCCCGCCTTCCCCGTTATTGTCGGCACGTAAAGTGATGAATACATATTTGACGGTGGTTTGCAGTGTCAGCGTCCAGATAACGCACGATACGCCTCCGATGACGTAATACGGGTGGGAACCGGGAAGGGCGTTCATGATGGCTTTCATCACGTATAACGGCGAAGTTCCGATGTCTCCGTATACAATGCCGATGGCAATGACAATCCCTATAACCCCGAAGGAGACACCATGATTATCTTTTTTCATGACAAAATGCTGATTTCATAAAAACGTGCATGAACATGTTAGAATGTCCGGTTTGAACGCGATTAAAATCAGGGCGCAAATGTATAAATAATAAATAACATGCATTATTGAATGACAAAAAAATAAAAAGGCCTTCCTGTACGGAAGACCTTTGGTATCCTATTGCAGAGGATGTTATTTTACCACAATAATGTGATTTTGAAGTTGTAAACGACATCCGGTCTCGGACTGAGGAGATCTGAATCTTGAAAATAAAAACAAACAGTGCCTACATTCCAATCACAACTGATCGTACGAGTATAAGTGACATTGTCGTATTGGTCGTAGTAAGATTGAGTATAAGTCAATGTCCGTTGTACCTCATCGACATTTTGTTGCCCCAGAAATATTTGTCCGATAACGGATCCATTTTCATAAATGTCGGCAGTGAGCTTGGGACAATCCACCACACATTCATACAACCCTTTGCTCGAATTCCACGTCCAATCATTCGGATTGATTTTATAGTATATGTTTTCATAGTTTAATCCTTCATAATATTCTTCGTAATATTCGTTTTTTTCGCATGAATATGCAGACAATAAGATGATGATCAGTGAAAAAATGATGCTTATTTTACCGGAAACCTTTTTCATATTCATGATGAATGCTTTTTATTTGTCGGTTACTGTATGTTAAAATGAATAAATATTTGACAAATATAATCCAATAAAACCAATCGACAATACGATTTACTGTTTTTAAGTTTTTTTACAAAATACTGTTTAAATACGAGACGGTAAACGGTAAATGATGAACGAGCAAACAAGCAGACAAATAAACAAGTTGGTAGTGCTGTAAAAAGTATGCGATTACAAAAGACATATAATCAATCAGTCAGTATTGAATTAACTACTATTTACAATTCCCTTAGTAGCCCGGATTAGTCTTATCTACAAACCCTTATTTTCAATCATTTAATAAGAGAATAAGAGAGAGAATAGAAAGTTGCCTTTTTTACTGCCAAGAGAATGATAAGGCAAGTTAAATCATCGTTATTCGGCGAATTAGGACAGCATACTTTTTACATCACCACCGATTTTTTGGGTGGTGCTATAAAAATATGCTGCTATAAAATTTTGGCAATCAGAAGATAAATCGGAAAACTTGTTGTTTTTCCGAAAAATTATATAATCATTTGAAGGTTTTTAACTTAGCGTTCTTTTATATCAATTTTGGGTATGTTTGAGAAATCAGCATACTTTTTACAGCACCACCCAATTTTCAACTCTTAACTCTTAACTTTTAATTCTTAACTTCTAACTCATTCATAACGGAAAATCAAGCTGTTATTTTGTAAACTCATTGATTATTTGTATATTTGCACCGAATTTAGAGGGGGCAGCAGCCCCCTTCTTTCATTCATATACTTAATGAAATGGTTGATAAAGAATTTATTAAACAAGCCGCAGAGGAATTTTTAAAAGATTCCGAATCTTATTTGGTCGATCTGACCGTGAATCCGGGAAACCAAATCAACATTGAAATAGACAGTTACGAACCGGTTTCGATCGATGAATGCGCAAAGCTGAGCCGTTTTATCGAGTCCAAGCTGAATCGCGACGAAGAAGATTTTGAATTGGAAGTGGGATCCGCCGGACTTTCCTCTCCGTTCAAAACATTGAAACAATATCAAAAAAACATCGGAAACGAAGTGGAAGTCCTGACCAAAAACGGACAAAAGTTATACGGAAAGTTAAAAGATGCAAATGATACCTGTTTTATCCTGACCATAATCAAAAAAATAAAACCCGAAGGGGCCAAACGAAAAATAGAAACGGAAGAAGACCTGCAATTTTCTTACACTGAAGTGAAATATACCAAATATTCAATCAGATTTAAATAAAATCATGGCAAAGAAACAAGAAACAGTCAGTTTAATTGACACATTCGGTGAATTCAAAGAACTTAAAAACATCGATCGCACAACGCTTATTTCCGTATTGGAAGAATCATTTCGCAGCGTAATCTCAAAAATGTTCGGAACAGACGAAAATTACGACGTCATCGTAAACCCCGACAAAGGAGACTTGGAAATCCGCAGAAACCGGGAAGTGGTGGAAAACGACGCGTTGGAAGATCCTAATTTACAGATTATTCTGTCCGAAGCCAAAAAAATCGACCCGGATTACGAAGTGGGAGAAGAAGTTACCGATGAGGTAAACTTCGCAGATTTCGGACGTCGGGCCATTTTAAATCTTCGTCAAACATTAGTATCGAAAATCCTCGAACTTCAAAAAGACAATGTTTACAATAAATATAAAGATAAAGTCGGACAAATCGTAAGCGCTGAAGTGTATCAGATCTGGAAAAAAGAAACTTTGTTGCTGGACGAAGATGAAACGGAACTGTTGCTTCCCAACAGCGAAAAAATACCCAACGATTTTTACCGGAAAGGAGATACCGTACGTGCCGTGGTGGCACGTGTCGACAATAAAAACAACAATCCGAAAATCATTCTCTCGAGAACATCTCCGGTCTTTTTGCAACGATTATTCGAGCTGGAAGTGCCGGAAATTTACGACGGGTTGATCACCATCAAAAAAATAGCGCGGATTCCCGGAGAAAGAGCCAAAGTCGCCGTTCAATCATACGACGACCGCATCGATCCGGTGGGAGCCTGCGTAGGGGTAAAAGGTTCCCGTATTCACGGAATCGTGCGCGAATTGAGGAACGAAAACATCGACGTCATCAATTACACCGATAACGTATCGTTGTTTATCCAACGCGCTTTAAGCCCGGCCAAAGTGTCTTCCATTCGTTTGGACGAAGAAAACCGCAAAGCCGAAGTTTTTCTGAAACCGGACGAAGTGTCGTTGGCCATCGGGAAAGGCGGATACAACATCAAACTGGCCGGTATGCTGACCGAATATACGATTGATGTATTCCGCGACTTGGAGGGGGCTGATGACGAAGACGATATTTATCTGGATGAATTTGCCGACGAAATCGACAGCTGGATCATCGAAGCGCTGAAAAATGTCGGCTGTACGACAGCCAAAGAAGTTTTGGCCGCTCCCCGTGAGGTCTTGACGGAAAAAGCCGATCTGGAAGAAGACACGGTGGATGAAGTTTTGGCTGTCCTCCGTTCAGAATTTGAAGACTGATTTGCTTATGACGGAATCAGAATATTTTCATGCGTTCGCCGGGATAACGGGATAAATTGCAAATAAATGTCAAAATTCGAATTATTTTTCGGATATTTGCATTTTGTATTACAAAAACAGAACAACAAATACGATTTCACGATTTACAGAAACAGTCTGCCGGGAAGTCGGATGACTTCTTTTTCTTAATAAATAAAACTGTATGGCAATTAGGTTAAATAAGGTAACACGAGATTTGAATGTAGGAATAGTAACAGCCGTCGAGTTCTTGCGGAAGAAAGGTTTTGAAGTGGAAGAAAACCCTAACGTCAAAATTACGGACGAGCAATATGATGTTCTGATCAAAGAATTTAATAAAGACAAACATTTAAAAATAGAATCGGAACGTATCAGCAAAGAACGTCAAAATAAAGAAAAAGACAAAGAAATCATTGCCATAGAAGGATACGCAAGCAAAAAGAAAGCTGAAGAAACGAAAGAAATTCCGACAAAAGTATCGGAAGATTTGCTGCCCAAATTCAAAGAAGTAGGACGAATCGATTTAGATGCCATCGGAAAAAGACCTCACCAATTAAAGAAAGAAAAAGAAAAAGAAGAAATCACCCCTCAACCGGTTCCGGAAAAGAAAGAAGAAAAAACCGAACCGAAAAAACCGGAAATCGTACCTCCCCGAAAAGAAGAAAAAGAAGAGCCGATTCTGCAACAAACAGTCGAAGAAAACAATGATACCGCAGCAGAATATGCAGAAGGAATACCTGATTCACAAGAAATTGACGATACCCGTATCGACCATGATGAAGCGAAACCGGAAAATCCGGCATCCGATAAAGAAGAAATATTCACTTTACAACGAAGGGAACTGCAATCGAACATCAAGGTAGTGGATACCATCGATCTTTCCGCGTTGAATCAACGTACACGTCCCAAGAAAAAAACAAAAGAAGAAAAACGCAAAGAAAGAGAAGACAAAGACAAATTACGTCAGGAACAGAAAAAAACGATAAAACAAGAGACTTCGGAACCCGGAAAAACAACCAATGTTCCCGCCGGAAAAACGACCAATGCTCCCGCGGGCGGTGGTGTGTCAAAAAACAAACGCAAGCGGATTCATAAAGAAAAAGTAGACGTCACGAAAGGAGACGGAAATATTTCCGGAAAAGAACGCCAGCGGGAAAAACATAAGGTACGCCTGAAAAAACCGGTCAAAACCGAGGTAAACGAAGAAGACGTACAAAAGCAGATTAAAGAAACCTTGGCTCGTTTGACCACCAAAGGCAAACCGAACAAGGGGGCGAAATATCGCCGCGACAAGCGGGAATCAGCGTCCATGAAGCAGATGGAACTTGCCGAACAGGAAATGCAGGAAAGCATGACGCTTAAAATCACCGAATTTGTAACCGCCAACGATTTGGCGAACATGATGAACGTTTCGGTGAATCAAATCATCGCCACCTGTATGAGCATCGGCATGATGGTGTCTATCAACCAACGGCTGGATGCTGAAACCATTAATATCGTGGTCGAAGAATTCGGATATAAAACCGAATACGTCAGCGCCGAAGTAGCCGAAGCCATCTCGGAAGAAAAAGACAACGATGAAGATTTGGAATCGCGTCCGCCCATCGTTACGGTAATGGGGCATGTCGATCACGGTAAAACATCGTTGCTCGATTACATCCGGAAAACCAATGTCATCGCCGGAGAAGCAGGAGGAATCACCCAACATATCGGAGCTTATTCGGTGGATCTGGAATCGGGGCATCAAATCACATTCTTGGATACGCCCGGTCATGAGGCATTTACCGCCATGCGCGCCCGCGGAGCAAAAGTAACGGATATCGCCATTATCATTGTTTCCGCCGACGACAATGTCATGCCTCAAACCGTCGAAGCCATCAATCATGCCTCGGCAGCCGGAGTTCCGATCATATTTGCCATCAACAAAATAGATAAACCGAACGCCAATCCGGATAAAATCAAGGAATCATTGGCCAATATGAATTATCTGATCGAAGAATGGGGAGGAAAGTATCAATCGCAAGATATTTCGGCCAAACAGGGAACCGGTGTGAACGAATTGCTGGAAAAAGTGATTTTGGAAGCCGAACTGCTTGATTTGAAAGCCAATCCGAACCGGAACGCTGTCGGCTCCATCATCGAATCGACTTTGGATAGAGGACGCGGATATGTATCGACGGTATTGGTGCAAAACGGAACATTAAAAATGGGGGATATTATTCTGGCCGGAACAAATTTCGGGCGAATCAAAGCCATGTTTGATGAACGAAACCAACGCATCGAAGAAGCCAAACCGTCAGAACCCGCACTTGTGCTGGGATTGAACGGAGCGCCACAGGCGGGAGACGTTTTCCACGTATTGAACACCGAACAGGAAGCACGGGAAATCGCCGGCAAACGCGAACAATTGCAACGCGAGCAAGGCCTCAGAACCCATAAACTGCTTACTTTGGACGATATCGGACGACGGATCGCCATCGGTAATTTCCAGGAATTGAACGTCATCGTGAAAGGAGACGTAGACGGATCGATCGAAGCATTATCCGACTCATTGATCAAATTATCGACGGTAGAAATTCAAGTCAATGTCATTCATAAAGCGGTGGGGCAAATCTCCGAATCGGACGTTACATTGGCCGCCGCATCCAATGCCATCATCATCGGATTTCAAGTACGGCCTTCGGTTTCCGCACGAAAACTGGCCGAAAAAGAAGGAGTCGACATCCGGTTGTACTCCATCATCTATGACGCCATAGAAGAGGTGAAACTGGCTATGGAAGGCATGTTGTCTCCGACGATCAAAGAAGAAATATCGGGAACGGCCGAAGTGCGCGAAGTATTCAAAATCACGAAAGTGGGAACGGTAGCCGGATGTATGGTGAAAGACGGAAAACTGAAACGCCAGCTTAAAGTGCGGCTGATTCGCGACGGTATTGTTATTTATACCGGAGAACTCGGTTCGTTGAAGCGCTTCAAAGACGATGTCAAAGAAGTTGCCGCGGGATATGAATGCGGATTGAACATTTCCGGATACAACGACCTCAAAGTCGGCGACCTGATCGAAGCTTTTGAAGAAATCGAAGTGAAAAAAACACTATAACGAGATGGAAAATTTTGCAGGATTGATGCCTGCTTTTTCCGACTACAATCAATCCAAGATTGTCATCTTACCGGTTCCTTATGATAC
The DNA here is from genome assembly GCA_009787405.1 of Candidatus Azobacteroides sp. Lineage (GTDB taxonomy): Bacteria > Bacteroidota > Bacteroidia > Bacteroidales > WRGA01 > WRGA01. Next base: position 10,606 of record WRGA01000069.1, read on the forward strand.
GACAAGCACTTGGGTAAAAGGAGCGGACAAAGGCCCGGATGCCTTATTGGAGGCTTCCGTCGCTTTGGAATGGTACGATATCGAAACTAAAACGCAAGTGTACCTTCACGGAATCAATACAGCGCCGCCGGTGACCGGGAAAACGAAGCCGGAATTATTGTGTGATGAGGTTGAATCGCGATTATTGAAAATCATCTCGGACAAAAAATTTCCGGTAATCATCGGCGGAAACCATACCGTCAGCATCGGGGCATTCCGTGTCATGGCAAAAGCATATCAAGACCTGACGATTCTTCAGCTGGATGCTCATTCTGATCTGCGGAAAACCTATGAAGGATCTGCGTTAAATCATGCCTGTGTGATGCACCGGGCCAAAGAATTGTGTCCGATCACGCAAGTAGGCATCCGCAGCATGTGCGATGAAGAAACATATTATTATGATCAAAACCGGATTTTCTTCGCACATGAAATGCTCGAAGATAAAACATGGCAACGAAAAGCATTGAAGACGTTGAACAAGAATGTGTACATCACCATCGATTTGGATGTATTCGATCCGGGAATCATGCCTTCGACGGGAACACCTGAGCCGGGAGGATTGGGATATTATGAAGCGCTGTATTTTTTACGCGCCGTTATCGAATCGCGCAACGTGGTCGGATTCGATGTCGTGGAACTCTGCCCGAACGAAAACAACAAAGCGCCTGATTTTTTGGCTGCCCGATTCATCTATCAGTTATTGACTTATCAATTCAAAAAAGGAAGTGTTTAATTCACTTCAGGCATAGATTTTGCCCTTTCAGAGCATCCCGGCGGATGCATTTGACTCCGTCGGATGTTGTTACAGATTACCGTCGGCTTTCATTTTCATTTCCAACATTAACCGTTTCTGCTTTGATGTGGAAAAATACCTTCGTCCGATCACGTTGGAAATGGCGACACCCAACGAAATGGCAAGAATGGTCATGCCGGCTTTCACGCCCGATTCCAAAGTTTGCAACAAATAGGGAACCTGCTCCAAAGCTTCCGTGGCATTGATGTTCAACATGCCGGTCATGGCTTTATACATCAATACGCCGGGAATCATCGGAATCACCGGCGGAACGGATATAACATGCGCGGGTACATGCACTACATGCACCACATAAAGTGTTATCACTCCGAAAAAGAAAGCTCCGCAAAAAGAACTTAAAGGCAAGCTCCATCCGGCCTGATAAATCAAAAAATTCCGCAAAACGACGGCTACAGCTCCGCCCACAGCGGAAACAATCAGTGTATGAGGCGGCACGTTGAACAAAACGGCAAAGCCTGTTGCCGCCACAGCTGCGGCTGCCGCTATAATATACCATTTTTCGTATGGAACAAGCGTTGCCGAATAATCTTCGAGGTGAAGCGCTTTCAAGGCAAAAGCCATCCCGAAAGTAATGGCGCCGATGGTAATGGAAGCTATGACGGCGCGGGTTACTCCCACGATGGTAAAACCGTCGATCATATCATCGATGCAATTGATAAGCGGCACACCCGGAATCAGAAACAAAACACAGGCAAAAATAGGATGATGAGGCGTATCGCTGATTTTCAGGTATGTACCTGAACCGGCAATGACAACGGCAATGAAAGCGGAAACGGTTACCGTCATGTAAAGGTTAAAATGCTTTTTATTCATTTCCTGACGGGCAAACATAGCCACGCAAGAAGCAACGATCGTGATTAAAGCCGCCGGCCAATCGCAACCGAATAATTTACCGAATCCGGCACAAGCCAATCCGCTTCCTATCACCGTCAGCCAACGCGGATAATGATGTTCAGCCTTTTCGATTCGATCAAGTTCTTGTTCGTATTCATCCAAAGTATAATTTTTTTCGATGGCCCGCCAAGACAATTTACTGATTTCGGAAAGCACCGACATATTCACACCGTGCATCGTACATTTCCGGAATTTCGTGACCGACCGGCTGCCTTCGCTGATATTGATCATCAATGTGGTATAAGTAATGTGCATGTGAAATTTATCAGAAGGGATTCCCATGTAAACGGCAATCCGACGCATGTTTCGATCAATGCGGTTACTGTCGGCCAAACTTTGGATCAACAATCTTCCTGTTCTGAGCATCAAATCAAGTTTACGTTCCAAATCGGAATCCTGATCCTCCAATTCATGTTTCATACGTTAATCACTTTGTGTCAACCATCTTTTTATCATCATTCAAAGGAATGACAGAAACAAGTCAAATTACGGGTACAAAATTAATCAATTTATCCTGCCGAAAATATGTGGAATTGGTATTGTTAATCTTATATAGATTCAAAATAAAAACCTTATTTTCTAAAAGCCCATTTAGTAGCTTGGCAGCCGATATAATACAACCGGTCTCCCCCTTATTTCCCTTATTTATACGAATCACGGGGTGAAATTCGATATTTTGCACAAATTACGTGTTGAAATGTACCGTCAGGCACTAAATATCGGTAGAAAAATGTTGCCGGCACCAACCAAGCGTGCCGTTAGGTACGCAATATAAAGAGAAAAGAACAAAAATAAATCACATGTTGTACCTAACGGCACAAAATAGCGGGGTTTCTTAATATTTCTACCAACATTTTGTCCCTGACGGGACAGAAAATCCTAATCTCAACCCGTGATTCGCATTATTTATAAATACATAAATGTCAATAAAATTCCCTGAAATAAACGGATAAGAGCCGAAGACCGGATATATTCCCGGGCTGCTAAATAAGGGTTGTCTATACCTGTTTAACAATGCAAAAAAACCGTTTGTTTTTTCGAACAAACGGTTTTTTTATGAAGGTTGAAAATCTTATTTCTTTTCCGGTTCTATTCCTTGATTTTTTTTGCGTTCTTCTCTTACTTGAATTTCGTAAGCCAAAGGTGCCGCAAGGAAAAGTGACGACAAGGCGCCCAATACTCCGAGCAACATGGCGAATGAGAAACTTCTGATGGTTTCGCCCGCCAATACGAAAATTACGATCAACACCAACAACGTACTTAATCCCGTATTGATGGTTCGGTCTAAGGTGGTATTCAATGATTCGTCGAACAGGCGCAATTTATCCCGTTTCGGATACAGATGCGTATACTCCCGAATCCGGTCGAACACGACCACCTTATCGTTAATCGAGTATCCCAATGCCGTCAGTATGGCCCCGATAAAAGTCTGGTCGATTTCCATCGAGAACGGTAAAATGCCCCAGAACATGGCATAACAACCCAAAATGAAAACAGCGTCGATAATCAAAACGACAATGGTTGCCACACTGAACGATATATCTCTGAATCGGAGCAGGATATATAATCCGAGACCGATTACCGAGAAGATGATGGCCCAAACGGCACCTTTTTTGATGTCGTCCGCCACACTGGGTCCTACTTTTTGAGAGCTTTGTTTGTTTACGGTCGAAAATTCACTTTGGGTTGTACCGGCTTTCAACAAAGGTTTCAGCGCATTATACAATTTCCCTTCGATTTCGCTGTCCACCGATTCCGTATTGTCGTGAATCTTGTAGTTGGTGGAAATACGAACTTGATTGGCCCCTCCGATGGTTATTACGCTTATATTCTGGTCATCTCCAAATTCCCCGGAAAGCAGTTCCTGTACATGAAGGGTATTTACAGGTTCATCGAAACGTATGATATAATTTCGACCTCCCGTAAAATCAATGCCTTGATTCAGCCCTCTGAATGCCAAAAATCCTCCGCAAACAAGAACGATGACAGCGGCTATCATATAGTACATTTTCCTGTTCTCGATAAATTTGTACATGGGTCTCACCAACATATTTTTACTGATCCGGGTTGTAAAGGTGAGGTGTTGAAGCTTGCCTTTACCAAGGAAATATTCATAAATGACACGTGTCAGGAACACAGAGGTAAAGAAAGACACCAAAATACCGATGATCAAGGTGGTGGCAAACCCTCTGATCGGTCCTGTTCCGAAATAGAACAAGATAATACCGGTAAGAATGGATGAAATATTCGAGTCGAAAATGGCCGAAAACGCCTTTTTATATCCTTCTTCAACGGCTCGTTTCGTATTTTTCCCTCCACGCATTTCTTCCTTGATCCGTTCATGGATAAGTACGTTCGCATCTACGGCAATGGCCAGCGCCAACACAATACCCGCGATACCCGATAAAGTCAGTACGGCATGGAAAGCGGTCAAGATACCGATGGTAAAGAACAGGTTCAGCAACAACGCACTGCCGGCAATGGAGCCGGGTATTGTTCCGTACACGATAAACAAATAAGACAACAATACGATCAAGGCGATTGCAAACGCCACCAATCCTTTGTTGATGGCTTCTTGTCCCAATGACGGACCTACAACGTCTTCCTGAACGATCCGTGCGGGAGCGTCCATTTTTCCGGAATTTAATACATTGGCCAAGTCATTGGCTTCTTCCGGCGTGAAATTACCGGATATTTCAGACGTTCCGTTCGGTATTTCCGTATTTACCGTCGGGAATGAATAGACATAATCATCCAAAACAATGGCTACGCTGCGGCCGATATTGTCCCGCGTCAATCGTGCCCATTCTTTGGTTCCTTCGGGATTCATCGACATACTCACACTTACTCTCGCACTGTGTTGTTGTCCATAATTTGCACGCGCATCGGTTACCACGTCTCCGCCCAACGGAGCTCGTCCGTCCCGGTTAGTTACTTTTAACGCAACCAGCTGATAAAATTCTTTTTTAGTGCCTCCTTCCGGTCCCGGCATCATTTGGGGTTTTAACGACCATCTCAACATCAAGTTCCGCGGCAATATATTTTTAACCTGCGGCAGATTCAAATATCTGTTGACCGTGGCGGTATCTTTGGGTTGAGACATTCCGACCACCGGGCCTTTAGCAATCTGACCGTTGTACTGGTTGAGTTGCAGAACCGCGAACAGCGGATATTGTTTTTCCCATGCGGATTTATCGGAAAGCAGATTTTGCTGCTCGTTTTTTTCCAATTTGTTTAATAACGAATCGCCCGAAGCGGTTTGTACAGAATCCTGCTTCGCTTGTGCCACATTGGTCGAATCGGCAGCTCCGTTTTTATCGCCCTCGGCAGCTGTCAAGTCTTTGATCGCTGTGTTGGCCGCAAGAATTTGTTGATAAATCTCGCTCAATTCATACGTTTCCCAAAATTCGAGATTGGCACTTCCCTGCAAAAGCTTGCGTACACGTTCCGGTTCTTTCACACCCGGAAGCTCGATCAAAATACGGCCGTCGGTTCCCATCTGCTGGATGTTGGGTTGTGCAACCCCGAATCGGTCGATACGGATACGGAGAACGTTGAACGAATTGCTCAAGGCACTTTTCAACTTGTCTCTCAATACCGCGATCACTTCATCGTCGGAACTTCCGGGAGCGATTCTGTTTTCCATTTCCCGCGTGGCGAAGATGGCGGATAAACGTGCGCCGGAATCTAATTTTTTATATTCCTCCACAAACAGAGTAATATAATCTTTTTGACTGGTTGCCTGACGTTGTTTTGCCAATTCCAACGCTTTATTGAAATTTTCGTTGGGATTGTTGCCGGAAAGGGATCGTAAAACATCGGGTACCGATACTTCCATGATCACGTTCATCCCGCCTTTCAAGTCGAGGCCCAAGTTGATTTCTTTTTCGCGGGATTCTTTCAGCGTGTATCCCAACCATACTTTTTCGTTGGCCAAAGAATCATTCAAATAATAATTGACAAGCTTTTCGTATTCTTTGTCATTATCATTCAGATTTAATCCTTCTGCTTTCAATTCATTCTTCGCATATTCGTCGGCGGCTGCATAATAATGGCGTGTTACAAACGTAAACGACAAATAATAAATACATACCAGGGCGAGTAAAATCGCAAAAACTTGTATAAATCCTTTGTTCTGCATTGTTTTGGAAATAGATTTGTAATGTGTTGTCTTTTAGCCTTTTAATAAAGGCTAAAGGATTAAAACGTTCTTAGTACCGTAAAATAAGCCGCAAATATAGCAATTTTTTCTATATCTTATTTTTTATTTTATTTTTAATCCTCTGCTTTTTAATAATGCATCGGGATCCGGAGCTGCGCCTCTGAATTGAATGTACAGTTTCATCGGATCATCGCTGTCGCCTTTTTCCAGAATATTTTGGCGATAAGCCGTGGCCGTAACCTGATCGAATATACCGTTTTGCTTGAAGGCTTCAAAAGCATCCGCATCCAATACTTCCGACCACAAGTAACTGTAATAACCGGCTGCATAACCGTCGTCGCCGAAAATGTGACTGAAATTGGTCGAGCGGTAACGAAATTCGATTTCGGGAATCAATCCGATGTGCTTTTTTACTTTTGCTTCAAAGGTGTCGACATCCATGACGTTGATTTTTTCCAACGTATGCCAATCCATGTCCAACAAAGCGGCAGCAACCAATTCGGTCGTCATGAATCCTTGATTAAATTCCGATGATTTTTGGATTTTTTGAATCAAAGTATCCGGAATCACTTTTCCCGTTTTATAATGTTTAGCGTACAGCTTCAACACTTCGGGATCGACGGCCCAATGTTCCATCAATTGTGACGGAAGTTCCACAAAGTCGGTGGCGACGTTCGTTCCGGATATGCCGGGATAAGAACATTTCGACAGCAAACCGTGCAATGCGTGTCCGAACTCGTGAAACAGAGTGCCGACTTCATCTTGATTAAGCAGAGAGGGCATCTCCGGAGTCGGTTTGGTAAAATTGCCCACGTTGCAGATGATCGGACGGATATCGATTCCGTTTTCGACGTATTGTTCGCGATAATTGCTCATCCAAGCGCCGGCTTTTTTTCCGGGACGCGGGAAATAATCGACATATAAAATTCCCAAATGCGAGCCGTCGGCATCTTTCACGTCATACACCATCACATCTCGATTATAAACCGGCATTTTTTCGAGCGGGGTAAAGGTGACTCCGTACAATTTATTCGCCACCATGAAAACTCCGTCTTTTACATTTTCCAATTGGAAATACGGTTTCAATTCTTCTTCATCCAAATTGTATTTTTCTTTGCGTAATTTTTCGGCATAATACCACCAGTCCCATGCTTCGATTTTAACTCCGCGTCCTTCTTTGTCGGCAATTTTCTGCATTTCCGCCAATTCTTCTTTGGCTTTGGGTATGGCGTATTTCCAGATGTCATTCAGCAGAGCGTAAACATTTTTCGGATTCTTGGCCATGGTTTTTTCCAGCTTCAGATCGGCAAAGGTTTTGTATCCCAATAAATTCGCTTTTTCGAGACGTAATTTTACAATGGACAACACCACCGATTTATTATCGTTCCGGTTGTCGTTATCGCCTTTATTGATGTAAGCCTTGTACAATTTTTCGCGGATATTCCGGTTTTCCCCGTATTGCAAATACGGAATGAAACTCGGCTTCTGAATGGTAAATACCCATTTCCCTTCCATGGAATCGGCTTTGGCGTCTTCCGCCGCCGCATTTTTGAAACTTTCGGGAAGTCCTGCCAAATCTTCTTTTTTATCGATCACTAATCTGAAACTATTGGTTTCGGCCAAAACGTTATCACTGAATTTGATGTATAAATCGGCCAATTCTTTGTTGATTTTTCGTAAACGATTCTTTTGTTTCGCATCCAACATGATTCCGGAAAGCATAAAATTTTTGTAATATTTTTCCGTCAAACGGACTTGAGCCGTGTTCAGCGAATCTTTTTTCCGGTTTTCATACACGGTTTTGATTCGGGCGAATAATTTTTCATTCAAATAAATATTGTCTTGATGTTCAGACAAAAGCGGAGCCGATTCTTTGTTGATCGCTTGCAAATCCGGTGTAGTTTCGGCGCTTTCCAGATTGAAAAACACCAAGGATACTTTGGTTAATAACTTTCCGCTGAAATCCAACGCTTCGATGGTGTTTTCAAAAGTCGGTGCGGCGGGATTGTCCGCGATCGAGTCGATTTCACGGGTTTGTTCGGCAATTCCTTCTTTAAA
>WRGA01000070.1 GCA_009787405.1 Candidatus Azobacteroides sp.
TAAAAATGCGCTTTACGATTTTTCCGAAAGGATACGTAAAGTTGCTGACAACATCATATAACAGGCTCATTTTTTTATTTTTTGATTACAACCGAAACCCCGCGCCGAGCCTCGCGGGGTTTTTCTTTTTAAAAATTTGCAGGATTTTTTTGCACATCCCGAATACGATTCCCTTCTTTGCAGAGCTTCCGTTATGTAATGTTAAAATGCATTTTTCTTGAAAAATAATTACGAAAACGTTTGGATGTGTACGCAAATATGCGTACCTTTGTTGTGTTGATTAATAAAAACAAAGCGATCTATGAAACGTTTACTTTTAGAACAAAAGTTGAGAACTTTGGGTTGCAATTTTCATCGAAACGGCGGTAATCACGATATTTGGAATTACGAAAACGGACGAAAATTCCCTTTTCCCGGATATTCCGATATTGACGAAGGATTAGCCAAGTCAATGATAAACAAAGCCAAACAAAACAGGAGGAACTGATTCCTCCTGTTTTTAATCGACATTTTATTACTTATTTGTAATACGCATTGATATGAAAACTTTAAAAGTTACCATCACAATTACCAAAAACGGAACAGAAGGATATGTATGTTCCTGCGATCACCCCTTCACCCGCTTCGAGCTGGGCGGAAGCGGTTCTACCGTGGAAGAAGCAAAAAAAGATTGTTTCACGTTTTATGATGAAATGAAATCGGAATATCCGGAAGAAAACTTTCCGGAACTGGAAGTATCGTGGATGTTCGATTTTCCGAGTTTTTTTAATCATTTTGATTTTTTGAATGTAACCAAAGTGGCGAAATATGCAGAGATGAGTCCGTCAAACTTCCGACACTATGCCGCCGGTTCAAAAACAATGTCGCAAAAGCAATTTTCCAAAGTAAAACAGGCGTTTAATAGAATGGCAGACGAACTGAAAGCGTGTACGCTTACCATGTAGCCTGTCAAGCCTGCTGTTTTTTTAATCAACACCGAAACCCCGCGCCGAGCTTCGCGGGGTTTTTATTTCGGCAAATTTCGTACATCCTGCGTTTTCCGAATCTTTTTTATCTTTTTTATCGTTCAATTACAAGTAAAAACAACTTTTCTTCAAAGTGTTTTTTATGAAAATGTTTCCTGTTTTATTTTGCAGTTGATAATAAAAATATTATCTTTGTATTGTCATTAAGACAAAGAGCTCTGTAATGTACGATGACGAAGTGTTAAAGGCACGGGAAGACGAATTGATTGAAAATCTCAATTACTTCCTCCGAAACTACGACCGGTTAATTACAATCGGTTTTCGAAAGTCGGAGTTGGATGCAGAAATTCGTTTACTTGAGTCGGAACTCAAAAAAATGAGCAAACGCTTCTAACTGAAAGAAAGCACGGCGGGGACGCCTGCCGTGCTTTTCTTTTTCAGTACATTATAAATTGTTTAATCTCAAAAATAATGGGTTATGAATGCAAGAGAAAAATTTTTGGAACTGAAAAAGGCTTGGGTTAATGCCAAGGGAAATCCTGCATTGCGTGCCGAAATTGACAATGAAACCGATGCTTTTTTCGACTCGCTTACCGATGAACAGAAAAAAGAAGTAGTACAAACTACCTCTGATGAGTTCAAGCGAATGCACAACGAAATATCCGATATGAACAAAACGCTCAATGTGCGTGATGCGCTTGCCGATGTTCTGCCTTTTATATCTGTATCGCATCTGTCAAAGCAATATTTCGGAAAATCGGCATCGTGGTTCTACCAGCGAATGAACGGTAATATTGTCCATGGGAAACCTGCTAAATTTCTCCCTGAAGAAGTTGAAAAATTGAATTATGCTATTAAAGACATCTCCACAAAATTAGGTGCGGTTTGCATTTCTATTTAGAAAGCCTTTTTGACACTCTGTACATTTTGCCCCGCGCCGAGCCTCGCGGGTTTTTTTTTCTATAATTTGCAAGATTCTCCCGTCATCCGTTTTCCGAATCCTTTTTACCTGATGTGTTTACTCCTTTCGGCGGGTGTTTCCGCATTGTTAAATATATTTAAAAGAAATATTTTTGATGAAAATAATTGCCTGAATATTTGGACACAGGTCACTAAATAGTTACCTGTGGGGTGTCAATTAATACATAGTAGAGATATGAAGTACACAGAATTTCACAGGTTGATTAAAAGAAACGGATGGACATTCGTTTATGCGGAAGGAAGCCATTACTTCTACGAAAAAGAAGGGAAACTTTCGCCCCCTGTTCCCTTCCACGGAGCGAAAGAATTGGGAGAAGGGTAAGAAGAAAATTAATCAGGGAAATGGGACTTAAATAGCCCCTGAATCCTTAAAAACACAAGAAAAATGAAAACACTGAAAATTATAATTGAAAAAAGTTCCGACTATTACGATGCTTATGCCGAAAATTGCGAAGGCGTATATGGTGCCGGCATTACGGCTGAAGAGGCAAAACAAAATGTATCGGAAGGATTGAACTTATTCGTGAACAGTCGCAAAAAAGAGGATTTACCCGATATTCTCAAAAGTGAGTATAATATTGTTTTTTCATATGATATTCGGAGTTTTTTGAATTATTTCGGCAAATTATTCTCATTTGCGGCATTGGAGCGGATAACAAAAATCAATCAAAAACTTTTGCAACATTATGCAAGCGGGTTAAAAAAACCGGGTCAAACACAGATAAAGAAAATTGAAAAGGCTTTTCACGAATTAGCCGCTGAATTATCAGCTGTGGAACTCTAATGTATTAATTGACAAAGAATCATTGATTCCGCAAACAACCCCGCCGCCTTTATGTGCGTCGGGGTTTTTATTTTTAACCTTTTCCGTATCGTTTTTTCACTATCTTTACAGCCTCTTGTTGTTTTATATTCAGGTTAAACATTTAAAATAATTATATGATTATCGGATATTTCACCTAAAATGCTTTTTTTTGTCTAAAACTTATGTAATCATATGAATTTACTTAATTTTATATCAGAATACCCGGACGAGGAAAGTTGCCGAAAGAAATTCAAGGAATTTCGGGATAAACAGGGGGTTATTTGTCCTCATTGTGGTCATAGCGATCATTATTGGAAAAAGGATAAAGAATGCTATGAATGCAAGAAATGCGGTAAACGCCAAAGTTTACGCGCCAATACTGTGATGCACGGATCTCAATTACCTTTCCGTTATTGGGTTGCCGCTATTCATTTGTTAACAAGTGCAAAGAAAAGTTTTTCAGCCTCTGAGCTTCAACGTCAATTGGGACATAAATATTATGAACCGATTTGGGCTATGGTTCACAAGTTGCGCCGTGTCATGGGCAAAGGTGATGAAAAATACACTTTATCCGGAGTACTTGAATCAGATGAAGGCTTCTTTTCTACGGAAACAGAAGATGAAGAAAAAGGTAAACCATTGAAAAGAGGTCGAGGAAGTCAAAAGAAAAGCAAAGTTCTTGTCTTGGCGGAAAGTGAACCGACAAACCGGGAAACGACATCTAAAGGCAAACGCGGAAAGGCAGGTCATATCAAAATGATTGTTATTGATGACTTAAAATCAGAAACGATTACCCCGTTAGTACATGAATGCGTTTCCGGTGAATCTGCCATTGATTCTGACCATTCGACCTCTTACGTCAAGCTGAAAGATATTGTTAAGGAACACCGTCCCCGAGTAATTCCTAAAACCGAGGTGGTGAAAGTTTTACCTTGGGTACATATCGCTATCGGTAATGCCAAGCGACTACTCTCAAATATTTATCATCAGATAAACCCGGAATATTTGCAAAGTTACCTCAATGAATTTTGCTATAAGTTCAATCGACGATATTTCGGTGAAAGACTCTTTGACAGACTGATGATAGCTGCGGTTTCTTATAAAAATCAATTTAGGTACAACATCCGATAATCATATTATTTTTTTCGGATTTTCCATATAAACTTTTGGCAGTCTCAATCACTTTCATGTAAGTAGGTCCCTTTCCCGCGGCCAAAATCTGGCACATGAAGGCGGGATGAATCCCGATTCTCAATGCCACCGCCTTTTTCCAACCCTGCGGAAGGATTTCCGGCAGCCGCTTTTCCACTTTAATCACTTCTTTTGCCATTCTTGTTGTTTTTTGCTAATTTTACGGCGCGTTTAGATTTAAACATGATGCAAAGGCAATAGGATATCTTCTAACTACAAAATATTATTAGGGGAAAATCTAAAAATATTTTATTATGCTCGATAGAATAAAACAATATATTGATTTTAAAGGAATTAATATATCAAGATTTGAAAAAAGTATAGATATGTCTAATGCTTCATTTGGTAAATCATTAAAAAATAAGGGATCTATTGGAAGTGATAAATTAGAAAGAATACTAAAAGCATACCCTGACTTAAATCCTGAATGGTTACTCACTGGTAAGGGTGAAATGTTGAAAAAATTGGATAGTAGCACTGTCAATCAATCAATTAGAGGAAATAATAATATACAGACAGGACATAATAATATACAGACGGTCAATAACAGCAAAGTAACCGGCACAAATCGGCATCATAGTGATTCTCCGGATGTAGATGTATTACAAGCTAAAATAGACGAAAAAGACAGATTGATTGCTGAAAAAGACGTGCAACTCGCCGAAAAAGATGCAATCATAAGCAACCTGATAAGGCAATAAGAAAAACTAATCAATAAATTAACCGATAACCTATAAAAGTATGGTCATCATATCAGATACTGCCGTTTTAAGTCCTATACACGACATTACGGGTGTGGAGTAGTTTCTTATACCTTTTTTCTTAATTAGCGGCACAAAAAAATACCACCTACCACTCAATACCCCTATAAATCCAAGCGTACAACGCAAAACTACCTTGTTTTTGTATAATTGCATATAAATCAATAAATTGGCTTGAAAAAGGGGGTGTTTTAACACTGTTTTTTGTGTGCAATAGGGGTATCGAATCGCCTGTTTTTTAGCACTTTAAATCTCAAAAAACAGCAAAAAGGGGGGCGTAGAGCCTATTTTTTTACACAAAATTGCATAGGCAACTGCATAGGCATTATGCAAAATCAGCGTTTTTTTTGTTTTTTGCAAGTAAAAAATGAGATAAGAAAATAAGGTCAAAAAAACAGGTATTTTATCCAAAACCACCATTAAGCACAGTCATAAAAAAAGGGCGCAAAACGCCCTGTATCACTTATTTTCGCTATATTTGCGGCAGTATTGTACCTATTTAAACCATAAATCCACTTTTCGGCCGAAAAATGAAGCATTTCCCAAAGCAAAATCCACACCTGGTCAACCCTGAATGTACATTTCGTTTTTTTGCCCTATCCCATAACTGCCTATAAATCAATAATCAGTAAAAATAAAGTTGTACTTTTTGTTTTTATCCCCTTAAAAATATCATCTTATGACAACCACAAAATTTAAAATCATTTTCAGCATTGCCGTGCTATTGGCAGGTACATTTGTCGCAATCGGGCAAAAATCGCCTTCCTCCCGTTCCGTTTCGGGCAAAGTAACCGATGAAAAAGGGGAACCGGTCGGATATGCCACCGTTTACATCCAAAACTCTGTTTTGGGAACCGTCACCTCGAAAGACGGATTGTATTCCATCCGGAATCTGTCACCCGGAGACACGATTCTGATTGTCGAACAGGCAGGGAAAAAACAGGTGCAGGTAAATATCAATAACAAAGAAACGTGCGATATAACGCTCATCGATTTTTCCGGCTCCGCTTTCCGCAGAATAAACGAATCCGTCGACGCCGATAAAACTCCGCATTACATTGCCGAAATTTCCACGGACGAAATAAAATCCGCGAAAGTGCTGAAAGACGCTGCAACAACGGAATCCTATGAGGGTGGTTCTAGTGCCGCCGAAAAAGCACCGGATTACGTCGAAATAAGAATTCCGGAATCTCCGGCTTTTCCGGAAGCCAAAGCCGGCATGCTTACTTCCGGAGAAGTGAACGATTTCAGCAAATGGACACTTTGGGAAGACATCGCCGAAAAAACACTTAGTCAATACAACACAACATGGAAAATGAAACCCGTGCAACGTTATGCAGTTCAACTGACCACCCGCAAAGGGATGCCGATCGTCGACGCGGAAGCGCAATTGATCGATGACACAGGTCTTGTCGTTTGGTCTGCCAAAACCGACAACACGGGAAAAGCCGAATTGTGGGCCGACATGTTTCTGACGGAGACCGGTAATCCCCCTTATCATATTGTTTTCAATTATTCGGGACTCAGGGTCACGTTAAAAAACGCGGCAGCTTTCCCGGAAAAAATCAATACAGCCGCCTTGGATGTCGATTGCAACAAAAGCAATGCGGTCGATATTCTTTTCGTGGTGGATGCGACAGGTTCCATGCAAGATGAAATTAATTACCTGCAAGCCGAATTGTACGATGTCATCGAAAAAGTGAAAAAAGACAATGCCCAATTGCAATTGCGCATGGGAAGCGTTTTTTATCGCGACCACGGAGATGCGTACCTCACTCGTGCGTCTTTACTCGACGAAAATATCGACAAAACCATCAATTTTATCGGACAACAGCATGCCGACGGAGGCGGTGATGAGCCTGAAGCCGTAGATTATGCGTTGATCGAATCGGTCGCCAAAATGAATTGGAATGAAAATGCCTTATCCCGCATCGCATTTCTTATTCTTGATGCGCCTCCTCACAACGATAATGCAAGTATCGTGCGGGTACGGTCTCAAATTCGTTCGGCAGCCGAAAAAGGCATCCGGCTGATCCCCATTGCCTGCAGCGGCACCGATAAAAGCGCTGAATATCTGTTTCGTTGCATGGCGCTGGCCACTAACGGCACGTATGTTTTTCTGACCGATGACAGCGGTATCGGCAATCCGCACATCAAACCGACGACCGATGAATATAAAGTCGAAAAGTTGAACGAAATTTTCATCCGCCTGATCAAACAATATACTGAAATACCTGATTGCCAAACCGATGCTTGGATCCCCCAAATGCAACAGCCGCAACCGTCGGATCAACATTTACCGACTCCGTATCAAGGCAATCCCACCGGAGGAAACATCCCTTTAACATTGGAAGACATCATGATCGCTTATCCCAATCCGTGTGACGGCATTCTTAACGTAGAAATGAAATGCAAGGAGAGCGACGTTTATCTTTGTGACATTTCGGGCAAATCGATGCAACGCTTCAAAACGAAAGAAAACGAACAATTTACGGTGAATATGGCCGGATATTCCGCAGGAGTGTATTTTCTTCGTGCATTTTACAACGACAAATGGTTTACTTATAAATTTATCTTGAAATAAAAATATCATCGCGTAAAATACCATTCGTCTTTTTCGGATAAATGCGGGTTGAAGTAATAGCCTTCCGCGTCAAAGGCCTTCAAGTAATCGGGAGCACTGATTTCATGTTCTGTGACGAACCGCGTCATCAGCCCGCGGGCATGTTTGGCAAATAAGGCATTGGTGACGTATCTGCCGTCTTTCTCCTGTTGAAAAACGAGGTGGATGATTCGTGTTCCGACCGGAAGTTTTTTTACATCAATCATCTTGAAATATTCGTTTGAGGCCAGATTGACTAAAATCCGGTCATCTTTCGACAGCAACCGGGATATTTCCGCCGTTACTTTTTCCCGCCAGAAATCGTATAGTCCGTCGATCAATTTCGACCTCATATCCAACCGGTAGGGTTTGATCAAATCGAACGGCGAAAGAATGCCGTACAATGCCGAAAATATCCGGAGGTGATTTTGCAGAAAATTCAATTCTTTCCGATCGAAGTCGCGAACCCTCAATTTGTCGTAGGCATTGCCGTCAAAAGCAAAGATCGCGGGTTTTTGACCGGTGTTTTTCAACGAAAAAAGTTGAATACTTTCGTAAGCGGCGCGTGCAATTTTCAGGCTTACTTTTTCCTTCCGGAGAATCTCGTCGACGGTATAATCTTTCAACCCGGCATGCACCCGTGCGGCTTCTTTTTCAAAAAGCGGACGTCCGGATTCCACCTGTATCTCTTCCGAAACAAAATTTACAGACTTTGAAGGCGATAAAATCAATAACACTTTTTTAATTTACTATTGGACAATTTACAATTTACCGGTTTCAATTTATAATTCGGCAGTTTACCGGTTAAATCAAAATCAGATGCTTTGCAAAGACCGGTTTGCAAAAATACGGACAAATGAACGGATAATCCATAAAACCGAAAGCAAATCAGGGGCAATTCATTTAAAAACCCTCGCTGTGGCAGACATGCTGTCCGATAGAAAGAAAAAGTTTCCATTAAAATAAAAATCATTCTTGTTTATCAGCATTTTAAAAAAGATATTCTTGTAGAAATCGGACTGCAACTCCTTTTCAATAAATAAGCAGACGGACAACATATCCCTGCGACGAAAATCCGTGAAATCTGTGAAATCCGTGTGAACAAGAGAGGTGACTTTCCGATATTCAAAACAAGCAACGCCTTAAATAAAAGCAAATTACAACTTCAAAAAACGAACAGAATAATTATCTCATAAATAAAAAAATTAAAATTTAAAGATTTCTTTTAAAATCTCTTGTAATTTAATTTCTTTTGTTTTATATTTGTTGAAAATTATTAATCATAAAAATATGAAATACATTTTCTTTATATCTCCTCGCGACCGGGTTAGCGAACGCTCCCCATAGAAGGCGGGAGCCTATAAATATAGCCTTTTGAAAATCAGTGAATTATTTACTTAAAATTATTTTGGTATGAAAATTTGTACAAAAACAATATTAAAACTTGTAATGCTATTGCCGATTTTGGGAGGAAGTGTTGTTTCTTGCAAAGACGATGACAATATTGACATGTCTGGAATTGACTTCAGCAATATCGAAAATTTGTATGAACAACCTTTGCCTGTGATACAAAAATGCGTGCAGGGGAAATGGAAATGGTACGTTTCGTATGGAGGTATTATGGGAAAGAATTTCAGTGAAAATACATTTGTAGACATTAATAATGACCACTATATTGTAGAGTATGATGATGGACTTCAACTGACCTGGTATTTCACATGGAAAAAATGTTCCGTAAATGCGGGATATAAAACGTATGTGATGTGGGATAAAGAACGAAATGAAGCAGGCTGGTATTTTCATTCAATAAAGAATGATACTTTAAGTGTTTTATCTGATATTCCTACTGGGTACGCAGATATTCCTTCCGGTTTTGGTTTTATTAGAATTAAATAGGTTGTAATAATATTAAAAAACAAAAATGAACATGGACTTTAGTATTGTTTTTCTCGTACATAGAGTTACATTGTATTTGTCCCCCGCTCGCGCTGATTTATAATTGATGCGCAATGAAATAATGCATGAGTTACAATATTTATTCCGATTTGTCGGAAACTGCTCGAACGAGAACGGTACTTTCCGATACTCAAAACAAGCAACACCTTAAATAAAAGCAGTTTACAACTTCAAAAAACGAATAGAATAATTATCTCATAAATAAAAAATGATTATCGGATGTTGATTTATCTATCCCCCAAGTGGGATGTAAAAATGTAATATTCGTTTTTTTTGAAAAATCCGTTCTAAAAGATGTTGTTTTCCGTCCCGCCAGGGACAACATATTGGTAGAAAGGAGAATTCCGCCGGAGACCAAAGTCCCGTCAGGGACGTAATGTGAAGAAGAAAACATTTTGTCCCCGGCGGGACAAAAAAGAACGAATATTTTTTTGAAACATTGATACATTTTTTACATTTCACCTATGGGGATAGCTGGATATAACATCCGATAATTACATTAGTTTTTTTAAAAAGATCTTTTTGTAGAAATCGGACTGCAACTCCTTTTCAATAAACAAGCAGACGGACAATATATCCCTGTGACAAAAATCCGTGAAATCTATGAAATCCATGCGAGTGAGAGAAGTAACTTTTCGATACTCAAAACAAGCAATGCTTTAAATGAAAGCAAATTACAACTTCAAAAAACGAACAGAATAATTATCCCGTAAATAAAAAAATTAAAATTTAAAGATTTCTTTTAAAATCTCTTGCAAATTAATTTCTTTTGTTTTATATTTGTCACAAATTGTTAACCACAAATATATGAAATACATTTTCTTCATATCTCCTCGCGACTATGTTTAGTTTTGGCTCCTGTTTTACAGCGGGAGCCTATAAATATAGCCTTTTGAAAATCAGTGAATTATTAATTTAAAATTATTTTGATATGAAAATAATCAAACTGTTTTTACTTATGGCATTATGCACTCTGGCGTGCATAACTTGCCAAAGCAATGATGATGAGGGAAGTAACGAATATCTTACATTAACAATGAATGAAACTTGTGGCATTCCGAATAATAATAATGCAATGACAGTTTCTTTTGTCGGAGTTTCAGACAACAGGTGTCCACAGTCTTCATGTTATTTATGTTATGGAAGTGAAGCTCATATTTCATTATCCGTAACTAATTCAAAAAACGCAAAAATAGAATTTAATTTATCAATTATCGGCTGTGTTGATGAATTGGATAATGATACTGGTTACGATTTAGACACCTTGGGCTATAGGTTCAGATTAATTGAACTTTCACCATATCCTGACCTTGATCCTATAAATAAAAATGATTATACTGCTAAAATTAAAATTACAAAATTATGAATAAAATAAAGTTATGGAGTACATTGTTACTCATGTTATATAGTTACTGCACGTTTGCACAAGATTTTTGTTCAACGAATTCCAATGTTCCTGATTTTTTGCAAACAATTTCTCAAAATCAACTTAGGTCTGCAAATGCAGACAATAGTTATGTGGTGAGAATTTTTTTTCACATAATAAAGAGGAGTAATGGAACAGGAGGACAAACTCAAACAGAAGTGAATACTGCATTCAATACTTTACAATCCGATTATCAACCTTATGGAATTAGCTTTGAACTATTGGGAACAGATGAAATATGGAATGATAATTATTACAATGTAAATATTAATTTCAGTTGTAATACGAATGGTAATACAGATTGTGATGGTGATGGTAAATTTAATAATTTTCACCCTAATTCGCATACGAATGCTGTAGACATATATCTTTTTGCCAATGATAAACTAAATTCAGGGTTAGCAGCCGGAATACCTGCCAGTGCGCTAGTTATAGGCGGAAATGCTTATAACATAAATCTTGCAAGTTCTCATATCTTGTCGCATGAAATAGGACATTGTTTAGGTCTTTATCATACTTTTCATGGATTGTGTGAAGGAGGTTGTGCGGAATTAGTTAATGGCAATAATTGTTCTACTTGTGGCGATTTTGTTTGTGATACACCGGCAGACCCTCAAATGCATCAAGTAAATCAAAATACCTGTATATGGAATGGTTCAACTTGTAGTGTCTCTAATAAAGATGCAAATGGGGATTCTTATCACCCAAATACTACTTTATATATGGCATATATTGCACCCAATTGTATGCAACAGCATACTCCGGGACAAGTCACTCGAATGAAGGCGATGATAGCTAATTCTCCAATATTACAAAATGTTATTGTTGCGCCTACCCTTTCCGGTTCCACCACCCTTTGCCTCAATTCATCCGCTACTTATACCATCAATAATTTTCCGCCAAATGCGACCGTAATATGGAGTCAGAGTTCCAATTTACAACAGGTAAGCGGTTCCGGAGCTTCCAAAATTTACAAGGGAATTGCCAATGGTGCCGGGTGGATTGAAGCGACAGTGAACGGAATTACAGCATCCCGGTTTAATGTGTGGGTAGGCGCACCGGTTATCAGCTCTATAGATGGAGAAACATCAACAATCGTTAATGCTGTGAACAGGTATTATTGCATAACATCAGCACCGACTGCAACAACAACCTTTACATGGTCCGGCCCTCCGGGCGGTTACAGGATAGTGAGTGCTTATCTGAATAGTGTGGATATTATTTTTACCACAAGCGGCCAGAAGTGGGTAGATGTTGTAGCGGGTAATACATGCGGTTCTCAAACAAGCAGTAAAAATGTCTCGGTAAAACAATGTCAGAATCCTCCTTGTCAGGTAGTCCAATTGAGCAGTGCTTATCCCAACCCTGTTGACGATGTGCTCAACATCGAAATTAACGGGGAAGCCGGTGCGCAAATCAGATCTATGGAAGAACAAACGATCACCGGCAGCAAAACCATCTTGCAGGATGCAACCTACGATATCCGCCTTTACGACGGAATGGGTACATTGTTGCGCCGTGCCACCGTCAAAAGCGGTAAGGTGGAATTTGACGTGTCCAATCTCGCCGACGGCATTTATTACCTCCATATTTATGACGGGATAAACGAAAAACCGGAAATGACGCAGATAATAGTACAACACTGAGAATAGAGAAGGGAAAAATAACAGGATTTCCTCGCGCCGATTCCGATTTATCGGAACCGGCGCGTCGTTAATAATACTTTTCAATTTACCGGTTGACACTTTATAATTTACCGGTTGAATCAAAATCAGATGCTCTGTAAAGACCGGTTTGCAAAATACGGACAAATGAACGGATCGCCGGCAACGCCGAAAACAAATCACCGGCGGACGGAAACATCCAAGCAAAGAAATCGTTACCTTTGGCGATCGAAAAAAATTATTGTGTTCAATTTGCAACCGGTTATGCTTAAGCGAATTTTGACATTCTTCTCTGTATTTTTTTATTTCGTTTTGATTTTTTTGATCGGAAAAATCTTCTTTATCTGTTATCATTCCGGATTATACCGGGAAGCCGGGCTTGACAATCTGATCCGCATTTTCGGTCACGGATTGACGCTCGATTTTTCCATGTCCGGTTATTTAACGGTTTTGCCGGGAATTTTTCTGATTCTTTCCCTTTGGCTGAAGAATAAGGTGACATCCGTTTGTTTCACCGTTTATTTTGCTGTTGTTGCCGCATTTATTTCGATTGTCCTCGTTGCCGATGCCGTGTTATTTTCCTATTGGGGATTTCATCTCGATTCGAATGTGTTGTTTTATCTGCGGAATGTTCGGGAAGCATTTGCAAGCGTATCGATCGGGGTTATTGCCGCAGGCGTTGCGGGAATGATCGTTTGGTTTTTGATCATCCTGATCGGTTACCGGTTCCTGATCAACAAACCGGTCAAAACATTCTCTTCCGCCAAGCCGGTTTGGGTGACATCCGTTATCCTCTTGTTATTGACCGGATTGCTGATCATTCCTATTCGCGGAGGATTTACCGTATCTACCATGAATGTCGGAAAAGCATATTTCAGCACCAATTCGTTTTACAATCAAGCCGCCGTCAATCCGTATTTTAATTTTCTGTATTCATTGTTCAAATCGGACGATTTTTCTTCTCAATACCGATTTATGGACGAAAAAGAAGCCGACCGCATTTTCCGTTCATTGTCCGACAAACCCGTAACCGACAGTATTCCTCAATTGTTGAATACACAACGTCCGAATATCATTCTTTTTGTATTGGAAAGTTTCGGTGCCGTGATTGCCGAGCCGTTAGACGGAAAAAAAGGTGTTGCACCCAATCTGACCGAATTTTGTGAAGAAGGTATTTTGTTTGACCATTTTTATTCCAACAGTTTCCGTACCGACCGCGGATTGGTATCTGTATTGAGCGGATATCCGGCACAAGCGGCGGCTTCCATTATGAAGTATCCGCAAAAAACACAAACGTTGCCGGCCATTCCCAAAACATTGGGCCGAAACGGATATTCCCGCGAATTATTCTATGGCGGAGACATTGATTTCACCAATATGCGCTCGTACTTTTTCGGTTGTTGTGAAATGGAGCAGATCACGTCCGACGTCGATTTTCCGTTGAAAGACCGGATGACCAAGTGGGGTGCGCCCGATCATGTGGTGATTGATGCATTTGCCGAACGACTGCAAAACCCGCACCTGCCGCAACCGTTTTTTAAAATGGCGCTGACATTAAGCAGCCACGAACCGTTTGAAGTGCCTTTTCACAAATTCGACGATCCCTTTTTAAATTCAATCGCCTACACCGACAGTTGTTTGGGTGATTTTGTCGAAAAATTCAAGAAAACGCCTTATTGGAATAACACTTTGATTATTCTGGTTCCGGACCACGGACCCGGTTATCCGCGCAATATCGAAATATTCAATCCGAAACGATACCGGATTCCGATGATCTGGTTGGGAGGTGCCGTCAAACAACCGGCCGTCATTCATCCGGTCGGATCCCAAATGGATTTGGCCGCCACGCTGCTTTCTCAATTAAACATGAAGCATGATGATTTTATTTTCAGTAAAAATATGCTGAATCCGGCATCCCCGCACTTCGCGTTTTACAATTTCGTCAACGGATTCGGATGGGTCGATTCCACCGGAAACGTGGTTTATGACCATGATGCCGGTAAAGTAACCGTTTGCAACTCACCCGACGCCGATTCACTCATCGTCAAAGGGAAAGCGTACTTGCAATATTTGTACCGGGATTTGGACAAACGATAAAAAATCAACAGTCGTCAAGTTTAGAATTAGGCATCAGCGAGTGGACAGCGTAGGTGGACAATATAAGTATAGAAAATTTACAGAAAATAAAACAAAGCAAAACTGCGATAATAATCAAAAAATGATTATTATCGCAGTTCTAATGTCGAAGCATAATGTTTGAAATATGAGATATACGGTAACTAATTGGATAGAAGATCTTCAAAAAGATGGAAGAATTTGTTTTTCGCTTGCGGAAACAATGGAAAAATTTCCGTCACATAATGGAATCGTGCTGAGAAATGCACTGACACGTTTAGTCGGCAAGAAAAAAATATGCTCGGTATGGAAGGGTTTTTACGTGATTATTCCTATTGAATATCAATCAAAAGGAATAATTCCTGAAGTATTTTATATTGATTGGTTAATGAAATTTTTGGGACGAAATTACTATATTTCCCTGCTCAATGCTGCCGCTTTTTACGGTGCGGCGCACCAACAACCGCAGGAATTTACCGTTGTTACCACTCCCCCCTCGTTAAGAAGTACGCAGAAAAAAGGAACAAAAATCAATTTCAACAATAAAGCGACTATCCCTGAACAATTTACCGAACAACGAAAAACGCCGACCGGTTACATACGGATTTCATCGCCCGAACTTACGGCAACCGATTTGATACAGTTTGAAAAAGAAATCGGCGGAATAAATCGTGTGGTAACGGTATTGAATGAATTGGCGGAAAGTTGCGATTTCAGTAAACTTACGAAAGAATTTTTTCAGTATGTCCCTACACCTGTGATTCAGCGATTAGGTTATTTGCTTGAAAATATTTTGGAATATCAATCGCAAGCCGATAATTTGTATTTATGCATAAAAAAATATGGCATTTTGTTTCGTAAAACACCATTAAAAAGCAGAAAATCCATTACAAATTGTTATATAAATAAAAAATGGGAAATAATTATTAATGAACAAATTGAAATAGATGAATTATAGGAGCAGCGAGAGTATAAGCAAAACTTGCTTTGCTTATACCGGGTCGCTACTATAATCTTTAAAATATAAAGAATGATACCCGAATATGCTATAAAAGAATGGAATAAAACCATTCCATGGCACAGAAACGAACAAATCGAACAAGATCTGATAATTTGCCGTGCTTTGGTCGCATTGTTTAACGATGAATATTTGGCATCCCATTTGGCATTTCGCGGTGGAACTGCCTTACATAAACTGTATTTGCAACCGCAGCCTCGCTATTCGGAAGACATTGATTTAGTGCAAATAAACACAGAACCGATAAAAGAAACGATAGACAGAATAAGGGAAGTTTTGTCTTTTCTTGGTGAACCGAAAATTAAGCAAAAAGTGTACAATAATACATTGATTTTTCGTTTCTATTCCGAAATTCCGCCTGTAATGCCTACTCGTTTAAAAGTTGAAATCAATACGCGAGAACATTTTAGCATATTGGGATTGATACAACATGATTTTATCGTAAATAATCAATGGTTTTCAGGGAGTTGCAAAGTAACAACTTACCATTTAGAGGAATTGTTGGGTACAAAACTTCGCGCACTATATCAACGCCGCAAAGGTCGTGATTTATTTGATTTATACAAGGCATTATCAATGCAAAATCTTAATATAGAAAATATTATCCGTTGCTATCGTGAATATATCGGCTTTGTGGTAAATAATCCACCAACACAAAAGGAATATCTGCAAAATATGGAATTGAAAATGCAAGACGAAGAATTTTTAGATGATACCAATTTATTATTGCGCCCTGATGACAAGCATAATCCGACAGAAGCGTGGAAATTAGTGAAAAGTCAATTAATTGTGCGATTATAACAGTAAATGCCGGACAGCGGATTGGCAGAAATAAAACTTTAAATATTGGAATAGGATTATTAAGTTTCTTTATTATTCCGTTCCATGTTATTGATTATCAAGATGAATCATTTCTTACAGAAATTTTAGCGGATCAGGTTTTGCCCGAACGCCTCTGAATTTCGCCACATACAACAGCACCAACAACACTCCGCCGACTGAGGCACAAAGTCCGATGGAATGCAGGCTGCCGTCGGTAATCCCGCCGCTGAAAATTGTTTTCAGTTGCATTCCCGAAACAACGGCTCCGATATATCCGAAGGTACGGTATAACCCGAACGAAACGCCTGTTTTTCCTGATGGTGCTTCGGCATTCAAAGAAAGTTGATTGGCAACCATGTTGGTTCCGGTGGTGGCGCCGACAACAACGGTAAAACCGATGATCACGGCAAGAGGAAATTTTCCGCTCAACACCAGAAGACCGGCGCACGTGATCATCATGAAAATCGTTGCCGCGGCATTGATTTTTTTCAGGTTTTTGTTCTTGGAAATCATCATCGCCGAAACCGCCGATATCACCGACATCGGTAACGTAAGTACACCGGCTTCGGAAGGCGTTTTTTCATATACGACTTCAATCCATTGAATCATCGAATACAGCAACAAGTACGTCACGTAATTGGTAAACAGGATCCGTAAATAGACTTCAAACAGTCTCGGACGAAAATACATGAATTTCACATCCACAAACGGATTTTCCCGCTTCCATTCATAAATCATGAAAACGATCAGCAACACGATCAATGCGGCCAAAAAGAACCAATGAAACTTCATCACGGTGATAAAAACCGATACCAAAAACATTCCGAACAATAATATTCCGCCCGCATCCACTTCGTTCAAAACAGACACCGGCTTTCTGCTTTTCTTGACGGGATAGGATGGAATTGCTTTTGACAGATATAACGAAACAATTACCCAGGGAATATTGACGAAAAACACGCCGTACCACCCCATGACGCTCGTCAGAAAACCGCCCAGCACCGGCCCGAGAATCATCACCACCTGACTTGCCACCGTAAGAATGCCCAATACTTCACCGGGAACGGTTTGTCCCGTTTCACGGTATTTTCGCGTCACCAACGCCATGGACGAAGGGTACGCCGCCGATGTACCCAATCCGAGAATCACCCGCGAAACAATCAGCCATTCAAATGCCGGCGCAAACACCCCGATGACCCCGGCGATAAAAACCAGAATAAAACCGAGACGATTCACCGCTTTCGGATTGTAAATATCAGCCAACCGCCCCATCAACGGCTGGCCGATGGTGGCGGCGATATAAAGCGGTGTAATCAGTAACGCGCCTGCACCGGTGTCTCTGCCAAAATGAGTACAAATGGTTGTAAGCGCCGTGATCAACATCGTGCTGTTGAGCGGATTCATCATCGTGCCCAACACCAACGGCAGCATAAATTTCCAATTTATTTTTTCCCGAGGCATAAAAATCCGGATCATTCAGGGATTAAAGCGGATATTCATATCAAACAATCATCGACGGCAACACCTCCGATTAAATCGTCGTTAACATCCCGATGATTTCTTCGGTCGTTCCCGATTCCCCGAGGCGCGGAAAAATATGTTTGATGCTGTTATCATGCACTTCGGGTACGTCATCGGCCATGGCATCGACCGCAAAAGCAATGTTATATCCCAATTCGGCGGCTGCCCGAGCTGTGCCTTCGACTCCGCTGCCGGTGGATACTCCGCCCAAAACAATTTGAGTCACGCCACACTTTTTCAATTCGTCGTGCAACGGTGTATCGAAAAAAGCATTCCACGTATGCTTGACGATACGAATGTCGCCGGGTGCAACATCAATGGCGCTGTCCATCAATCCGGCAAGGTTGTCCGTAACTTCGGAGGCTTTATGAGCAATCGCGTTGGAAGACTGCATATTGTGTCCCTCTTTCCGTGTCTTCTGCCAAGACGGATGAAAAGGATCCACACTTACGATCACTACCGGAAGATTCCGGCGGCGAAATTCATCGGCCAATCGCGAAGCATTTTTCAATACATCATCCAAAAAGCCGGGTTCTGTTCTTTTTAACATGCCTTTTTGCAAATCAATCAACACCAAGGCCGTACATTTGTCCATTTGAGTTATCATTGTGCTTCAATTATTTTGTTTAATACCGGTAATGTTTCAATTAAAAGTTTCCGATCGTTTTCGGTCAATGAATTTTCGATCACATCGCCCAACCATTCATCCCGTTCGTAACGTGTTTTTTCCACGATCGATTTTCCGTCGGCGGTCAAAGAAACATACACTTTCCGACGGTCTTCTTTTGAAGGGACGCGGATAATCATGCCGTTTTCTTCCATTTTTCGAAGAATCTGCGACATGGATTGAGTCGTGATCTTTGTCAACGAGGCAAGTTCCGACGGCAAAAGCGTTCCTTTTTTAAATAGAAATCCGATGGTTTCTATTTCCGTCATGGAGAAAGTCCCCGCGGAGTACATATGTTTTCTCATTCGCTTGTACAGCTTTGAAATACTGCTCCTTAATTGGGATGGCAAATCATGTGTATCCATATTATAACCCTAAATTTATTAGTTTACCTTACAAAGGTAGGCTATAAAAATTAACCGGGTAAAAAATCCCGGTTAATTATATTTAAAAAGTAGACGAGTAGACAAGTCACCCCGTCTACTCGTTTACCTGTTTACTCGTCTACCTGCGCTTAATCCGTTGCCGCAGGGCATACACGAGGCTGCCGGCAAATAACACCACAAAACCGTCACCAAGGGGTACTTTGTTTGAGGTGCCGCCGCCTTCCGTGCCGCCGGCACGCAATATGTCATCCCCGTCTTTTTGGATTTCCGGACGGTCATTTTGCCGGCTTGACGTCAGACCTTCTTTTTCTTGAGATCCGGACGGATTTTCCGCCCGGTCACTTTCGCTGAAACGTACCGGTTCCCCGTCTTTCGAAAACGGTTTGACGTTCTGTGTTTTCCCGCCGTAAGGA
>WRGA01000071.1 GCA_009787405.1 Candidatus Azobacteroides sp.
AACAATATTTTTTAGCATGTAACTTTCAAAAAAACGAATATTACATTTTTATACCCTACCTGTGAGGATAAGTAGGCATAACATCCGATAATCATATAATGTTATTTATCGTCTAAAATGAATGCCGTAGAGATAAAATTTCATATCCCGTCCCTACCGGGACGGTGGGGAGATGTGGAATATTATTTTTTCTACCGATATTTGACCCTTCCGGGGTCTGAATAACACCATTTGTATCTCCTTTATAATTCTGATTTGTAAATCTTTACCTCTTAACTTAATGGCATTGAGTTAAAAATTCTTAACTCTTAACTTTAAAAAACCTGTCCATGAATAACAATTGATAGAGCACGGCGTTTGCCCAATATTTTGAGTTGTGCACGCCCGGACGGGATATGAAATCGTGCGGAATTTTCCGTTCCGTCAGTTCGTTATGCAGATTGACATTGACCTGATAGAAAAAGTCTTCGGTACCGCAATCGATGATCAACGCCAATGTGCCGGGTTGTACCAAATCGAGCATGTTGATGACTGTATTCGTTTCCCAAAAATCGGGATTTTGTGCGTATTCGCCGATTTGTTTACTCATCTCCCAACCGGCCGGAAAAGGACGGATGTCCACGCCGCCGCTCATACTGCCTGCCGCGCCGAACACATCCTGATGTTTAAACGCCAGATACAACGCTCCGTGTCCTCCCATGCTCAGACCGGTGATTGCTCTTCCTTCCGGACTTCGGATGGTACTGTACCGGTTGTCGATCTGTTCGACCAGTTCTTCGGAAATATAGGTTTCGTATTGTGATTTCGGATTGATCGGACTGTCCCAATACCAACTGTTTTTTGCATCGGGACATACCAATATCATTTGATATTGATCGGATAAATCTTTGATTTCGGGATTAATATTCAGCCAACCTCTGTAATCGCCACTGTAGCCGTGCAGTAAATAAACGGCGGGATATTGCTGCTCCGGCTCGTAACATTCGGGAATAATAACGATGGCTTTAATATCTTCGTTCATTGTCGGACTCCGCGTAATTAACGTATCAACAGTTCCCGCACAAACGAAGGACATGGAACCGACCAACAGAATCAGGGATGAAAGGATGTTTTTTATCATGGGGTTGAATTTTTTGATTTACAAAAATAAGCAATTCCCTCAAATTCCGGAGTCGATGCAAAAATGAAAAATCGAATGCTTATTCCTATATTTACAACCGCAATTGACAGATGTTTCTCACAGATTACACGGATTGCACGGATTTTTTTAATTGATGTCAGTCAATATATGCAGGTAAAAAATATGCAATAAAAAGTTGACAACCCGGTAACAATAATACATGAGATGATGAATATCACCGATCGTCCGTAATCCGTGTAATCTGTGTCATCTGTGCGAATGTCTGATATTTCTCACAGATTGCACGGATTTCACGGATTTTTTAATTGATGTCAGTTAATATATGCGGGCAAAAAATATGCAATAAAAAAATTGACAACCCGGTAACAATAAATACATGAGATGATGACTATCACCGATCGCCCGTAATCTGTGTAATCTGTGTAATCTGTGCGAAAATATCTTTTTTAAAATTCCGGAGTCGATGCAAAAATGAAAAATCGAATGCTTATTTCTATATTTACAACCGCAATTGATTGATGTTTCTCACAGATTACACGGATTGCACGGATTTTTTTAATTGATGTCAGTCAATATATTCGGGTAAAAAATATGCAATAAAAAAGTAGACAACCCGGTAACAATAAATACATGAGATGATGACTATCACCGATCGTCCGTAATCCGTGTAATCTGTGTCATCTGTGCGAATGGCTGATATTTCTCACAGATTGCACGGATTTCACGAATTTTTTAATTGATGTCAGTTAATATATGCGGGCAAAAAATATGCAATAAAAAGTTGACAACCCGGTAACAATAAATACATGAGATGATGACTATCACCGATCGCCCGTAATCCGTGTAATCCGTGCCATCTGTGAGAAAAATATCTTTTTTAAAATTCCGGAGTCGATGCAAAAATGAAAAATCGAATGCATATTCCTATATTTACAACCGCAATTGACAGATGTTTCTCACAGATTACACGGATTGCACGGATTTTTTAATTGATGTCAGTTAATATATTCGGGTAAAAAATATGCAATAAAAAGTTGACAACCCGGTAACAATAAATACATGAGATGATGACTATCACCGATCGCCCGTAATCTGTGTAATCTGTGCGATCTGTGCGATCTGTGCGAAAATATCTTTTTTAACTCTTAATTTCATCCTTGTGGCTAAAGAAAAAACAGTATTTTTTTGTAAGAATTGCGGAGCCGAATCGCCGAAATGGGTGGGACGTTGTCCTTCGTGCGGAGAATGGAATACGTTTGTCGAAGAAGCGGTTCGAAAAGAAACATCGGCGAATAAACTAATCCGGTCGGGGTTGGAAACAGATAAGCCGAAGCCGGTTCCGTTGAACGAGATTGTGACATCGGAAGATCCGCGGATCGATATGTGTGACGATGAACTCAATCGGGTGCTGGGCGGCGGATTGGTGCCCGGATCATTGGTGCTTTTGGGCGGCGAGCCCGGCATCGGAAAATCGACGTTGATTCTGCAAACGGTTATCGGGTTGAAAGACAAACGGATTTTATATGTGTCGGGCGAAGAAAGTGCGCGGCAATTGAAACTTCGTGCCGAACGCCTCAGCGATAAAGAATCACCGAATTGTTACATTGTTTGTGAAACTTTGTTGGAAGAAATTTACCTTCATATTAAAAATATACAACCTGATTTGGTGATTATCGATTCCGTTCAAACAATATTCACCGAAACGATCGAATCGTCCCCCGGCAGTATTTCGCAAGTGCGGGAATGTTCGGCGTCCATTCTGAAATTCGCCAAACAAACGGGAACACCCGTTATTTTAATCGGTCATATCAACAAAGAAGGCAGCATTGCGGGGCCGAAAGTGTTGGAGCATATTGTGGATACGGTATTGCAATTCGAAGGCGACCGGAATTATTTATACCGGATACTCCGTTCGATTAAAAACCGCTTTGGAAGTACGGCCGAATTGGGCATTTACGAAATGCGGCAAAACGGATTGCGGCAGGTGAATAATCCTTCGGAACTGCTTTTTTCACAGGAACACGAGGGATTGAGCGGCGTTGCCATTGCATCGGCCATTGAAGGCGTGCGTCCGTTCCTGATCGAAACACAGGCGCTGGTCAGCACAGCCGCTTACGGTACGCCGCAGCGTTCCGCCACGGGATTCGATATTCGCAGAATGAATATGTTGTTGGCGGTTTTGGAAAAACGTGCGGGATTTAAACTGGCTCAAAAAGATGTTTTTCTGAATATTGCCGGCGGAATACGGGTGAATGACCCGGCCATCGATTTGGCCGTGATCAGCGCTGTTTTGTCTTCAAGCATGGATATCGCTTTGGAACATCGGGTGTGTCTGGCGGGAGAAGTCGGGCTTTCAGGTGAAATCCGTCCGGTCAACCGCATCGAACAACGTATTTCCGAAGCCGAAAAATTGGGCTTTCACCGGATCATCATTCCCGCCAATAATCTGAAAGAATTTGATTTGAAAAAAGTCAATATCGAAATTATCATCGTCAAAAAAGTGGAAGAAGCGTTTCGGAAGCTGTTCGGATAATTTTTAAAGAACGACTATTTATAAATTTTCAATCGGTTGAGTGCTTGGATGTATTTATCTCGGTTGGCGTTGTGTTGTTGTGCCGTGACGGCGAAATTATGCCTGCCCGACAAATCTTCTTTGGCACACATGTAAATATAATTGTGATGCGTGTAATTCAGCACAGCGTCGATGGTGCGGATGGACGGAAAGCGGATCGGACCCGGAGGCAACCCGTAATTTTGATAGGTATTGTACGGGGAATCGGCTCCCAAATGAACATTCAAAACACGCCGCAACGAGAAATCGCCTACGGCAAATTTGACGGTCGGATCGGCTTGCAGTTTCATTCCTGTTTTTAATCGGTTGATGTACAATCCGGCAACAATCGGAAGTTCATCTTTCTTGTTCGTTTCTTCTTCTACGATGGAGGCCAGCGTGCTGACCTGAACGGGTGTCAATCCGATTTCTCCGGCTTTTGCCGTGCGTTCGGGATTCCAGAATCGTTCATATTCCTTTTTCATGCGTTCGCAAAATTTTTCCGGAGAAACATTCCAATACATTTCGTAGGTGTTCGGGATAAACATGGCCGGCAAAGTTTCATACGTGAATCCCGATTCGGAAAGAAATGTTTTGTTTTGAAAAACAGCCATCCACGTCAAAGAATCGGTCATCAGTTGATCGGCAATTCGTCCGGCAAATTGCGGAATGGTGCGTATGTTGTTGAAAGTCAGCTTTACCGGAGTCTGTTTCCCTGTAATAAGATTTCGCAATAATGCATCGTTGTTCATTTCCGGCTTGATGGCGTATCGGCCCGGTTTGATGTTTCCGGGATATTTTTTGTGATCGGACAATAACAAAAACGATTTTTCATCTTTCATTTTTCCCGCATTCCTCAGCTGAACGAGCACGCTGTCGAACGGCATGTCGGGACGGATATAGATATAAGTCGTTTTCAAGGGGAAAAAATTAGGCTTTTTGAAATAGTAATAATAAGCGTATGCCGCACCTGCAACGACCAACATGCCAATAATGAATATTATTGGAAGAAGTTTAAAACTTTTCTTTTTCTCCTTTCTCGATTTTTTTCCGGCAGTCATTTCTCGGAGATATTGTTTGCTCTTATAAAGTTGATTAACAAATATGTCGCTCTGTTTCAATATCGAATCTGTTGTCGATTAACACGGAACAAATATGGTATATATTTTCGGGCCGGACAACAATTTAATGAGTATTTTTATTTTCAAACATTTTTTATCACTCTCTTATGGAACAAAAAACAAACGATTGAATCGGATCGACCTGTATTTTTTCGCTCCATTCAGAATGAATGGCGTTTGTAAAGAGCAAGGCCGCCGTTTCCTGCTTCTATATCCACATAAGTTGGGACGTCATTCCGAACGTAATGAGAAATTTTTAACTGCTGCAATTTGAAACAACATTCGACGGAGTCAAATGCACCTCCTCGGAAAACACCGTTTTTTTATGTGTAAAATTCTGTATAACTTTGTTGTCTTTTTAAGTAAAGTTATGGCACAATGAATCTTTTGGGATTAATATTGATCATGATACTTGCTTTCGGATTGATCAAAGGGATGATGAGCGGGTTTGTGAAACAAATCGCATCTGTTGTCGGAGTGATTTTGGGAATAGCGGCGGCTTATTTGTTTGCGGGAACTTTGGCCGTGAAATTATCGACCGTGATGACGGATACTTCAAATTCATTGCTTTTGGCTTTTTCTTATTTTTTGATATTCACGGCCGTGGTCATTGTGTGTAATATAATCGGGTATGTCATGCGCAATTTGCTGTCGATGGTCTGTTTAAAAGGAGTGGACCGTTTGGCCGGCGCGGGTGCCGGATTGTTGAAATATGTAATTATACTGGGTGTGCTGATCAATTTCTATCATTCGTTGGATAAGGACGGGAAGTTTTTATCGGAAGATACCCGTCAAAAAGCAAAAATTTATTATCCGTTGCAACAGGCGGGAGAAAAATTGTTGCCTTATGTTAATGAATTGCAGGATCATAAAATCAAACTCAAACAGTTAAAGAAAAAAGAATCAGAAGGAAATCCGGAAGAGAATCCGGAAATAGAGATATAGATGATTGATTATTATGCAAGAAGAACAAGAAGATCTATTGAAAGATGTCACAGGAGGTGAATATAAATACGGTTTTGTCACGAATATCGATACGGAAATCATCCCGAAAGGCTTGAACGAAGAAGTTGTTCGATTGATTTCCAAAAAGAAAAATGAACCCGATTGGCTGCTCGATTTCCGGTTGAAAGCGTTTGACTTTTGGACGACGCTGAAAATGCCGGAATGGGCGCATTTGATCATTCCGGAAATCGATTATCAGGACATCATCTATTATGCGGCTCCGAAACAAAACGTCGTGAAAAGCAAAGAGGAGGTCGATCCCGAATTGTTGAGAACTTTCGACCGGTTGGGGATTCCGTTGCATGAACAAAAAGTTTTTGCGGGAATGGCTGTGGATGCCGTAATGGACAGTATTTCCGTTAAAACGACGTTCAAAGAAACGTTGATGGAAAAAGGAATTATTTTCTGTTCCATCAGCGAAGCCGTGAAAGAACATCCCGATCTGGTAAAAAAATATTTGGGTTCTGTGGTTCCTTACAAAGATAATTATTTCGCTTCATTAAATTCTGCGGTGTTCAGCGACGGTTCGTTTGTTTATATTCCGAAAGGAGTGCGTTGTCCCATGGAACTTTCTACCTATTTCCGGATTAATGCGGCGAATACGGGACAGTTTGAACGGACGTTGATCATTGCCGAAGACGACAGTTATGTCAGTTATTTGGAAGGTTGTACGGCGCCGATGCGGGACGAAAATCAGTTGCACGCGGCCATTGTGGAAATTATCGTGCTGGAAAATGCCGAGGTGAAATATTCCACCGTGCAAAATTGGTATCCCGGCGATAAAAACGGCAAAGGCGGAATTTACAATTTCGTGACTAAACGGGGAATATGCAAGGGAAACAATTCGAAAATTTCGTGGACTCAAGTAGAAACCGGTTCCGCAATTACGTGGAAATATCCGTCGTGCATTTTGGCGGGCGATAATTCCATCGGCGAATTTTATTCCGTGGCGGTCACCAATAATCATCAACAAGCCGATACCGGCACGAAAATGATTCACTTGGGCAAAAATACCCGCAGCACGATTGTTTCGAAAGGTATTTCGGCGGGCGAGGGACAAAACAGTTATCGCGGATTGGTTAAAATTTCAAAAAAAGCCGATAATGCCCGTAATTTTTCTCAATGCGACAGTTTATTGCTGAGCGATCGTTGCGGTGCGCACACGTTTCCGTATATGGAAGTGAACAATGAAACGGCGATTGTCGAACATGAGGCCACCACATCGAAAATCAGCGAAGATCAGATTTTTTATTGCAATCAGCGGGGAATTTCGACCGAAGATGCCGTCGGGCTGATCGTTAACGGATATGCCAAGGAGGTATTGAACAAGCTGCCGATGGAATTTGCGGTGGAAGCTCAAAAGCTGTTGCAAATCACGTTGGAAGGAAGCGTCGGATAAAGTGAAAATATGAATAAATTGATTGGGTATGTCATCGTTTTTCTTTTTCCGGTTGTTTTTTCCGGATGTTTTTCCGCTCGGTCGATCGTAAAAACTTCGAGCGAGAAATTTCCGATTCCCGACAACGGCATTCATAAAGACATTCTGTTTTATGACAACATGCCGTATCCGAGCGTATTTTTTATTTATGCCAGACAAAAAGAAAAGGCGTTGCATCTTCCCGAATTGTTGAACGGTTTCGATGAGTTTGCTTTCAGGGCTTGGATCAGCAGTCCTACCGGAGAGGGGGTTCAGGAGGGAGAACTGATCGAAATTCGTCAAACAAAAGGCGAATGGTCGGGAACATATTATACGATGGATCTCAAATTTGTTCCTTCAAAAAATGAAGAACAGGTGTTGAGCCATAAATCGTATGACATAAAACCGACCGACATCACCTGGAATCAGTTGTTGGGGTATCTGGTGAACGACGGTATTTTCGAGCTTCAATCGCTGGATGAATCGGATGCTTACCAAGCCCTTCCGGCAAGTGAAAAAGGATATGTGAAAGGCAGCTCCGTGATCAGTTTTGAAGTGGCTACGGCGAAACTGTACCGTTTTTTTCAATATCATTCGCTGTCTAAATATCCTCAAATCGAGGAAGTAAGACGAGTCGACGACATTATGAAATTGTTGAAGTACGAATTTAATATTGCCGAAGTGATTTACAACGATTCCATTCGTTAAAGATGATAAGTATGTCACAAAAAACAATTTATATTTTTAAACGCCCCGGAGTCGCAAAGACGGGAAGACACAAAGTTTAAACTCTTTGCGGCTTTATGTCTTTGCATCTTCGCGGTTGAAATAATTTAAATTAAATTTTGCCGGGTATTTATATCAAAATAAATATATTTTTAAATCAACTCATTTGACCTCTCTGCCGGTGATGCCGGGAGGATTGCTTTAATCATGATGAAACTGCTTGAAATAAAAAATTTGCATGCTTCCATTAACGGAAAGGAAATATTAAAAGGAATTGATTTGACGGTGAATGCCGGAGAAATTCATGCCATTATGGGGCCGAACGGTTCGGGTAAAAGTACATTATCCGCTGTTTTGACCGGAAATCCCGCTTTCGAAGTCACCGAAGGAGAGATTCGATTCAACGGGAAAAATTTATTCGATCTTTCTCCCGAAGAACGTTCTTGTGAAGGTCTTTTCCTCAGTTTTCAGTATCCGGTGGAAATTCCGGGCGTGAGCATGGTGAATTTCATGCGTACCGCGCTCAATGAACATCGGAAATACAAAGGCTTGGAATCGATTTCGGCTTCCGATTTCCTGCGCATCATGCGGGAAAAACGCGAATTGGTCGAAATCGACGCCAAATTGGCCGGTCGTTCCGTCAACGAAGGTTTTTCCGGCGGCGAGAAAAAACGGAATGAAATTTTTCAAATGGCCATGCTCGAACCGCTTTTGTCTATCTTGGATGAAACCGACAGCGGATTGGACATCGACGCTTTGCGCATTGTCGCCGGCGGCGTGAATAAATTGAAAACCGAAGAAAATGCCACCATCGTCATTACTCACTATCAACGTTTGTTGGATTACATCATCCCCGATTTCGTGCATGTGTTGTACAACGGACGCATCGTTAAATCAGCCGGTAAAGAATTGGCTCTCGAATTGGAGGAAAAAGGATACGATTGGCTAAAAACAAATTAAGAATTAAGGGAGAGAAGTTAGGAGTTAAGAGTTAAGAATTAAGAGTTGAAAGTTGAAAATTCCTATAAATAAGTATGTCTCAAAAAATAATACTTAACTCTTAATACTTAACTCTTAACTAAAATTAAGGGACTATGATTGAACAACAATATATCGATTTATTTCGTCAATATCGGGAAATAATCGACAAGCATTCTTCGGAAGTGTTGAATGCTTTGAGAGATCAGGCAATGAATGATTTCCGATGTTCCGGATTCCCGACTCAACAGGTCGAGGAGTATAAATATACGGATATCGGCAAACAGTTTGAACCTGATTTCGGGTTGAATTTGAACAGATTGCCCATTCCGGTTAATCCGTATGAAGTTTTTCATTGCGATGTTCCGAATCTTTCCACCCATTTATATTTTGTCGAAAACGACAGTTTTTACGATAAAGCGCTGCCGAAAGCCGGAATTCCGGAAGGTGTTTTAGTGGGCAGTTTGAAAACATTTTCGCAAACACATCCCGAATTGGTCTCCAACTATTACGGAAAACTCGCCGATACTTCCAAAGACGGAACGGTGGCATTTAATACGGCATTTGTGCAAGACGGTTTTTTTATGTATATTCCGAAAAACGTAGTTTGGGAATATCCGGTTCAATTGGTGAACATTCTCCGGGCGGATGTCGATTTCATGGTAAATCGCCGTATCCTGATCGTTTTGGAAGATAATGCTCAATTGAAACTGTTGATTTGCGATCATGCGATGGACAACCGGAACTTTTTGTCCACCCAGGTGGTCGAAATTTTTGCCGGAGAAAATGTCGTTTTCGATTTATATGAATTGGAAGCGAATCACGATAAAACAACACGGATCAATTCGGTATATGTTTCCCAACAAACCGGTTCGAATGTCTTGATAAACGGAATCACGTTGAATAACGGTGTTACGCGGAATAATTATCACGTCGGGTTGTACGGACGGAATGCCGAAACGCATTTATATGGGATGGCCATTGCCGACGAAGAACAAAAAATCGACAATTTTTCGTTTATCGATCATGCCGTTCCCGATTGTACGAGCAACGAATTGTATAAATATGTGCTGGATGACCAGGCGACCGGCGCTTTTTGCGGAAAAATACTGGTGCGGAAAGGGTCACAAAAAACACGGGCGTATCAATCCAACAAAAATATCTGCATGACCCGCGAGGCCAAAATGTTTACCAAACCTCAACTGGAAATTTACGCCGACGATGTGAAGTGCAGCCACGGGGCAACCGTGGGGCAATTGAACGATGATGCATTGTTTTATCTCCGTTCCCGCGGTATTCCCGAAAATGAAGCCCGCATGCTGTTGATGTTTGCGTTTGTGTCGGATGTCATCGACCATGTGCGCTTGGAGGTGTTGGAAGAACGTCTGCATCGTTTGGTCGAAAAACGTTTCCGCGGCGAAATCGGAAAATGCGAAGGTTGTGCAAGCTGTTGAAACGGACAAAAGACGTAAAATAAAAGAAGCTGGGCAAAGATAAAAGAACAGGTCGCCGTGTCTTTTCAACTTCTGTGTATCCTCTTTCTTCTTTTGTCTTTCATCCCGGTTCTGTTATTATAGAGTTATTTCCTATATTTGCAGGATTTTTATCAGCGTAGATCATAAAATACATAGATAACAAACATATTTCATGAACGAACAAATCAAGCAAATTGCCGAAAGGTTGAAAGGATTACGGGAAGCATTGGATCTTTCTCAAGAGGAGATGGCGGCTCAATGTGGTAAAACATCCAATGAAATAGATCTTTACGAGTCGGGATTGATTGATATTCCCTTGAGTTTCTTGTTTGATGTGGCACAAAATTTTAAGATTGAAACGGCCACACTTATTTCCGGAGATGAACCCCGGATGAGTTCATATTCCGTTACCCGCAAAGGAAAAGGCGCTTCCATCGAACGAACGAAAGCCTATAAATATCAGACGCTGGCAAGCGGATTCAAAAATCCCAAAGTCGAACCTTTTGAAGTGACTGTCGAACCGAATGATAATCCCATTTTTTTGAATGCTCATTCCGGACAAGAATTTAATCTGGTATTGGAAGGGAAATTGCAATTCCGGATCAATGACAAAGATTTGATTTTGGAAGAAGGAGACAGCATTTATTTTGATTCGGCTCTGCCGCATGGCATGAAAGCTTTGGGCGGGAAACCGACAAGATTTTTGGCAGTAATCATTTAATTATAAGTTACAGGACGTGTAAATATTTTACTTGCTTGTAATTTGTATTCGCAGCCTGCAACGTGTAAATCGTAACCTACTTTTATGATCGAAAAATATTTGAAACAAACCAAGTTCAGCGATCAAAAGGATTTTGACGCTAATTTTGAACTGATTATTCCCGAGACGTTTAATTTTGCTTATGATGTGGTGGATGAATGGGCAAGAACCGATCCCGGTAAAAAAGCGATTTGTTGGACGAATGATAAAGGGGAACATCGCGACTTTTCTTTTGCCGAATTGAAAGAATACAGCGACCGTACGGCATCCTATTTTCAATCGTTGGGAATAGGACGGGGCGATATGGTGATGCTTATTCTGAAACGGAGATACGAATTTTGGTTTGCGATATTGGCGTTGCATAAGATCGGGGCGATTGCGATTCCGGCAACCCATCTGTTGACCAAAAAAGATATTGTTTACCGGAATAATGCCGCGGACATCAAAGCAATTGTAACCGTCGGCGAAAAATTGGTGACCCGACATGTGGATGACGCCGTACCTGAATCTCCTTCCATCAAAACATTGATTTCCGTGGGGCCGTTTATTCCGGAAGGATGGGGCGATTTTCATCAAGGGATCAACAGGGCGGGAGCCTTTGTCCGTCCGAAAAATGTGAATACCAATGATGATATCTCCTTGTTGTATTTTACTTCGGGAACGACCGGAAATCCCAAAATGGTGGCGCATGATTTTACTTATCCGCTGGGACATATTTCCACGGCACGTTATTGGCATAATCTCGGAAAAGACAGTTTGCATCTGACGATTGCGGATACCGGGTGGGCAAAAGCCGTTTGGGGAAAGATTTACGGGCAATGGCTGGCCGGAGCGACGATCTTTATTTATGATCATGAAAAATTTACGCCGGCGAATATGCTCGATATGATTCAGAAATACAAAATTACTTCTCTTTGCGCTCCGCCTACGATTTTTCGTTTCTTGATTCGGGAAGACCTCACAAAATATGATTTGTCGTCACTGGAATATTGCACGATTGCGGGTGAAGCGTTAAATCCGGCTGTTTACGAAAATTTTTATAAGTTGACTGGAATTAAACTGAAAGAGGGATACGGACAAACAGAAACAACGTTGTTGGTGTTTACTGCTCCGTGGACTGAAGCGAAACCCGGTTCCATGGGATTGCCGAATCCGCAATATGACATCGACTTGCTGACTTCCGACGGGCGCAGCGCCGAAGAAGGGGAACAGGGTGAAATTGTTATCCGTACCGACAGGAGATATCCGACGGGAATGTTCAAAGGGTATTATCGCGATGCCGAGCTGACCCACAGCGTTTATCACGATCATGTTTACTATACGGGAGATGTGGCTTGGCGCGATGAAGAGGGGTATTATTGGTTTATCGGGCGAAACGATGATGTGATCAAAAGTTCCGGATACCGTATCGGGCCGTTTGAAGTGGAAAGCGCATTGATGACTCATCGAGCGGTGGTGGAATGTGCCATTACGGGCGTTCCCGATGAAATTCGCGGTCAGGTGGTGAAGGCGACCATTATTTTGTCCGAAGATTACAAAGACAAAGCCAATGAGGCATTGATCAGAGAATTGCAGGAGCATGTGAAAACAGTGACTGCTCCGTATAAATATCCCCGGATCATCGAATTTGTGGATGAATTGCCGAAAACCATCAGCGGAAAAATCCGCCGGGTGGAAATTCGTTCCAATGATGCCAAATGATCAAGGATTTGAAACATGAAAGAATTGATCATAACAGAGACACTGACGGAAAGAGCCGTATTGATCGGGTTGATTACTCCCGAACAAAATGAAGCGAAAGCAAACGAATATTTGGACGAATTGGCTTTTCTGGCCGAAACAGCCGGCGCCGAACCGGTAAAAAAATTCTTGCAACGGTTGGAATATCCCAATCCTGTAACGTTTGTCGGGACGGGTAAATTGCAGGAAATCAAGGAATATGTGCTTGAAAACGAAATCGGGTTGGTGCTGGTGGACGATGAACTGTCGCCGAAGCAATTGAAAAACCTCGAAAACGAGTTGCAAATCAAGATTCTGGATCGCACGACGCTGATTCTGGATATTTTTGCTCAACGGGCGCAAACCGCTCATGCCAAAACGCAAGTCGAGCTGGCGCAATATCAATATCTTCTTCCGCGGTTAACCCGTTTGTGGACTCACTTGGAACGTCAGCGGGGCGGAATCGGCATCGGGATGAAAGGGCCCGGTGAAACGCAGTTGGAGACCGACCGTCGGATTATTCTGGATAAAATATCCTACCTGAAAAAACAATTGAAGGAGATAGACCGTCAAAAGTCGACTCAACGGAAAAACCGCGGCAAAATGGTACGTGTGGCATTGGTCGGATATACCAATGTCGGCAAATCGACATTGATGAATGTGTTGAGCAAATCGGATGTTTTCGCCGAAAATAAACTTTTTGCGACACTCGACACGACGGTACGGAAAGTGATTATTCACAACCTGCCGTTCTTGCTGTCCGATACCGTCGGGTTTATCCGTAAATTGCCGACACACTTGATCGAAAGCTTCAAATCGACGCTGGATGAAGTGCGGGAAGCTGATTTGTTGCTCCATATCGTGGATATTTCACATCCGAATTTCGAAGAGCAAATCGAGATTGTGAGCAAAACGCTTCATGAAATCGACGGCAAGGGAAAACCGACCATTTTGATATTTAATAAGATAGACGCTTACACGTATGTCAAAAAGGCGGAAGACGATTTGACGCCACGCACCAAAGCCAACATCGAATTGAATGAGTTGAAAAATACTTGGATGAGCAAATTACATGACAATTGTATATTCATTTCGGCCAAAGAAAAAAGTAATCTGGATGAATTGAAAGATTTATTGTATCGTAAAGTGAAGGAAATTCATGTGACGCGCTTTCCGTACAACGATTTTCTTTTTCAGGAGTATGATGAGGTGGAATAATGGATAAACAAAAGATTATTGTCAGTAAAGATTTAAATGTTTCGTTGTCGGAAGCTTTGCAAATGATCGATTACGACAAACTTTTTGTATTGACCGATGAAGAAACGGCCCTTTATTGCCTGCCGTTGATTCGGGATAACGAAAAAATAAAAGATGCCGGGGTGATCGTCATTCAAGCGGGAGACCTCCATAAGACATTGGACGCGGTATCCGGCGTTTGGATGTATCTCAGCCGGAACGGAGCCTCCCGAAAATCGGCGATGGTGAATTTAGGCGGCGGAATGGTGACTGATTTGGGCGGTTTCGCCGCTTCTTCCTTTAAACGCGGAATCCCTTACATCAACATTCCGACCACGTTGTTGGGAGCTGTGGATGCGGCCGTCGGAGGGAAAACGGGGATTAATTTCAACGGATTGAAAAACGAAATCGGCGTGTTTAGTCCGTCAAAAGTCGTATTGATCGATACGACGTTCTTTCAGTCGTTGGATCGGGAAAATATATTGTCCGGGTATGCCGAAATGCTTAAACACGGATTGATCAGCAACGATAAAAATCTGTCCGATTTAATTTGTTTCGACCCGGAAAATATTGATTATCGCCGGTTGCAGGAATTATTGGTCATTTCGGTCAAAATCAAAGAAAAGATCGTGTCGGAAGACCCTTATGAAAAAGGAATTCGCAAGGCGTTGAATTTAGGCCATACGGTCGGTCATGCTTTCGAAAGCTTTTCATTCGAACGGAATCGTCCGACATTGCACGGATACGCTGTCGCGTGGGGAATAATCTGCGAATTGTACTTGTCTTATTGTTTGACGGGATTTCCTGCGGATAAATTAAGGCAGACGATCCGGTTTATCCGGAATCATTACGGAACATTTGAGATTGATTGTAAGGATTATGACCATCTTTACGAGTTGATGACCCATGACAAGAAAAATGAATCGGACAGGGTCAATTTCACGTTATTGGCGGATGTCGGCGACATCAGAATCAATCAAACGGCCGATCAAAAAATGATTTTCGAGATGTTTGATTTTTATCGCGATAACCAATAATGGGCGACAGCAGCGTGAATAACGATTGTTTTGGAATTTATTGGACGATTACAAAATTAATGTTATCTTTGCAGCTCCAAAAAAACGGGGTGTAGCTCAGCACGGTTTAGAGTACGCGTCTGGGGGGCGTGTGGTCGCTGGTTCGAATCCAGTCACCCCGACCGGGATAAGCGGAAAGCTTGATGAATACAGGCTTTCCGCTTCGTTGTTTAAAACAGACGGGACACAATCGGGACAACAACTTGTAAAAGATAGTTTTTCGATTGAAAATCAGATGTTTAACCTTTTGCGTGGAAAGAGAGCCTGTTTCATGCAAAAAAATGTCTTCAAATCAAAAAATTGAACTCGCACAAATAACAGCTTATACCACCGACTAAGCTATACATCGGAGTGGAGTGGCATGTCGGATTTTATGCTTTTGATCCGTTGTTCGGAAAGTCCCGCCGGAAAAAAATCAAACTGAATCACATCGAAAAGATTAAAAATCGGAGGGAATACGCCCGGGATTTAATCATACGTCTTACGGAAAAACTCCGGCGCGGGTGGAACCCGATCGCCGAGGAAGACGGCAAAGGTTATTCCACCTTCACCGAAGTGGACACTACGACAGAGTAACCGCACACATGTATAAAGACAGTCTTTTGCGTGAAGATACTTATGTCGGTTACATGTCGTATTTGAGAAATCTGAAAATCTACAATCAGAATTTAAAAAATCCGATCACTTATATTTACCGGCTTGACAAAGAGTATCTGAACGATTTTCTCGAACATGTTACATAGATCGGGAAAATTCGGCTCAAACGCGGGATAATTATTTGGGATGGCTCAGACTGTTTGCGGGGTTCCTGCTGAAACAAGGGTATCACAAACAAAAATGCACCGACGGAATCGAAAGCCTCGGAAAAAGAAGCCGGAAAAAACAACGTGAATACATTCCGCCAAAGGTAGTGAAAAAACAATACGGAAAAGGTTAAAAATAAAAACCCCTACATTGACTCAAACGTAGGGGTAATTGTCAATAATTAAGACAGGTTATAACGAAATAACTGTAGAGCCTATTTTTTTACTGATGTCTTGGAGAGCAAAATTAAGGGTATCTATTTCTTCCGGAGTAAACCGGGTTTCCCTGCCATTTGTTTTATTCCCGTTTATTTTCTGATAAAGCCAGGCTCTTGTTTTGTGAAAATATTCCTTAGCGATGTAAGAAAGTGAAACTATTTTTGCTACATTTAACAATTGTATTTTTACTTTTGTCTCATTGATAAATGTATCCGTTTCTTTTATGGATTGATTAATGACAGCACTCATATAATTGTCGATTTGTTCTTTATCCGTAGGAAAATTTTCACAAATGGACAAATATTGTCTCTCGAATGTCCCGGAGTCGTTTCCGATATACAACTCTTTCAGTTTTTCAAGTTCTGATTGCAATTTCATATTTTTAGTTTGTTTAGCCCCTTTCGGGGGCTTGTTAATTACTTCATGTTTCTAATCTCATTTTC
The DNA here is from genome assembly GCA_009787405.1 of Candidatus Azobacteroides sp. GTDB lineage: Bacteria > Bacteroidota > Bacteroidia > Bacteroidales > WRGA01 > WRGA01. The sequence goes on from WRGA01000071.1 coordinate 16,671, forward strand.
AAGTTCTTCTAACATTTTCAATCTGTCAAGTAAAACATCCATTTCTTTTTTGAAGATTTTGTTTTCTTTCAAAAGAAAACTGATTTTGTTCAGTTCGCTCTTTACTTGCATTTTCTTCATTTGGATGTCCATCAAAATTAGTTTTCACTTTTCGTTATCCATGATTTTATTTATTAATTATTGACATTACAAATGTATTAATCATTTGATTAATATGTAAATATTCAGGTAATTATTTTCATCAAAAATATCTATTTTAAATATATTTAACAATGCGGGATCATCCGCTGAAAGGAGTAAATGCGAAAGATAGAAAAGATTCGGAAAAAGCAAGCCGGGTGAAACTTGCCGGGAGAGTTGAGAGTTTTATGAGGAGAAGTGCAAAAAATCCTGCTAATTTCTAAAATAAAACTCCCGCGTGGCTCGGCGCGGGGGTTCGGTTGTAATCAAAAATCTAAGATTGGAGCCTGTCAAGGTTCGATGTTTTCGGCGGCACGACGTATCCTTTCAGAAAAATCGAAAAGCGCATTTTTAAGTTGTAATTTTTCCGAATACGAGAAATCGCTTTTATTTCCGTTCCCGTCAATTCCGTCTAATTTATGATACATCCATGAACTGGATTTTCCAAAATATTTCTGTGCTATTTTTGCCCAGGATATATCTAACAAAATGTCCGATAATTGTTGTTTTACAACTCCTGTTTTTAATGTTGTGTCCATATCTAATTTATTAAAAAATCTTGCCTGCCATAGGCAGAACTTTCGTTGATTACTCTTTCGTTAATTACTCTTTGTAGTCAATGTCGTATAATAAATTTTCAAATAACCTTAAAGCATACCATTCGAGCTGCTGTGACGGATTATGCTTTGAGTTTTTGTAATTGCGGATAGCTTCTATCAGTTCCCATTCTTTTTCTGTTAAAACTTTATTTTCCATATCTTATCTTTTCAATTACCTTACAAAGGTAGTACGATAATTCGTACTGCCTAAATGTTTTCTCAATTATTTTCCGATAAATATACGCTTTTAAATATATTTAACAATACAGATGCATCTGCCGAAAGGAGTAAATATGTTGGTTGGATTTGTTAATGACAGTAACGTTCATTAACATATAATCACATTTTTCCGAAGCAAAAAAGCCTCCGATTCCGTTACCGGAGGCTTTCCTGCCGTGTGTGTCAAAATACGGATTGGTATACCACCCAATACGGTTTTCCTTCAAGGTATCGAACCTGAAATCCGAGTTCGTTCATTACCGAAGTGATCGTACTTACAGACGCATCCGTCATTTCCCGCAATTCATATTCGAGTTGCATGGAACTCTTGAATTCTTTTTCGTCGATATTCCTTTCGGGTCTGTAATTCGCTTCAATAAATTGTTTGACGGCTTGCCTGCCGTCGGAAGAAAAATCCTGTTTTTCTCCGGATTTTCCGTTATCGGCGGAAAAACGCGATTTCGGACTCATAATCCGTCTCCTTCCTTTTTCTGAATGAAATTGCGGAACAAGTTCTGCATATAACAGGTATCGATTAAAAAACCTTTAATTTCTTTATCGGCATCTTGATAACAATCGTCCCGATTGAGAATAAAAAAATTCTTGATCCCGTCCAGATTCTCGATGTATGTTGACGCCGCATTATTTACGGTCAATCTGTTTACTGTTTCCAGCAGTTCGGGTGTGAGATCGGCTTCTATTTTCACAGTGAGCCTCTTTTCAGTTCTTGATGTGGAATGTGGCACATACGCCGTTTACGATAAAAGCAAAAACGATTTCCCGGTCGGACGAGTGCAGGCTGCAATCAATTGGACGGCCTTCGGAAATATCCGACATCAATTCACAAAGGGTTGTTTGAACTCTTTTCATGGAAGATATTCTTTGCCGTTGCAGTGTAGAGATGGTTTATGCGGGCGTGTGGCCCGCGGGTGTTTTTTTGTTTCATTTTGATTGATGATTTTTGCGATAATACAGAATAACGGCTGTACATTTCCCGTTCGATATTATTGTTATCGTCGTCGTCTTTTTTTAAATCCTTGAAAATATTTATTTTACGCGGGATGCCTTTCTTATTCATTGCGGATTGGACGGCAATAAACTCGGTACCGGTTTCCCGGCCGACGATATTTCCTTTTTATTCTATTTATTCTATTGTGCAACCACGCCCGGCTTTTATTAAAGAACCGCTTGGATATGTAAGACATCGAAACAAATTCGGATATTTTTATCAATTCGAGATATATGGTCAAATTTTCAATTTCCTTACCCTTATTCAACAAAGAATCCGTGAAATCTTTTCTTACAGGCTCTTTTTCAGATTTCGGCAGATTCTTAAAATCTTTTTCGATTTCAGCTGTTATAAATTCTTTCTTTTTCTCGGGTTGAGTATGATGTAATCATTTCATTAAAATATTTATATTCATATCAAAGGTTTTATGTACCCCTTTTCAGAGGTATCGGTTAACGACAATTTTTTAAATTCTCTTTCTCTCTGAGTTTCAGAATATCATCCAAATATTGATGCGTTACTCTTTCAAATTCTTTTTTTTGAAGGCTTTAAAAAAGGAGTTAATCATTGATAATCAGTTAATTCATTTTTCAGTCTTTCGATCCTGTTTTCGATGAATTCTTTTTCCGGGTAATTCATAAGCGATTGTTTTAATTTGACGCTACAATATAATATATATTTGTATATTATATTGATCTTTTAAAAAAATATAATGATTATCGGATGTTATGCCCGGCTCTCCCTGCAGGGAGATGTAAAAAATGTGTCAATGTTTCAAAAATATTCGTCTTTTTTTATCCCGCCGGGGACATTATATCGGTAGAAAAACACCACATCCCTTCACCCTTTGTCCCGTCAGGGATAAAGGGTTTTCTTCTTCACATTACGTCCCTGACGGGACTTTGGTCTCCGGCGGAATTCTCCTTTCTACCAATATGTTGTCCCCGGCGGGACGGAAAACAACATTTTTTAGAACGGAT
>WRGA01000072.1 GCA_009787405.1 Candidatus Azobacteroides sp.
CATTATACATGATTCTTTATACACTTATTTTATTATCAATAGCGTAGCAACTGTTGGATTATTTTTAAATTCTTATTACAAAAATAAATTTCCAAAAGTAGAAAACGAAAATCAGAGAATTATTGATGTTGACGAATTGCCATTTTAAGATTATGACATACAACCCCGCTATCCACCACCGCCATAGCATCCGTCTGAAAGGATATGGTTATTCACAGGCAGGAATGTATTTTGTAACAATATGTTGTAAGGATATAGTATGCCGTTTTACAAGGAAGAAAATTAAAACAACAAACAATGAAAAAACGACTTCGCAAAAAACTTCACAAAGGTGAATTTCAACAAGTTGGAATTTCGTTTTTTACGCCTGCAAATACGGATAATGTAAACAAAGTGCTGGATGCAATAACTCATATTGCTGACAAAAATGACATTCTGTTTATTGGCGGCGGTCCGGGATATATTATAATGCCTGCTGAAAAATACGGTAATATGGATGTTCCCGCGAACATAGAAGCATTGATTACAGATATTTCATTGAGTACTGGAGAACAATTAGACGGTATTATTGGTTACTTTATCAAACCTTTCGAAAAAGAAATTTGTAAAGATGCTGCCGAAAAAGTAAAATCTGAACTTGAAATAGCTTTGGGATCAGAATTTAAAATAAATTTAAGGATTGATTTATGGAATTAGTTGTAACCGAATGACCGAAAAACATCTAAATCGGAAAATCAGAGTACTGCGCTTGCCGGCAGTAGTTCAGGTACATCATCATTATACCACGATACAATTGAATCACAAATTGCTGCTAAGCAATAACGGCTGGGCGAAAGCGGAGCATTTGAGTCATTGGTTAGGTCAGTTTATGCCTTATAAAGAATGTTCTCCGACTGATTTTTTGTACGATAAAGAAGTCTCCGATACAGTTTTAAAGAGTTACAATGAATTTAGGAAATGGATAAAAATTGCAGAAGAGTGGCATCAGTGAAAAAACATTGACGGCTTTTTGCAAAAATGTGGATAATTTGCAATCTGCTTTTCTGTTGAAAGCGTTTGGACACATTTTTTATCCTGATTGGTTAACGGCATTACTTTTATATTTGAACAATGCCGTTTCAAAAACAGAACTTCAAAATACTGTTGTTGAATATTCGTTGTTTACAGGGAAAGCTAAACAGGCGAACCTTGCCGAATTTAGAAAAACCGTTTTAGATATTGAAAAGAATATTTTGCAAATTACTGATAAACAGATTTGAGAGAGGTCAAGACAAAACTCGGAAAAAATTGATATTTTTGTAATTTGATAAATAAAATGTCCCTATCTATATCGTTTTTACCCGGAGAAAACGTTTAAGCAAATTTTCAATGAATGACGGAGAAAAAAATACGGTTTCCAAAATGATTCGGATTTATTGCCGTGCTAAGCATCAACAACGAGACGGATTGTGCCCTGAATGCAAGCAATTGGAATCGTATGCTCACCGGCGGTTGGAACATTGTCCGTATAAAAAAGATAAGCCCGCTTGTAAAAAATGCCCCATTCATTGCTATAAAAATGAATGCAAAGAAAGAATCAAGAAAGTAATGAGATTTTCGGGACCTCGAATGTTGTTCTGTTATCCGGCAGACGCTCTCCGACATTTTACAAGAAAATAAGTTTAATTTTAACATTGATATTTGATACTAGGATGCCGTAAAAACCGGTTTGTATTTTAAATGCGAAGATGCAAAGACGGAAAGACGCGAAGTTTAAACTCTTTGCGTCTTTCCGTCTTTGCATCTTCGCATTTAAAATAATATAAACTACTTCAACGCTTCCATAATTTTAGCCGTCAGCTCTTCGGCCAGTTCAGGATTGTCTTTGATCATTTGCTTGGAAGCATCACGGCCTTGCGCCAATTTTGTGTCGTTGTAACTGTACCACGATCCGCTTTTCTTGATGATGCCGAGTTCGCTGCCCAAATCCAAAATTTCTCCGGAAGTTGAGATTCCTTCCCCGAACATAATGTCAAATTCGGCTTTACGGAACGGAGGCGCCACTTTATTCTTCACGACTTTCACACGTGTTTGATTTCCTTTTACGTCTTCTCCGTCTTTCAACTGACCGATACGCCGGATGTCCAAACGCACCGATGCGTAAAATTTCAAAGCGTTGCCGCCCGTAGTTGTTTCCGGGCTTCCGAACATCACGCCGATTTTGTCGCGCAATTGGTTGATGAAAACGCACGTCGTGTTGGTTTTGTTGATGGCGGCCGTCAACTTACGCAAAGCCTGCGACATCAAACGCGCCTGCAAACCCACTTTGGAATCACCCATTTCCCCTTCCAACTCGGCCTTCGGGGTAAGAGCGGCTACCGAGTCGATTACAATGATGTCGATCGCATACGAACGAATCAATTGTTCCGCAATTTCCAAAGCCTGTTCACCGCTGTCGGGTTGGGAAATATATAAATTATCGATATCCACGCCCAATTTCTCGGCATAAAAACGGTCGAAAGCATGTTCCGCGTCAATGATCGCCGCAACGCCTCCCGCTTTTTGAGCTTCGGCAATGGCGTGAATGGCCAAAGTCGTTTTACCCGAAGATTCCGGTCCGAAGATTTCGATCACCCGTCCTCTCGGATAACCCCCTACGCCTAATGCAGCATTCAATCCGATGGATCCGGTGGAAATTACGGCGACCTCTTCAACTTTTTCATCACCCATCTTCATGATGGAGCCTTTTCCGTAAGCCTTCTCGATTTTGTCCATGGCAGCCTGCAACGCTTTCAATTTTTCCGTTGCCGGCATTTGTTTTGTTTTAACTTCTCCTTTTTCAGACATAATGCTTATATGATTTACAATTTATAAATAATCTTAGAGGTTGTTTAAATTTTATATTGACGCCGAAGGCTGATAACCAGTAACGGACTCTGGTTGAATTTTAAACAGTTTCTTAGAATCATGATCGGGTTTGGGGTAAAATCAGAACAATGATCCTTGTTCGGATAAATATCTGTTTCTTCCCAAATGTTTGAAAGCCAATTCCGTGACTTCTCTTCCGCGGGGGGTGCGTTTAATGAATCCTTCTTTAATCAGAAACGGTTCGTAAACTTCTTCAATCGTTCCGGCATCTTCACCCAAGGCGGTTGCAATAGTGGTTAATCCCACGGGGCCGCCATTGAATTTATCGATAATGATCGACAATATTTTATTGTCGATTTCATCTAATCCATATTTATCGATGTTTAAAGCCTCCAGGGCATAATGAGCAATGTCGAGGTCGATTTTCCCGCTGCCTTTCACTTGCGCAAAATCACGCACGCGCCGCAGCAGAGCATTTGCAATTCGCGGAGTTCCCCGGCTGCGGGAAGCGATTTCCGCAGCCGCTTCTTTGGAGCAGGAAATATTCAAAATTCTTGCCGAACGCAGCACAATAGACATCAATATATTATTGTCATAATACTCCAAATGGCAATTGATTCCGAAACGGGCGCGTAACGGACCGGTCAATAATCCGCTTCGTGTAGTGGCTCCGACCAGCGTGAAAGGAGCCAGTTCGATTTGAATGGAACGTGCGCTCGGGCCTTTATCGATCATGATGTCGATACGGTAATCTTCCATCGCCGAATACAAATATTCTTCCACGATGGGGCTCAATCGATGAATTTCATCAATAAAAAGCACATCGTTTTTTTCCAGCCCGGTAAGTACCCCGGCCAAGTCGCCCGGTTTGTCGAGTACCGGACCCGATGTGATTTTAAATCCGACATTCAATTCATTGGCAATGATATTCGAGAGCGTGGTTTTACCCAGCCCCGGAGGGCCGTGGAGCAAAACATGGTCGAGCGATTCACCTCTCATTTTAGCGGCGGCGACAAACACCCGTAAGTTGTCCACGATCTTATATTGTCCGCTGAAATCTTCGAAGCTCAACGGACGTAAAGCCTTTTCAAATTCCCGTTCAGTCTCATTGATCCGTTGATCTCGTATGTCGAAACGATCTTCCATATCTCGCAAAGGTACAAATTAAAAGGGTAAGGAGAATAAGAACCCGGATATTAAAATTTTCCGGTTATTTTTTCTTATATAAATTGCTCTTTAGCATTGGTAAAGTATAAAACAAAAGTCGGAGCATTATTATGCTCCGACTTCCCCTGATCTTGAAAAAGACTTATGGATTACACTGTTACGATCAGGGTTTAAAATTTATATTTCATACCGAATTCTACGGTAAACGGACGGATATATGTTCCTGAAAGGATGGCGCCTTCCATTTTTGCCGCTTCTTCATCGGTGTACAGGTCAGCACCTGAAATCGTTCCTTTAGCTCCGCGTTGATTTAATAAGTTGACGATAGTCGCACTGAAATCCAGATTTTTATTCAACGAATAATTTGCGCCGGCAAATGTTTCCCAACGTCCCTTAAAGAATAAAGAGTTTGTCAAGTTTGCATATTCTTTACTGAAATAACGGGCGCTCGCCCACAGCCTCACACTATTCCATTGATAAGCTGGATCTATTTCCATCAATACTTTCGATACGCCGGTCACTGTATTGTCATTGAAATTATAATCCACGGATTCACCTGTATTGAAATTTACCGTACCGGAGTAATTTTTGTATTTAGGCGCTTGGACCGTCAACAAGAAATGCAAATTAAAATCCTTGGACGGGGTCGCCACAACATCCGTAGTCCATCCGACAGTTTCAATATCATAAGAAACAGTCGGACGCGCAACCGCCCCCTGTTTACTGGTAAAGTTTACGGTAGAACGATACTCGTCGCGTTTGATATAGGTCGCCTTAGACACAAGGCTGAATAATGGATGATTGTAAAACACTCCGAATCCGGCTCCCGGAATTTTCGATTTTTTCAGATTCGGTTCGTTTCCTGCCGAATAATTTTCCAAGTGCCCGGCCTGTTCATTATAAGTTGTCTCACCCAGCAATCCGAAATTTTTAGTCATTTTGTAAATCCCGCTCAACATGAACGCTTTATTAAACCAATCTTTCTTAATATCAGTCCTTTTATTTGATAAATAAGGGATATCCGCGACAATTTCTTTATTATTGATAAAGTCTCCTCTAAGACTCTGATATTCGAAACGGGTTCCGAAATTTAAGGTCAGCACATCCGACAAATCCCATTTATCGGTCAAAAACAAAGCGGTCTTATTTTCCGTACCATTATGATACTCTGCGATTCCATAAAAATCCTTGCCCACACGTTTCGGATCCGCTTCAACCGTCTGACTGTAAATAACCCCTTCTGTCGTAAAGTTCTTGATGTTATACAGCCATTGATCCAAGCCGACCTTCCAATCATGTTTTCCTGATTTTTTGCCTGATTCGAATAAACTTGTCAGTGACTTTATCGGCGTTCTTTTCGATGCCAAAGCCATCACTCTTTGCAAGTTACCCGTCACCTGATTCCCTTTGTCATCAGTATAAGTCTGCTTCGAAATACCCGTCATAATAGGAAGATACATCCCCGATTTTGCCGTATGAAATCTCAGGATATAATTTATATTCAACCCGTTATCCAACCTGTTTTTTCCGATCAAGTCCCATGTATGACTTCCGGAGCCATAATCGTTCAGCGCGTCATGTTCGACAATTTTGCCGGTACCGGCATCCCTGACCTTGAATTTTTGTCCGGCAATATAACTGTCGCCGCCGATTTTAAAGCCGTCTATTTCGGAAACCGAACCGTCAAGGTGATATTTATACGGGGCATATTGCTGCGCGGTCATCGATTTCGAAGTGGCATATTTATAGAAGGCCGAGATAGAACCTGCGCCTCCGTCAAATTTATAATCCCGGGTCAGAGCCACCTTGTATAATTGAGTTTGGTCATTGTAATAACGTTCTATACCATTTTTATTCACTTTGTAGGTGCCCGGATCATAATTAATAAAAGTCCCTACCGAAAATTTCAATCCTTTTTCCGTTAATGGGCCGCTGATATTGGCCGTCCCGTTTAACAACCCGAAATGATTGGAGTTCAGTCTTATATTCCCGCCGAATTGATCAGTCCCCATATTATCATAGGTGCCTACCGAAAAACCGACATCACCGATATTAATCGCTGTTTGTCCTAAATCCAACAACCTGACGCCATTTGTCATGGCATCCATACGCCAAGATTTAAAAGGCATTTCAGGCCAGAAGAAATAAACAACGGGCAGATTATTTTCCAATACAGTGGTACCTCCCACACTTGCGGGAAGCCCTATATTCACATTGCGCGGGCCTGAATTTGCCGATGCTGCATTCAACATCACATTCCGGTCACTTTTTTGCTCCGCCTCAGCCGTTTTTACAGAATCTCTTTTCTCTTGTACATGTGCATTTGCAATACCTCCTGTTATTACGCACATCAGTAATATCCGTATATTTTTTATCGTCGTTTTCATCTGTTCAAAATTTATTTTTAAAGGTCATATGAAATGTCCATGAGATTCATTTTACTTGATGATTCTTTTGTATCATGGACATTTTATCCGGTCTTTTTTCAAGTTATTATTTTTTTACACCATATTTCGCTGTGCGGACATCATTGATCACACCTTTCCAATTTAAACCGAATGCAAAATCATATACATTGCCTTCTGTATCTTTATGGCATTCCATATCAAACGGAAGATCTTCATACTGCTTTTCCACAGTCGACATATTTGCCGGCATTTGCATCGGGAGCAATCCGGACGGCTCATATTTGCCGGATATAATATCCAGTACCGGTTGTTCTCCGACCGAAAAGCGCAGCAGTATTCCGTCCACTTTGTCTTCAAATTCATTGAATACCATTCCGCGTGAGACATTTGCCACAACAATCACGGGTTTATCACCCATCATTTCTTTTGTTGTCAATACAGTATTTAAGTCCGTCGTATTAGATGCCGTTACCGTTTTACCTTTATAGGAGCGGTTTGTTACGACAGGGTCAACCACAGGGTCTCCGGCAGCGATACTATGTCCACGCGCATCTTTGGCAGTGTATGTTCTATATTGAAGGGTGATGGGCAGATATCCGTTACCTCCGGCTCCACGGTCATTCTTATCGTATCCGCCGCCATCGTTATTGGTATATGGCCCGGAGATGAATACGATTGCAAAATCAGCTTTTGAAGGATCATTGGTAACATGATAGTATTTTTTCACCAAATTCAAATCAGCAGGAATTTTTAATGAAGGTTTCGACCAATTTCCCCACCAATCCTTCACCGAAGGGGTATAAATTTCAGGTATATAAACCGTCTTCTTATCTTTTACAGGCAACACGTTCCCTTTATTCTTCAACATCACAATCGACTTGAGTTGGGCATTATACCCTTCTTGCATAAAACCGGGATTTCCTACGATTCCGGCACTCTTTTTAGGATCCAGATACGGATTTTCAAATAAGCCTAAATGAAATATATTTTTCAAAAGGCGGACAGCCGATTGTTCAAATCTATTTCTCATAAAACTTTTCCCGTGTTTTTTTATTCCCATAGTGTAGGCTTCAATTATCGGCCCCATTTCATTATTACCGCCAAATTGATCCATTCCTGCCATGAGAGCTCTGTAATGTCTTTCCACTACATTTTCCTTTTCCACTCCCCAAGGTTTTCCGCTGAAATCACCCGGACTTTTGCCTTCATTTGCCGTAACCATCCAATCGGTACATACTACCCCGTCATAATTATATTTTTCTCTCAACAAATCTGTAATGATATATTTGCTGAATCCGTTGGCAAAATTTGTACCATCTTTTGCCTGATTATAAGAAATGGTATAATAAGGCATAACAGCCGAAGCCATCGCGGTTTTGCCGGACAATTTGAATGCTCCTTCAGTAAAAGGCTTTAAGTGCGTTTCAAAGTTATTTCCCGGATATACGGCAAACTTACCGAAAGCCCAATGTCCGTCGCGTCCGCCTTCTTCCGGACCTCCGCTCGGCCAGTGTTTTACCATCGCATTCACACTCTTATAACCCCATCCGTCTGCTATTTCAGCCTCTCCCGTTGAAGTTTGAAATCCGTCGATGTATGCCCGGGCCATATCCGCAGCCAACGCCGGACTTTCGCCGAAAGTCATGCCGGCACGGTACCAACGAGGCTCCGTCGCTAAATCGATCTGAGGAGATAAAGCGGTACCGATTCCTAATGCGCGATATTCCTGAGCAGCGATGTGTCCGAATTTTCGCACGAGCCCGGGTTCGAAAGTGGCAGCCATGCCAAGACCATCGGGCCATATCGAAATCTCGCCTCCGGCTCCCGCATTAAATTCAGCGACAGTAGAACCTGTCGCCTGCCCGGAGTGTCTGGGGTCGGAGCTGTTATTTGCAGGAATGCCCAACCCTGTTCCTTCTACATACGCTTGCATTTCATTACTCCATCTTGCTGCAATTTCCGGACTTTGCACCCTGACCAAAAGCACATGACGAAGATTATCGTTTTTCAAGAATTTTTTTTGTGCATCCGATAAGTTCCACGGATCGGCTCCACTTTGAGAAAATGGTTTCCCGTTATAGGTTCCGGCAGCAAACCCGGATTCATTCGCAGGAATTGCCTGATGTCCGCTGTAGAGCATTAATCCTGCAATTTGTTCCACCGTCATTTTTTTTGCCAAGTCTTTGGCCCGCTCTTCCACCGGCAGACGCCAATCCTCATATTGGTCTAATTTTCCGTTTTTATTCAGATCTTTAAACTTCAACCCGTTTACAGTGAGTATTTTAACTCCGGACTTAGGAGAATACCCTAATGTCGGGCCATTATTATTCCTTATGACCTCATAAGGAGTTGATACTTGAGTACAGCCTCCGGCTGATAAAAGAATAAGCCCGGCTGATAAAAATAAATTTTTCATAGTTTCCATGGTTTAATCGTTCATTATCTATGTTATTTTGACGCAAAAATAAACGAAAAAAACCATATAACAACCAATATCTGCGTTAAAAAGACTCAAATATGAGTTAAAAACATATAATGCGTCTATTTTACGCAGATAAAAAATATGATTTTATTTTACTATTTTTGTCATTCCTGACCAATTTAAAGCTGTTGCACAAGGAATGAGCAGTAAAAACTAAAAACAATCAAATCCGGAATATGAACACGAGTAAAAGAAGCTTACTTTATCCATACACCATAGATAATATACATCCCGGATTTTCCGTCGATTGTGTCATCTTGAGTTTCTATAAAAAGAAATTACGTGTTTTATTGAACAAATTTGATATAGGGAAACATTGGCTGTTACCGGGAGGCTTTATGTTTAAAAATGAAAGTTCGGACGATGCCGCAACAAGAATACTCGCCAAACGGACAGGGTTATCGGGTATATATCTGAAACAGTTTCATTTGTTCAGCGATCCCGGAAGAGGAATCATGGAACAAAACATTGCGTTTTTGAAAAAAAACGCAGAAAGAAGTAATATTTCCGGTGAGGAAGAAAAATGGCTCCTGCAACGGTTTGTCAGTTTAGGATATTATGCTTTCGTAAAATATGAAGATGTTCAATTGCCTAAAGTAGAAGAAGATACCGTCAAATGGTTCGATGTAGATCGTCTGCCTGCATTATATTCCGACCATGAAAATATTATAAAAACATCACTGGAAACGATACGCTCCATATTGCCGATCACCCCGGTAGGATATGAATTGTTACCGGAAAAATTCACCATGAGCGAATTAAGGAAAATATATGAGATATTCTCCGGTAAGGCGTTAGACAGGCGCAACTTTAAACGGAAAGTGCTTTCCGGCGGAAGTATCATGCAATTAAACGAAATAAAGAACAGCAGCCCTTATAACCCTCCTATATTATACACATTTGAAAAAGATAAAAAAGGCATAGTGAATCATATCTCATTTATTTGATTTTTAACGAATAAACAGAAAACAAGGCTCGGATGTCATAAAGCCGGATTCGTCTACGTGTCAACTCGTTTACTCGGCTGCTGTATTCTAACCGTTTCTTTTTTTCAGGATGCTCAATTTTGCAAATTTCAGCAACAGGGTTTTATCTCCTGAATGGGCGAACGAAATGGATGCTTTGGTGGTGTCGGCATCCACCACGATGATTTCTTTCACTTCACCGACGCCGAAACGGTCGTGTTGAACAATGTCTCCGATTTGTATGTCTTCGCCGGCGCTTTCTCCCGGTTTGTTTTTGAGTGCGCTTAACGGTTTGTGGTTGGACGACAGAGTGACTCCGGCGCTTTCTTTGAAAAGCGGAGATTCTTTTTTGAACTTGGGAATGCCGACCGATTCGTTTCGAAGACCCCAATCGTCCCGGCGGCCGGATTGGAACATTTTCGAACCTTGGAATTTTCGGGAAAAAGGAGCATCTTCCAATAATTCGGGGGTTGAAACTTTCAGAAATGATTTATCGATATCTTTCAAAAAGCGGCTCGGATTGGTCAGCTCCGATTGTCCGTTGCGAAAGCGGCTTTTGGCGAACGTTATGATGCAATGGTCTTCGGCTCGTGTGATGGCCACGTAAAACAACCGGCGTTCTTCCTCGATGTCCCGTTCGCTTTCCGAACGAAATGACGGAAACAATCCTTCTTCTAATCCTACCACGAATACATTTTTGAACTCCAATCCTTTAGCCGCATGCACAGTCATTAAGGTGACTTTGTCGGTATCGGCGTTTTTGTCTGTATCCTGATCGGTCATTAACGAAACTTGAGACAAAAAGTTGGAGATGGTCGGAAATTCATCCCCTTCTTCGATTCTTTCGGTGCAAAATTCATGAATTCCCGCCAATAATTCTTGTAAATTTTCTTGCCGACTCAAATTTTCGGGTGTTTTATCTTGGACAAACTCTTTGGCGATGCCCGTTTCCCGAATAACGTCGTATGCCAGATCATAAGCCGGATCGGTATTTCTTCGTTCGATAAATCCGTCCATCATGGCTTTAAATTGAGTCAGGCTCGTTGCCGCTTTTCCTGTAATGCCCGTGTTGTATTCGAGCGGATTGAAAGCCGCTTCCCAAAGGCTGATTCCGAACCGGTCGGCTGCTTCGGTTATTTTGGTTAAACTCGTGTTGCCGATTCCCCTCACGGGATAATTGATGATCCGTTTAAACGCTTCTTCATCCGAATTATTTACGATCAGGCGTAAATAAGCAATCACGTCTTTGATTTCTTTCCGTTGATAAAACGATAATCCGCCGTAAATCCGGTACGGAATGTTCCTTTTCCGCAACGCTTCTTCAAAAACACGCGATTGCGCGTTGGTGCGGTATAAAACGGCGAAATCTTTATATTGATATTGTTTGAGAAAACGCAAATCATGCAATTTATTGGCGACAATATTGCTTTCTTCGATATCGGAATACGAACTGATGATTTCGATTTTTTCCCCCTCTTCATTTTCCGAAAAAACAGTCTTTTTGATTTGCTGTTTGTTTTTGTCGATCAGACTGTTTGCCGCATTGACGATATTTTGGGTGGAACGGTAGTTCCGGTTCAGCGTGAACACCCGGCATCCGGAAAATTGAGATTTGAAATGAAGGATGTTGTCGATGTTTGCGCCGCGGAACGAGTAAATACTTTGCGCATCGTCGCCCACCACACAAATCCGACCATGCCCCTGCGCCAATTGTTTGATGATCAAATGCTGCGAAAAATTGGTGTCTTGATACTCATCCACCAAAATATATTGAAAATGATTCCGATACTTTTCCAGAACATCGGGGTTGTCGCGAAACAAAACATTCGTGTAAAACAACAGATCATCGAAATCCATGGCACCCGCATGAAAACACCGGGCCTGATAACTCGTATAAATATCTCTCAATAACGGCATTTTCGAATGTTGATCATATTCAATCAGCGCTTTGTCGGCTGCATAAGCCTGCGGCGAGATCAATGCGTTTTTTGCACCGGATATGCGCCCCAGTACGGTTGCCGGTTTATATATCTTTTCATCCAGTCCCATCCCTTTGAGGATGGTTTTGATTAAACTTTTGGAGTCGGCGGTGTCATAAATCGTAAAATCCTTTTTATATCCGATGCGTTCGGCTTCCGTTCTCAAAATCCGGGCGAAAATGGAGTGGAAAGTACCCATCCATAATCGGCGGCTGAGTTGCTCGCCGACCATTGCCCCGATCCGGTCTTTCATTTCCCGCGCCGCTTTGTTGGTGAAAGTCAGTGCAAGAATGGAATACGGACTGAGTCCTTTTTGCAGCAGATAAGCGATTTTATAAGTCAGCACGCGCGTTTTTCCGGAACCGGCACCCGCAATAACGAGAGAAGGGCCGTCGATATATTCCACGGCTTGACGCTGATTTTCATTTAATTGATCAAGAAGTTCCATATAAAAAGGATCTGATTATTCGTATATAAGACTCGACAGCCGGTTTTCATCAAAAATTTCATCGGCGGTTTCCAGAATGTCTTCGGCGGTAACGGATTCAATGGTTCGGTAAATTTCCGGCAGCGACTCATATTTGTCGAACCGCAGCAATGATTTTCCCATGTTCAGTGCCGTATTTTCCCGTTGTTCACGGGCGATGCCGATTTGCCCCGAAAGTTGGCGTTTGGCCGAATGCAGCGCGTTGCCGGTCAGTTTTTCGGTTTTCAACCGTTTCAATTCCTTCAGGACCAGATTGATGCATCTGTCCGTGTTTTTTTTGTCCGTTCCGAAATACACCGAAAAAACGCCGGTGTCGGCAAAAGAAGTCAGGCTCGATTCCACATTGTAAACCAATCCCGATTTTTCCCGCAGCGAAATATTCAACCGACTGTTCATGCCCGGCCCGCCCAGAATATTGTTTAATAACAATAATACCCGTTTTTTCGGATGCCGGTATCCGTAAGAACGATTACCGATCAGGACATGCGTCTGGTTCGTGTTTTTATTCAGCCGGGCCTGTTTGCGCTCTGTCTCCGGCAAAGAAAAAGACGGTTTCAGAACTTCATTCGAATAATGGGATGCCGTCAGGTATTTTTCCGACAGCCGGACGATTTTTTTGAAATCGGTTTTTCCCATCGAAAAAAACACCATGTTTCGGGAAGAATAATTTCGTCCGAAAAAACGGGTTGTTTTTTCATTCGTAAAAAGCTTCAACACCTCCGGTTCTCCCAAAATATTATGTCCGAGCGGATGTCCTTCGAAAAGCATATTTTCGAAATCGTCGAAAATCAGTTCCGACGGGCTGTCTTCGTATGAATTGATTTCGTCGAGAACGACTTCGATCTCTTTTTCGATTTCTTTTTGCGGAAAAACAGAATTGAATATCAGATCACTCAGCAATTCCATCGCCCGCCCGATATGTTCTTCCAAAAAGACGGAATAAATAATGGTCTCCTCCTTGGTCGTGTAGGCATTTAATTCTCCTCCCACCGTTTCCATGCGGTTAAGGATGTGCCGTGCATTTCTTTTGACGGTGCCTTTGAAAAGGCAATGCTCCACAAAATGCGCCATCCCGTATTCGTCCCGGTTTTCATCCCGTGTTCCGGCATTGACGACAAAACCGCAATAAGCGGCGTCCGATTTTACCGGTGCATGTATAACCCGCAATCCGTCAGGTAGATGATAAATTTGATATTCCATTTGAATTTACGGAATGACCGATTCGTTTTGAAAAACGACAAAATTAACGATAAAAATACGTAGCTTTGACTAAAAATAGAGATATTTGCAAAATTATTTTTTAACAAAAACGTGTATGCAGGAAGATATTTTTGAAATTTTGAGAAAAGAAGCCGATGCCATTTTAAACATTCCCGTCAGCGACCGGTACGAAAAGGCCGTTGAACTGATTATTCGACAAGTGGTGACCAAAAAGGGAAAACTGGTGACATCGGGCATGGGAAAAGCCGGGCAAATCGCCGCCAACATTGCGACGACTTTTTGTTCGACGGGCATTCCGGCTATATTTCTGCATCCGAGCGAAGCTCAACACGGCGATTTGGGCATTTTGCAACCCGATGATGTCATGCTGTTGATTTCCAATTCGGGAAAAACACGGGAAATAGTCGAATTGGTGACATTGGCCCGTCATTTATATGCCGATATTCAATTCATCGTCATCACAGGACATCCCGAAAGCCCTTTGGCAAAAGAAGCCGATATTTTTTTGGCGACGGGATCGCCCGAAGAAGTTTGTCCGCTGAAACTGACGCCGACGACTTCAACCACCGTCATGACCGTAATCGGTGATATTTTGGTGGTCAAAACCATGAAAAAGACCGGGTTCACCGGCCGGGATTATGCCAAACGCCATCATGGGGGGTATTTGGGAATTAAATCGAGGAAGCAGTCGAAAAGTGACGAGATGCAGTGAACGAATGACATTTATCCTGATATTTATATACTCCGAAAGGGAAAAAAGCGGATAGAAATACAGGGGATAAAGCACCGAGAATATATTTTCTTATCGGAATAAATAGCATGCTTTACCTGTTATTTTATGATCCTTATCATGAAATTAACCCGTAAATATGCGAATTTAAGTACATGTCAAAATTTAATATCTACTATTTTAAACGCGAAGATGCAAAGACACAAAGACACAAAAAATTTAAACTTCGCGTCTTTCCGTCTTTGCGACATAGCGTTTAAAATATAAATCGGTTTTTGCAACATATTTATGTAATCAGAGGTATAACATTACCCTTTTTTGCAGAGAGAGGCAAAGCCGAATAAATAACGCGAAACAAATAACACAATAACATAATAACAACGCAAAGTATGAGAAAAATTATCGGGGTGGGTGAAACCGTGCTGGATATTATTTTTGAAAATAACCGGCCGACAAAGGCAATTCCGGGCGGATCGGTGTTTAACACGATGGTGTCGTTGAGCAGAATGAACGTTCCGGTGGAGTTTATCAGTGAGGTGGGACAAGACAGGATCGGAAGCATCATATTGGATTTTATGAAAGAAAACGGGATGGATACGAAACATGTATCGACTTTTCCCGACGGAAAATCGGCGCTATCCTGTGCTTTTTTGAATCAAAACTCGGATGCCGAATACCTTTTTTACCGGGATTATCCCGCTCAGCGGCTCGAAAGCGTCGTTCCGTTTATCGAACCGGACGATATTTTCATTTTCGGCTCCTATTATGCGTTAAATCCGGCGTTGCGGCCTCAAATTTTTGAATTGTTGACTTTCGCGCAAGAACGGAAAGCCATCATATATTACGATCCGAATTTTCGTTCGTTGCATGCGCACGAAGCGTTGCGGCTGCAATCGACCCTTATCGAGAACCTCGAATTTGCCGATATCGTTCGCGGTTCAAATGAAGATTTTATGAATCTTTACGAATTGAAAGATGCCGATGCGGTGTATAACGAGAAAATGCGTTTTTATGCCGGCAATCTGATTTACACCAAGGGGAAAGACGGAGTTTCGTTGCGTACCCGTGCCGTTTCGAAAGATTACGATGTTCCGGAAATCAAGGCCGTAAGTACCGTCGGAGCGGGAGACAGCTTCAATGCGGGTGTTTTGTTCGGATTGCTTGCTTGTGATGTCAAAAAGGACGATTTGGCGCATCTTTCCGTTTCGACGTGGGACGACATCATGCGTTACGCAATCGATTTTTCGGTTGAAGTATGTAAAAATCTCCAAAATTATGTTTCCGTCGATTTTGCACAAAAATATCTGCAAGCCGCAACACATCGGAGTTAGACATTCGTCGGGATTTTTATTAACCATTATTTAGTTAAATATCTCAAATCATTTGAACTTTTTCGAACATTGCAAGTTACCTTTATGTGTTTTTATTTCAGGGCAGTTCATAATGTTTATCAGAATTTTGTTTTTTATTTTTCCTCTGTTTATTTTAGCATCTTGTACCAAACCCGATATTGAAATCGAAACGTTTTCATGTGGTGACGGGAAAGGGAATGACACCGTAAAGTGGGATATTTTTCCCTTGCTTGAAGGGACGGTTAAAATCAGTTCGTATGAAAATCCCGATTATCCCGAATTTACCAAGTTTGAGAAAGAAGTCAACATCAGCGACGGGAAAACGGTTATTCCTTCATCCGGAAAAAGAAATGTCCGCAAATATTACTATCTGACATTCAACGATATGTATTCCACCATGGTATCCAATCGTTTTATTATAGTCGACAGTATTATGAACCTGAGAGATTTGGGCGGCTATAAAACCGGGCAAAAACAAGCGGTGAAATGGGGAAAACTCTATCGGTCGGGAAGGTTGAGTTTGTATGAAGAAGGGCGGGAACACTTTAACTCGTTGCGCGTGAGAACCGTCATTGATCTCAGAACAGAGGAGGAGTGCCTCAGACGGCCCGATAAAAATATAAATGCAACCATCATTCATCTTCCGGTCGCCGCATGCGATTTGTCGAAGGTTTTGGGCAGCCTGAAAAAAGGAGAATTTAAACGGGGAGACGCATTTATTTTCATGCAGGACGGGTATTGTGACATGGCGGCAAATTATAACCGGCAGTTTGCCCGGATGTTTGAAATCTTGACCGACAGCCTCAATTATCCGGCGCTTATTCACTGTACGACCGGGAGAGATCGTGCAGGATTTGCATCAGCTCTGATTCTTTCGGCGTTGGGTATTCCCGAAGATCAAATCATGGACGATTATTTATTGACATACTCCGTTCCCGATATACGCAGCGAAGGGAAATATGCTTACGACCTTTCGCCGGAAGGTCAGGAAGCTGTAACGGCACTGTTGTCTTCCAACAAACAATTTTTGGAAACGGCATTCGCCTACATCAAAAAGCAGTACGGCTCCATGGATAATTATCTGGAGCAGGCGCTTCAATTAGACGACAAAAAACGTAACCGTTTGAAACAATTGTTGTTGTATTACTCTCCGAATTGATTTACGATAAGAGACCGTGGTCAAAATTCTTCCGGAAACAACGGGACTCGGTTGAAAAGCATCCGGTAAAAATCACTACTTTTGCATCCTAAATTTTATACTAAAAATTCAAGAAGAATGAAGAAGAAAGCGATGCTGGTCATTTTGGACGGCTGGGGTATCGGAAGCGGTGAAAAGAGCGACGTTATCTCAAGTACGTCCACTCCTTATTGGGATTATTTGTGCAAAACCTATCCGATGTCCCGGCTTCAGGCATCCGGCGAAAATGTGGGATTGCCCGACGGTCAGATGGGAAATTCGGAAGTGGGGCATTTGAACATCGGCGCCGGACGTGTTGTTTATCAGGATTTGGTAAAAATCAACAAAGCTTGTCGGGATAATTCCATCCTTCAAAATACAGAAATTCGGAATGCATATGCATACGCAAAAGAGAATGGCAAACAGGTTCATTTAATGGGATTGGTGTCCGACGGCGGCGTACACAGTTCGTTGGAACATCTTTTCAAATTATGTGATATTTCGGAAGGATACGGCATAAACAAAACTTTTGTTCATGGTTTCATGGACGGACGGGATACCGACCCGAAAAGCGGAAAAGGTTTTATCGAACAATTGGAAGCTCATTTGAGCAAAACGGGCGGAAAAATAGCCTCGATTGTCGGACGGTATTATGCCATGGACCGGGACAAACGCTGGGAACGGGTGAAAGAAGCATACGATTTGATCGTGTACGGAACGGGTGAAGCTTCTTCCGATATGGTGGCCGCCGTGCAGAAATCATACGACGAAGGCATCACCGATGAATTTATCAAACCGATCGTTCATGTCGATGAAGCGGGAAAACCCTTGGCTGTCATCCAAGAAGGCGATGTGGTGATTTTCTTTAATTACCGGAACGACCGGGCCAAAGAGTTGACCATAGCGCTCACACAGCAGGATATGCCCGAATCGGGAATGAAAACCATTCCGTTGTATTATTGCACGATGACTCCTTACGACGCGACATTCAAAGGGTTGCATATTTTGTTCGATAAAGACAATGTCGAAGACACGTTGGGAGAAATCGTGGCCGAAGCCGGACTCAGTCAGTTGCGTATTGCCGAAACCGAAAAATATGCGCATGTCACGTTTTTCTTTTCGGGCGGCAGAGAGAAAGAGTTTGACGGTGAAAAGCGGATTTTGATTTCTTCGCCGAAGGTACCCACATACGATTTGCAACCCGAAATGAGCGCTTATGAAGTAAAAGATGCTTTGGTTGCGGAAATCAACAAGAAAGAATTTGATTTTATTTGTGTGAATTTTGCCAACGGCGACATGGTGGGACATACCGGCATTTATCCGGCTATCGAAAAGGCGGTGATTGCCGTGGATAATTGCTTGAAGGCGGTGATCGAAGCCGGCAAAAGCAACGGATACGAAACCATCATCATCGCCGATCACGGAAATGCCGATAATGCGTTGAATGCCGATAATTCGCCCAATACGGCGCATTCCCTCAATCCGGTTCCGTTTATTTACGTTTCGGAAAATAAAAACGCAACCGTGAAAAACGGAATTTTGGCGGATGTAGCCCCTTCTGTCTGTCATATTTTGGGACTTGACCAACCCGAAAGCATGAGCGGAAACAATTTAATCAATTAAGTAAGAATAAATTCTTATTTTTTTATGCTTCAGATAGACGACACGTTAATCAGTCCGGATATTATTGAAGAATCTTTTTTATGCAATTTGGCGGCTTGTAAGGGCGAATGTTGCGTGGACGGAGATTCGGGTGCGCCTGTGGAAAAAAATGAGGTTGCCGTTTTGAAGGAAATATTGCCGGAAGTGTGGGACGACCTTCTGCCGGAAGCAAAAGAGGTGATCAAGATGCAAGGGGTTATTTATATTGATGCCGATGGAGAAACGGTTACGTCAATTGTGAAAGGGAAGAATTGTGTTTTTACTTGTTACGACGAAAACGGGATCTGCAAATGCGCCATCGAGAAAGCATACAAAGAAGGCCGCATCCGTTTTTTGAAACCGGTTTCCTGTCATCTTTATCCGATACGTGTACAAAAATATTCGGGATTCGAGGCGGTGAATTATCATCAATGGAGCATTTGCAAGCCGGCCCGCATAGCGGGAAAAGAAAACGATGTGAAAATTTACCGGTTTCTTCGGGAACCGCTGATTCGTAAATTCGGGGAAGACTGGTATAACCGGCTGGAATTTGCGGCCCGGGAGTTCCTGAAAAGTAAATCGTAACATGTTGAAAAACATTCCGGAAAGTTTATTTTTAATTTCCTGTTTTTCAAACAAATGAAGTGATACAGGCCGATGGATTCGGGTTTTGTGCGGAAAATATCAACAAAAAGTATCGGATTAATTTGGAAGTTCAAACAAAAGCATTACCTTTGCACCCGCTTAACTCGTCAAGCAAAATTAATTGATTCACTAGCTCAGCAGGTAGAGCACATCCCTTTTAAGGATGGGGTCCCGGGTTCGAGCCCCGGGTGAATCACCGAGTGGTCAAAATAAAAAAACGTTTCGTAAGTAAGAATTTACGGAACGTTTTTTTATTGAGCCTTTACTCTCTTCTTTCATTTCCTACTCAGAGCGTTGCCCTACGCTATTGATTTCAGAGCTTGCCCTTCCGCTCGCCCGGTTTTATCGACATTGTGACGCCGCAACAGATAAACGATACACAGTGCATGGTAATTACCGCCCTGTAAATATTCCCTTAAAAAAATCTGTGGAATCCGTGAATTGAAAATCGACGGAGTCAAATCTGTGCGAATCTCAATATCGGATTATTCAATTATTTCCGGGACAAGACACCACTCGTTTTCCCCATTTTTTTAAAATTAACTAAAAATATCTATACATTTAATAACA
>WRGA01000073.1 GCA_009787405.1 Candidatus Azobacteroides sp.
TTCTCTGTCACTTTTTTTCTGTCTCTTCAGTTTCCTTCGCCGATTCCGCACGGAACTTCTTCTCGTCCGTCCTTCCCGCCGTGTCGTGTGTCCATCATCCTCAAAGATCTCTTTTTTTCCTTCTTTTTGTCTTCCCTTCTCTTCCCCGCGGGCCGCAAAGGTAAACCTTTTTTCCCCGCCCCGGAACTTTTCCGCCGTCTTTTCCGGCGGATCCCCGGGAAAACGGCTGCAAAAGTAGGGAAGATTCCATCCCCCTCCAAATTTTTTCCGCCTTTTTTTTTACCCCTCAGTCCCGATATAATTCTAAATACCTTATTCTCAGGAAGAAAAATTTGAAGAATGCAGATAAAAAACACCTGAAAAGAAATGAAAAACAGCTCTATTTTCTTTATTTTGCAGCAGCAAGGTTATTTTTCCTCCTTCATTTTCGACAAAACGGTTAATTATTTACTTTTGCTGTCCTTTATCAGTAGAGGTATGATCAAACAACATTCAATATGAACAAACAGCGAATTGCCATCATGCTTTGCGCATTAACAGGAATGTTTGCCGTATTTATGCCATGGGCACACACGATTATTCCCGGATTAAAAAGTTTAAACGGCATGAGCAAATTATTAGGGAGAAACGGATGGTATATTCTTTTTATGTTTGCCATCCCTTTTATTTTGAGTTTATCGGGAAAACATTCCCGCCCTTTGAAAAAAATTCCGCTTTATATTGCGGTAATACCGGCAGTGGCAGCTATTATTGCCATCCTCATCGAAATGATTCGTTTTAAATACGGCAATTGGATCCAAGTGAAAATCGCTTCTTTAGGATTCGGACTATATGTCATTATCATTGCGGGAATTTTACTGACTTTATCCGCATTTATATTAAAAGGCAAAAAGAAAGAATGAATATCCGGAAGAAAATAAAAATATGCAGGATCCCGGAGGATAATGATCGCGTTTTTGTGGATAATTCCGGCTGTTTCACCAGGTTGATTTTTCACATTCCATTCCGTCATTTTCCACAACACTCTCGATATTCCCGTCATAGAAACGGGTTGTGATCCGTTCTCCTTTTTGCAGTCCGGTCGCACTCTTTATTATTTTTCCGTCTTTCAGCGTCAATGTGTACCCCTTTTTTAGAATATGTTCGGGAGAAGCCGATTTCAGCACTTGTTCCGATAATTGCAATTGATGTTTTTGACGAATAAAGTAGTTTTCAACCGACGCTTGAATGTTCCGGGATATTCTTTCCAGCTGCAATTTGTATTTTGCATGCATTTGAGTCATATACAGCGGGATTTTGGAACAGACGGACATCAGGCGGTTTTTTTCAAAAACCAATCGTTTGTCCGCACATTGAAATACGGCATTTTCCACCGATAAAAGATTATTTTCCGCCTCCACCATTTTATCAATCAGAAACTCGGCGGCGGCAGTGGGAGTTTTCACACGTGTATGCGCCACCATGTCCACAACCGAATTGTCTTTTTCATGTCCTATCCCGGTAATAATCGGTAAAGGAAATTGGGCGCAATTTGCCGCCAAAAGATAACCGTCGAAACAATTCAAATCCGAAACCGCTCCCCCACCCCGGATAATCACGACCACATCAAATTGTTCATATTCGTCATAAATATTATTTAACGCGCCGATGACAGATTCTTCGGTTTGTATTCCCTGCATCAAAGCCGGAAATATTTTTACATAAAAATTAAATCTCCCTCCGTTGCTTTTCAACTGATTCACAAAATCTTCGTATCCGCTGGCCGTTTCGGAAGAAATAACGGCGATACGTTTGGGTAATGACGGCAGCGTCAATTCCCTGTTCAGCGTCAAAACACCGTCAGCCTCCAACTGCTTCAACACGGCTGCACGTTGTTGCATCAGGTCTCCGAGTGTAAATGCCGGATCAATGTCCGAAACAGTAAGGCTGTAACCGTATATTTCGTGAAAATCGATCGAAACCCGGATCAACACTTTCAATCCGGCTTTGAATGTTTGCCCGGTTTCTTTTTCAAAATACAGTCGAAGCATCCGAAACGTATTCCCCCAAATACGTCCCTGCGCTTTGGCCAATAAATACCCCGAATACGGATCTTTTTCCACAAACTCCAAATAACAATGTCCCGAAGCATTTATTTTCATCTCGCTTATTTCGACACGAATCCAGTATAAATCGGGAAAGTTTCCGCGAATTACATTTTTCACCAAAGCATTTACTTCCGACAGAGATAAATATCCGTCACTCATTTTGTATTATTTTTTGACGTTCCGTCAATGCTGTCTTTTACGATTGACATCTGCCGCTCTTTTTTACCCGGAACAATGCTGTCTTCCAGAATCAAATGTTCAACTTTACCGGACGTTTTTTCTTTTTCTTCAAGCGGCAAACATATTTTCACCTGATCGATGGCTATCAGCGAATTTCCCGACAATTGAAATCCGAAATAGTCTCCTTCGGGATCGACCACTTCATTTTGATAAACAAATTTTCCGTTAATGTAAAAATAGAGCCTGTCTTTTATTTTCCGGACGGAAATCGTATTGAACAGCATCGGCTTGATATATTCAGAGATACATTCGGCAAACCAACCGAAATATCCGGAATTTCCGATGTAAAATCCTTTTTTATTGTCAATCAGAAAATAATTGGTATTCGCATTATCTTTCGTTCCGAACACAATGCCGAATTTAGCTTCCGGAAAATCCGTTTTGATCATTTTTATTTTTGCTTCATATAAGAAATCGTCCCTGACATCAATTCCCAAATTCGTAATCGGCATAATTGCCCGTCCCGTTTTGGTCTGAAATTTATATTCTCCTTTATAAATAGACGATTTATACAGATTGGTATCACCAACCACCCATTTATTGTCGTTGTCGAAAAAATCATCCTGAAACACGGTTTTAGATTTAAGGGTCGAAAAATCGGGTTGCTCCAAAGCCCAATCCGGAACCGGTGTTCGGGGATCGAACAACTCGTCTATATAATATTTTTGACGAAATCCGTAAAAATTGACGTTCCAATTTCGACTGTCCACTTTTTCTCCTCCGCACATAATCGTTTTCCAATCACCCGAAGGCAATACCGAATTATCATGCGTTCGATTCAATAATCCGTGACCCAATTCATGAAAAACCAAATTGATTTTTAATTCTTCTTCATTTTTCTTCCCCGAAATATTTTGCCAGTATGCAGAATCAATTTCTATCAACAACGGTTCCCGATGATAACACAAACCGATTTGGGAACCAGATAGATGAGCAAACTTCATGATCAATCCTGTTTTTTTCGGATCAAAATGGTGTCCACGCTTTTGTCCTTCTTCCAAAAATGTTTTCAAATAGGGTTGTAATTCGGGTGCTACGGAATAAAAATCTTTATTTCCGTTGCAGGCATATAACAAAAACAAGAGGAATATTAATAGAGAGGATAAGGGCTTCACTTAAAGTTAAGAGTTATGAGTTAAGAGTTAAGAATTAAAAGTCAGGAGCGCAGTTCAGGGTTAAGAGTTTTTCTTTCAAATAAGTCAATATTTGTTCTTTTTCATCCGGATGAAACCATTTTACTGTTTCATCCCGTTTAAACCAAGTCATTTGTTTCCGGGAATATATTCTTGTGTTTTGTTTGATTTTGTCGACGGCTTCTTCCAAGGTCCATCCGCCTTCAAAATATCGGAATAATTCTTTGTATCCGACTGTATTCAGCGAGTTTAAATCTTTATACGGATACAATTCTTTTGCTTCATCCACCAGTCCTTGAGCAATCATTTCGTCCACCCGGGCATTAATCCGGCCGTATAGATCTTCCCGATCCCTCATCAATCCGATTTTTACAATATTAAACGGACGTTGCTTCCGGGTATTTGTGCGTAACGAAGTATAAGATTTTCCCGTCATTAAACAAATTTCCAGTGCATGAAGCACTCGTTTCGAATTTTTCAGGTCAACCCGGCGATAAAACTCGGGATCCAGTATTTTCAATTGATTCCGCAACGGTTCCAAGCCTTCTTGTTCAAGTGTTTGCAGTAATCCGGCCCGAAGTCCGGCATCGACGGTCGGCAGATCATCGATGCCTTTGCAAACGGCATCGATGTACATCATCGACCCTCCGGTCATTAAAATATGGTCGGTTTGTTCAAATAATTTTTCCGATACCTCCAATACTTCCGACTCAAAACGTGCGGCACTGTAATATTCGTCAAGATTCAATATCCCTACAAAATAATGCGGCACACGGGTCAATTGATCGGGTGTCGGAGCAGCCGTTCCTATTTTCAGCCGGGAATACAGTTGTCTGGAATCACAGGAAATAACCGGTGAAGACAGATATTCCGCCAAGGTAAGACTCAACCCGGTTTTTCCGACGCCGGTGGGCCCCAAAAGAACGATTAATGTTTTATTCTTCAATACGGCACGTGTGTCCATCGTATTTCGTATTTGAATTTTTACAAAAAACCGGATAAGTATCGAAAGCTCATCCGGTATATCTCAACTTGCCGACAAACTGTGTCACTATCTTTTAATATCTTTCTTCGAAATGATGTCCTCCATCCTCAAAATCATCAAAATCATCGCCATGATCAAGTTCTTCCGGATCAAAATCCTCATCTCCGTAAAAGTTTTCTCCAAAATCGGATGTTGCCAAGATATCTTCAATGTCATTATTTTCCAACATTTGAGGCGGCGGATCTCCCGCCGACGAAACACATTTCGGAGCAGGAAGTTCTTTATTGAAAAGAATTTCAACCAATTCCATGAAAAACATTCGTTCGTTTAAATTATCAAAAATATAAATCAATTTTTGTTTTTCATCGGAGATCAACTCGCTCAACACGGCTTCATTCATCACCCAACTGTCGACATCCGAATCGGTATCCATTTTAAAAAGGGTAATTTCCGTTTCTTTTTCCCAATCGTCATTACACAAGAAAAATGATGTTATCTGATCTTTGGAGTAATTGACACTATTTAAAACAGCTTCATGCAAGTCAAAGAAAGTAGCATCGGCGTCAATTTCGATTTCACGGGAAAAACCGTCTACTTCATCAGATATCAGTACAAATTTATAAACCATGATTTTCATTATTTTTTGATGCGGTAAAAATAGTAAAAAAAATGAATCAAGCAACAATGTCGTCCGAAGCGGGAAAACAATTTTTGGATTCTTTAATTGTCGAATCTTGATTTTAATGATTTTACAAATAATCATCACGATATGTGAGAATAATTTTAAATCAAGTACCTTTGTCCGCTCAATAGTTGACCATGACAAAGAAAGTAATCTGCATATCGGCATTCATCATTTTGTTTATTACCTCCACGCAAGCCCAAAAAGACCGATCGAAAGAAAAAGAAACGGTGGGGCTGGTGTTGAGCGGCGGAGGGGCGAAAGGCATTGCGCATATCGGCATAATTCAGGCATTGGAAGAAAATGAAATTCCGATCGATTATATCACCGGTACCTCCATGGGGGCCATTGTCGGCGGATTATATTCCATCGGATATTCGCCGGAAGAAATGCTGAATCTGTTCCGGTCGAAAGATTTTTATCAATCTTACAGCGGCGATTTGACCGACGTTCAACTATATGATTTCCGAAATCCCGATTCAAAACCGGATATATTCAATTTTACGTTATCGATCAAAGACATAAAAAATATTGCCGTCGGTGTCAGAGGTTTTACCTTGGTCGATCCCTCCATTTTGAGTTTAAAATTGTTCGAATTATTCTCCCCCTCCGAAATCAAAGCCGATTACGATTTTAATCAACTGTTCGTTCCTTTTCGTTGCGTTGCTTCGGATATTTATAAAAAAGAAGAAGTGGTGTTCAAAAACGGACGGTTGGATCGCGCAATACAAGCGTCCATCAGTATTCCTTTCTATTTCAGACCGATAGAAAACGAAAATCAAAAAATATTGATAGACGGCGGTGTTTACAATAATTTACCGATCAAGCCCATGAAAAAGGCTTTTCATCCCGACTACATCATTGCAACGAGTGTCGCCAACACCGACAAGCCCAAAATCATCAGTGACGATCTCGGCGAATTTGTCACGAACATGATGTTGCAACGACAAGATTCTTTACCTGAAAAGAACGAAGGGATTTTCATAGACGTTATTTTGAATGATGTCGGCATGATGAATTTCCGCAAAATCGACGAGGCTTATTCCATCGGGTACCGGAAAGGGCTCGAAACGGTCGATTCCATCAAGTCGCAAATTTCGAGAAGAAAACCTCTTGCGGAACTTCAAGCGGAAAGAAAAAAATACCGGGAATCACTGCCGGAAATAACGTTCGACGATGTTCAAATCACCGGAGTAAACGATGAACAAAAGAAATTTTTCAAAGGGTGGTTTCGAAAGACTCAAAAAACAAATTACACGTTATCGGATTTTAAAAAGGATTATTTGAATCTGATGGCGGGTAATTCGGAACTTGAAGCTGTTCCGACGATTGTGTACAACGATAAAACCGGCTCCTATATCTTGTCGTTAAACATAAAACGGCCCACCTCGCCTCATGTGGCTATCGGAATGAATGGTTCGTCGATGAATGCCAATCAATTATACCTCGGATTGAAGTTGAGCCGTTTTCGACGGGTTCCCATCAATTACAGGCTCGATCTTTTTTGGGGAAATATGTACAGCTCCACTGCCTACACGTCAAGCCTCGAAACCGGCGGAAAACATCCGTTGCGGTATCAACTGACCGCCGCGGCCAATTTTTATCATTATTACGATCCGGCACAAACATTTTTTAACTATTCGAAACCGCTTTTTAATCAAGGAGAATATTTTCTGAAGCTGAAAATGGCGACTCCCGTTTTTTGTGGCATGATTGCGGAGGCTTCGGCAGGTTTTGGGTTTCTGCAAGATAAATATTCGTCTTTAAATCCCGATTTAGCGACCGACAATCCGACCAAAAGCGCTCTTTATACCATCGGAAAAGGATCGGTACGATTATTCGAATCCACTCTGAATCATAAATTATATCCGACAGCCGGAAAACATTATTGTTTTTCGGCCGGTTATTTCCCGGGTAAAGAATCTTATAAAGATCGATTAACCGATAAAAAAATCTATTCGGGGAACTTTCATTATTTTTCGGTTTCCGGCGAATTTGAAAAGTATTTTCCGTTAAACAAGATGCTTCAACTCAAAGGCTTGGTTTCGGGATATTATTCCGATAAACCTCTTTTTTACGATTATGAATCGACGGTTATAGAAGCGGCATCGTTCACTCCGACTCCGCATTCTCTGGCAAATTTCAATCCCGATTTGAGAGCAAACAAATATCTTGCATTGGGCATGACTCCTATTTTGAAAATCAATTCGTCTTCCCACATCCGTTTGGAAAATTACTTTTTTATGCCTGTCCATCCGATTGAAAACATCAACGGAAAAGCCGGTTACGGAGATGTTTTTTCCAAAAACACTTATTTCGGGGAACTTTCCGTCGTGATGAACTTACCGATCATCTCGTTGCAGGCATTTGCCAATTTTTACAACCGGGCAGAGAGTCATTTCAATTTCGGCGTGAATATCGGTTATTTGATTTTCGGAGAAAAATTCGGGAAATAAACAGGGTCTCCTGTAAATCAACACCATGCGCTTACACACACGACTATAAACACATAAGCGCTACGCGCTTTTCCCACAACTTTTACAGGTGAACCGAAATGTAACCGGAAATCCACAATAATCCGCTAATAAAAAAGACACTTGTTTTTTTCAAGTGTCTTTTTTACTTTTCCTGTCGTTATGTACGAATCAGCCTAAATAGCTTTTCAACAATTTGCTCCGGGAATTTTGGCGCAACCGTCTGATCGCTTTTTCTTTGATTTGACGAACCCGTTCGCGGGTAAGACCGAATTTATCTCCGATTTCTTCCAACGTCATTTCCTGGCAGCCGATGCCGAAAAACATTTTGATGATTTCACTTTCACGCTCCGTAAGCGTCGACAACGAACGGTCGATTTCCTTCGATAAGGATTCGTTGATCAGCGAACGGTCTGCAATGGGCGAATCGTCATTCACCAACACATCGAGCAGGCTGTTGTCTTCTCCTTCGACAAAAGGGGCATCCACGGAAATATGGCGTCCGGAAACCTTCATGGTGTCGGAAATCTTATCCACGGGAATATCCAATTCTTCGGCCAATTCTTCGGGAGAAGGAGCCCGTTCGTTTTCTTGTTCGAACTTCGATAATGTTTTCTTTATCTTATTTAACGATCCGACCTGGTTCAACGGCAACCTGACAATCCGGGATTGTTCGGCCAACGCCTGAAGAATGGATTGACGAATCCACCATACGGCATAAGAAATGAATTTGAACCCCCGCGTTTCATCAAACTTCTCGGCAGCTTTGATCAATCCCAAATTTCCTTCATTGATCAAGTCTGGAAGACTTAACCCTTGATTTTGATACTGTTTTGCAACCGAAACCACAAAACGAAGATTTGCCCTCGTCAGTTTTTCCAACGCCAACCGATCGCCTTTTTTGATGCGTTGAGCCAATTCCACCTCTTCTTCGACGGAAATCAAATCCTCTCGTCCGATTTCCTGCAAATACTTGTCGAGCGAAGCACTCTCGCGATTGGTAATTGATTTGGTTATTTTTAACTGTCTCATTGTGCTTAGAAATTAAAAGAAGCGGGCAAAGGTATATAAAAATATGTTTTGATTGCCTTTTTTCCCATTAAATCTTTAAACTTTTTATTCCGAAAGATCAATGGCATAATAGGTCATTTTTCCGCTGGGATACATTCCGACAATGAACATGGCTTGTTCGTCGGAAGACAGCAGCCGACCGGTTATTTCTTCGACATCCGATTGTGACGATACCGGCTGATCATTGATTTTCAGAATGATGAATCCTTTCCGGATACCGGCTTCCTGGAATTTTCCTTTGGTCAATCCTGACACTTCCACACCGGAAGAAATGCCCATTTGTTTTTTTGTTTCGAGAGTTATTTCTTTAAAGGCAGCGCCCAAAATTTCGACTCCTTTATCTTTCGTTACCTCTGTATTTCCCTGACGATTCTTCAAGGTCAGGCTGAAATTTTTGGTTTCTTTTCCTCTGACGACTTTCACCGAAATTTTATCGCCCGGACGATAACGGTTCACTTGCTCTTGCAATTCCGAAGCCGATTTTACCGTCACCCCGTTAATTTGCGTAATCACATCGCCTTCCTGTATGCCGGATTCCATAGCCGCACTGCGTTCGGACACGCTTTGAACATACACGCCTTCCAAATCATTCAACCCTTTTTCTTTTGCAAAAGAAGCATCAATATCCCGGATGGTCACCCCTAAAACAGCCCGTTGCACCGAACCGTATTGTTTTAAATCGGTGACAATTTTACCGGCCATGCTGATGGGTACCGCAAACGAATATCCGGCGTAATTGCCCGTTTGAGAAGCAATTGCCGTATTAATGCCCACCAATTCTCCGTTTATATTCACCAAAGCGCCGCCGCTGTTTCCGGGATTTACCGCCGCATCGGTTTGAATAAAGGATTCGATGCCCATTTTAGTGCCCATTCCGAGACTGCGGGCTTTGGCGCTCACAATACCTGCCGTAACCGTTGAGGTCAGGTTAAACGGATTTCCGATGGCCAATACCCATTCGCCGACTTTCAACTTATCGGAATCACCGAAAGGAATGATCGGCAAATTGTCCGCTTCAATTTTCAACAAAGCAATATCGGTAATGGCATCCGTTCCGATCAATTTAGCCCGGAAAGAACGCTTATCATTCAACGTCACTTCAATTTTATCGGCGCCGTCGATCACGTGATTATTGGTGATGATATAACCGTCGGTCGAAATAATCACTCCGGAACCGATTCCTTCTTGTGTTTGAGGAGGAGCCTGACCGAAACCTCTGTCTCCGAAAAAGAAATCAAAAAACGGATCTCCGGAAAAACCTCTCGACGAAGACTGACGGGTAACCGTGGATTTAATGTGAACAACGGCATGAACAGCTTTATCGGCAGCTGCCGTAAAATCAGGACCTTCCACCGATCCGTTTGTCAATGAAGCATACTTGAACGGTGTTTGTCCTTCGAAACTCGAATACGGATTCGATGTATTGCCATATTTTTCTTTATAGGCATAAACTCCTAAAGAAACTCCGGCACTTAAAACTGCCACTGATGCAAAAAAAGCTATTTTTTTTACAATACTTTTCATTTGATTGTTATCAATTAAGTTAATTAAACATTCTGTTTTAACATAAAACGCTTCAAATTAACAGCAAATCTCGGACAATTTATATACGGGAATCTTTATTTTGAAATTATTTAACAAGAAACAGCTGCAGCTTAACGCCGATTAACAAAACAAGAAGTATTTTTCGCCGGGAAACTGACAAAAACACGTTGAAGTTATCGCACCATGACCAAATTTCCAAAATATGTTTTTATCTTTGTGAATACCGATATATCGTCTCCTGAATATATAACCCGAACCTTCGGAATAATATAACAAACAATAAGAGCCGTTTGTTGCGGATATTACTAAAATTCTCCGTCAGGCCGCCGGCATGATGATTAAATTCGTTTATTCAATGAGGATAATTGCAGATGATAAAATTCCTTTTCTGAGAGATCTGTTGAACCCGGTTGCCGAAGTGGTTTATCTGCCCGGAAAAGAAATAAAAAACGAAGACGTAAAACATGCCGATGCTTTATTGGTGCGCACTCGAACCCGATGCAACGAGGTTTTGCTTCAAAACAGCTCCATTCGTTTTATCGGAACGGCCACCATCGGCTTTGACCACATCGACACCGACTTTTGTAAAAAAAACAACATTTATTGGGTAAACGCTCCCGGATGCAATGCGGATTCGGTTGCTCAATATATTTTGTCGTCTTTATATAATGTATCCTTGAAAAATAACTCCCCTTTGTCCGGGAAAACAGTCGGAATCGTCGGGGTCGGCAACGTCGGCAAAAAAATCGAGGCTGCCTGCAAAAACTCAGGCATGAACGTGCTGCTGAATGATCCGCCACGCGCCGAAAAAGAACAGGGATTTGTCGATCTGCGCACCATCGCGGAAGAATGCGACATCATTACCTTTCATACGCCCTTGATTTTAGCGGGAAAATATCCGACTTTTCATTTGGCCGATTCGTCTTTTTTTGCCCGGTTAAAAAAACGGCCGATCATTTGTAATTCAAGCAGAGGCGAAGTCATCGATTCCGAAAGTCTGAAAAAATCATATTCCGACGGAACAATTTCGGAAATGATCATCGATTGCTGGGAAAATGAGCCGGACATCGATCGTTCCCTGTTGCAACAAGCTTTTATTTCGACACCCCATATCGCGGGTTATTCCACAGACGGTAAACTGAATGCCACCCGAATGATTGTGAATGCTTTATCCGGTTTTTTCAAACTGAACATCGACGTTTCACGGCTCAAACTTCCCGCACCGGAAAACAGCATCATCGATTTAAATTCCTTTCCCGGCAATCGGACGGCAAACGCCATTTTAGCAACCTATAATCCGATGTTCGACAGTGATGAATTGAAAGAGCATCCGGAAAATTTCGAAAATTTCAGAAGCAGTTACAGATTAAGGCGGGAGTTTCCGGCTTATTCGGTCATTCATGCGACAGAGGGCGAAAAGACGATTTTGAGAAAATTGGGATTTGAAAGTTAAGAGTTAAGAATTAAAAGTTAAGAGTTCAAGGCTTTCGGATTATTTTCGTCATTTTCGACGCGGAGCGATACCCCGTCATGTACGGAAACGGATTACCGGAGATTTTCTTTTACCGGTTTATAGGGTAGCATTCCCTGCCGTACCTGTTTACTTTTGTAATCCTCTTGCATATTGGCATAAACTGTCTTTCAACAACCTGCCCTGTGTAAAATCAACACCGGTAACGTCGAATAATTCTGACTGCTTCAATTTCCGGTTTTCTTCCAACCGTCCGATAAACAACGGCTCTTTTTCTGTTTTTCATACTCTTAAATGCTTCTGTCGGGGCTTGTCTCCTGTCAAAAAGATACACCGGTGAATGATTTTTTTTCTTTCCTGAAGTGACCTGTTATATTTTCCGACAGAACCTTACATTCACTTGCAGAACATCCTTCCTTTTGAAAAATGACTTTTTAGAAATCCGGAGAAAAAAGAAACAACCACCTGATTGCCGGATGGTTGTTATCATTGTTGTCGGGGTGAGACGACTCGAACGTCCGACCTCCACGTCCCGAACGTGGCGCGCTGCCAACTGTGCTACACCCCGATTTTTCCGATGCAAAAGTAATAAAAAATATTTTTGATGCAAGAACTATTCGGAGAAAAAACGAAATAATGCAAAAAGTAAACCTCAGATCCCGTCACATCTGAAATCACCACATTCTATTTTTTGCTTAATAACCTGACATTAAGATAATTTAATTTTATAGTCCCATTTTTTAGTTAAAAAATTTTTTTTATTAGAAAAAAAGCCATTCATTTGCAGCCTTTAATCTCAAAAAATCAAAAAGGTTCATTCATTCAAAACCGTTACAGCCTATAGGAAGACCGCTACTTTTATAACCTTAAACATATGTAAAAGCAATGAGCAGATTAATTAAACTATCTGATGAAGAACTGGTTAACCTATATGTGAGCGGAAAGAACGAGGCTTTTGATATCTTGCTTAACCGTCATAAAAATAAGATATTCTCTTACATTTTTTTCATCGTCAAGGACAAAATCTTGACGGAGGATATTTTTCAAGAAACATTCGTAAAAGCTGTCGTTACCTTGAAACAAGGACGTTATACCGAAAACGGAAAGTTTCCGGCGTGGATTATACGTATTGCTCATAATCTTATCATCGATCATTTCAGGCAAGAAAAAAATGAAAATACGATTTCCAATGATCAACAAGTTGTTGATCTGCTGAATAACATCAATTATTGCGAACAAACGATCGAAGATAAAATCATTAAGCATCAGATTTGTTCCGATGTGCAAAAATTGATCCAGATTTTACCCGAAAGCCAAAAAGAAGTCGTTATTTTACGCTATTACAAAAATCTGTCGTTCAAAGAAATCGCCGATTTAACCGGTGTAAGCATTAATACAGCGCTGGGACGAATGAGATATGCTGTGATGAATATGAGGCGATTGGCCAAAGAAAATAAAATCTCTCTTACCTATAATTAAACTGACTCAAGTAAAAGGATAAGAGAGAGGTTGATCTTTAGCCTTTCCCTTTTCGCTTTTTGCTTCGATAAAAAATCAGGGAGGGATTATACTAAACCGGCAGAATGTTCGTTTTAAATAATAAATGTCAAATAAAATGAATATGCAGGCCTATGAAAAAAATGATTACAAATGACGAAAATCCTGTGACCGATAAAAAAAATTCCACCCCCAATCCCCAAAAAAGTACGCTTGATTTTTTAAAGAGTTTTGCACGGATTTATCATTCGGCAAACACCAAGCAGATCCAAAATCAGTCTTATTTTTTAAACTGACGATTATTAAATGTGAAACATTTTGACCGGTTTTGCAACGGGAAGTTTAATTTGATGTTATGAAGAGCCTTTCTTGAACGTAAAGAAAGGCTTTTTTATTTATCTTTGTGTCATTAATACAAAAATATGAGGCACAAAGTTTCTCCTTCCATACTATCGGCAGATTTCGGGAATCTGCAACGGGAAATTGAAATGATCAATCGGAGCGAAGCCGACTGGCTTCATTTTGACATCATGGACGGCGTGTTCGTTCCGAATATTTCTTTCGGATTTCCGGTTTTGAAGGTTGCCCGGAAATTGTCGACCAAACCGTTGGATGTGCATTTGATGATCGTTCATCCCGAAAAATTCATTCCGCACCTTAAAGAAACCGGCATATACATGTTGAGTGTACATTATGAAACATGCCGGCATTTGCACCGGACCGTTCAACAAATTAAAGAAGCCGGGATGAAAGCTTCGGTGACGTTGAATCCTCATACTCCGGTCAGTTTATTGGACGATATTTTGCAGGATTTGGACATGGTGCTTTTGATGACCGTTAATCCGGGATTCGGCGGACAGGATTTCATCGATCATTCTTTGACGAAAGTCAGCCGGTTGAAAGAAATGATCGAACGGAAAAATATCCAAACGCTTATCGAAGTGGACGGCGGAGTCACATTAGAAACAGGGCGGAAACTATTGGATGCCGGAGCGGATGTTTTGGTTTCGGGAAATTTCATCTTCAAATCGTCCGATCCGATTCACGCCATCCATCAACTTAAATCGCTGTAAGCAGGCCACAAAAATAATTCTTATCTGTGAATACCTTGATCAATAAAGCCCCTTTCATCCGGTTTTTGTTGCCTTTAATCATCGGTATCGTAATAAGATATTACATTGATTCCGAACCGTTTATCCTAATCATTTTCGTCGTTTCCTGCCTTTGTTTCGGATGTTCGTTTCTCCCTTTTTCTTCCGGAAATTCGTACCGTTTCCGTTGGATGTCCGGTATGGGCGTCACCACCTTTTTCATTGTTCTCGGAATGTATGTTTTTTCCGAACGGAACAAGCAAATTTCTTGGACTCTTTCCGAAGAAGAACGAATTTACGACTGTCGAATAACTGATCCTCCCGTCGAAAAAGAGAAAACAATGCTTTGCCGGTTACATGTTTATTCGTCGGTTGACAGCATTCACCGATGTCCCGTAAATAAAGACATCACGGCCTATATATCCAAAGACGGTTTGTCGAAAAACCTGATGCCCGGAGATGGTTTGCTGATCAAAGCGACGATTGCTCCGGTACGGAATGCCGGCAATCCGGAAGAATTTGATTATGCTTTTTATCTCCGGCAACAAGGCATTTCGGCTTCCACGTTTGTAAAACCGTCCGATTGGAAACCGGTTGACCGTTCCGACCGGACACCACTCCGGCAAAAAGCTTTTTTATACCGGCAACGACTGTTATCGATGTATGACGATCTTCATTTTCCTCCGGAAGAAACAGCCCTTTTGTCAGCGATTACTCTGGGATATAAAGATACGCTGAGTCCGGAATTGCGTCAACGTTTTTCCCTGACCGGAGCAAGTCATATATTGTCTGTCAGCGGATTGCATGTCGGCATTATTTATCTGGTCACCAATTTTCTGTTATTTCCTTTAGGACGGAATAAACCCGCATACCGCATTTCAAAACAATGCATCATCATTGTCTGCATTTGGATATATGCCTTTATCACCGGGTTGTCTCCATCCATTATCCGGGCCGCCTGCATGATTTCTTTGATGGCTTTTGCCGTGGCGATCAACCGTAAATCGGTCATTCACAATACCATTTGTATTTCCGCCTTCGGCATGCTGCTGTACAATCCGTATTATCTGTTTGATGTCGGATTTCAACTGAGCTATTCCGCCGTATTGTCCATTGTCGTCTTGCAACCGTATTTGGAAAAATCAATCCACATAAAGCACCGTTTTTTAAAACCGGTTTGGTCTTTAATCACTGTATCCGTAGCGGCGCAAATCGGAACATTTCCCATCGCGGCTTATTATTTTCATCAGTTTCCGAATTATTTCATTTTGACGAATCTATTGGTCATTCCGATTACTTACATCATTATCGTTGCCGCCATCACACTGCTTTTCGTTCAATCGGCAATCGGGAGCGACCGGATCATCAAAAATATTTTGGAAATTTCATTGGAGACATTGAACAAAGGGGTCGCATTTATTCAACAATTGCCGGGATCTTCCATTCAAAACATCCGGCTTTACAAAATTGAACTTGGGATTATTTTTGTCTTGATCTGTTGTCTTTTTCTGTTCGTCCGAACCCGCAAACCCGGCCGGTTAATCGCATTCTTGGGATGTATTGCCGCATTGCTTGTCTCTTATCATATCAAAACATATCAATCCGTGAATGCTTCGAAAATCGTATTTCTTCATCAACAGGAATCTCCCGGCATCGTATTAATGGCGAACCGGCATCATTATCTGTTAAGCGGCGATTTAAACCGGACGGAATACGCAACAACCGGACTACGGCTGAAATACCGGCTTTCGGCGCCGACCGTGTTAGATTCCGTTTTTTGCGACAACAGGCTTTTCTACAAAGACCGGTTTCTGCTTTTCATGGGAAAAAGTATATTTCTGCTCAATGACAACAACTTCGCTCATTATCGAACCGATAAAAAGCTCGCCGTCGATTATCTGGTGGTGGGAAAAGGATTTTCTTCCGATATCGAAGCTGTTACACGGATTATTTCTCCGAAACAAATTGTTTTGGATGCCTCTCTCCCCGATTATCGGTATAGACGATTAAAAACCGAATGTGAAAATGCCGGGATCAATTATTATGACATAAGAAAGAAAGGAGCTTTAATCCGTGAAATATAAAAAAGGAAGTGTTTCCCGGTTGAAACACTCCCTTTCTCACTAAAAACTAAAATCTGCTTATAAAGGTTATTTGAAATAAACGTATTTCATTACAACACCTTGATTTCCTTCAATACATTGTTGGTATTGCGAACAGCCTCGGCGCTCTTATCGAATAATTCTTGTTCTTTGGCGTTTAATTTATAATCGATGATTTTTTCCCAACCGTTTTTGCCGATGACAACGGGTACCCCGATGCAAATGTCTTTTTGACCGTATTCTCCGTCCAAAGCAACGCAACAAGAAATCACTTTCTTCTGGTCGTAGATGATCGATTCTGTAAGGTAACCAACCGCAGCGCCCGGAGCATACCACGCGGAAGTTCCCAGCAAACCGGTTAATGTTGC
Source organism: Candidatus Azobacteroides sp. (assembly GCA_009787405.1). Taxonomy (GTDB): domain Bacteria; phylum Bacteroidota; class Bacteroidia; order Bacteroidales; family WRGA01; genus WRGA01. The sequence goes on from WRGA01000073.1 coordinate 16,747, forward strand.
GCCTCCGACCATCGTATCGGAAACCACTTTATTCAATTTTTCCGCATCCAACAAATTGCTTACCGGCAATCCTTTGTAAGTGGCAAAACGGGTCAAAGGAATCATGGTTGTATCGCCGTGTCCGCCGATGACAAGACCTTCCACCTCATTCGGATTCACATTCAATGCCCGGCTCAAGTAGCATTTGAAACGAGCGCTGTCAAGAGCGCCGCCCATACCGATCACGCGATTTTTCGGAAGTCCGGTTGCTTTCAACGTCAAATACGCCATCGTATCCATCGGGTTACTCACCACAATAATGACGGCATCGGGAGAATATTTCAAAATATTTTCGGCAACTCCTTTTACGATACCGGCATTCACTCCGATCAATTCTTCCCTTGTCATTCCCGGCTTACGGGGAATTCCTGAAGTGATGATGACCACATCAGATTTTTCGGTAGCGGAATAATCATTGGTCACCCCTTTAATTCTTGAATCACATCCCAAAAAACCGACAGTTTGAGTCATGTCGAGGGCCTTTCCCTCAGATATTCCTTCTTTGATATCCAACAATACGATATCATCTGCCACTTCCTTGAACAATAGTACATTTGCGCAGGTTGCACCAACATTTCCTGCTCCGACAACAGTTACTTTAGACATAATCTTTGTGTTTATATTTGTTAATAAAACATGTTTTAAAGGCCTTTTCTTTTAAGCACGCAAAATTAAGATATATTATCGAAATTACGTAAATTTTTCCGGATTTTATTTCCGGATGCAAATCTTAAATTTTGAGAAAGTCACCGACTTTTCAATTCGTGTCATATCCTTTGAAGCATGCGTCTTCAGTCTTGTTCAAAAGAACAATGAAGGATGTCGGATGCTTTCGAAATGTAAAAATATATAAAATCGATCTTCAATGATGGATTAAATGATTTTTCAATTTTCTTTTTATACATTTGCAGAACAAACAGCAACCCAAAAACTATTAACGTATGAAAAAAATACAAAAAATCATCCTCCTGATTGCTTCATGTCTCTTTTACATACAACTGCCGGCTCAAATTACAGGATCAAAAGACTTTATATACCTTCCTTACGGCTACCGCTTTTGTCCGGAAAATTATTCATTGAGCATCCCGATTCCTGCCGGCTGGGGATTTCAAGTCCCTTTTTTAAATCAAAAAGACGCCTCGCTGTCGATCTGTTCCGATTATGTCCGTTATTCCGTGGAACCTGATTCCATAACGAATGCAATCAGCGTGATGTTTGCGTTGCCGGATACCAAAACTCCGTGTCTGGAATTACGCATGACAGCTTTCGGATCTGAACAGGCAGACCGTCCGGGAATAAAATCCGAATTCGGTGATTTTTACACCATCGATCAACCCGATGAAGAAAAAGCCGAATCGTATCAGAATTTTTCCGATTATAAAATACTCACATTCCGTATTTTAGCCAAAGACGAAAAAACAAAACAAATCTGCCGGGATATTATCGCCGCATGTACGCCGGATTACGGGCGTTCTTCTTATTCCGGCGACGATTTGGAGTCTCACTCTATTCATTATTATGCGAAAGACAGCACATACTATCCTGTATTGGGATTAACGTTTGTCATCCCGTTTGACGCATCGGCGGTAATTCGTGCCCCCCGAATAAAAATCAACGATGCCACCACGTTGCTGACGGCATCCGGTTCGCTCGATGATTTTTCCGGAACGACGGAAGCCGGGGTTTTTAAAGCTCCGGGATTCGACATGAAATACCGGTTTGTAAAAGGAGGAGCAGCCGGAGCCGGAATAAACCCGAACAATCTGATGAATGATTACTCCGAAGATTCTTACGCCGGATTTTGTACTGAAGAATATGATTATGCGGTAAACGGAATCCCTTCAAAAATATATACTTACGGATCAAAATCCATGCCGACGATCTTGGTTGTCATTCCGGTCAAAACGTATTCGGCAGTGTTTCTATTTTCTGATGTTTCGGCTCCGGATTTACAGTCTGTCGACGATTTTCTTGCTCAAATTCACATTGATGATGCTCAAAAGGAGGGTCTTTTTTTGGTGAAAAACAATCAGTCATTGGGGCAAATCATTCCTATTGAAGAATTCGGATTCAAATACCGATTACCTGAAATTTCCATCTCGAAAAATACTTCCGTCAAAGGTATTACCATGTTAAAATGTATTTTTCCGGAATTGAAAGCGACATTATATATTCCTTATCTGCCGCAAGTGAAGGTATATCCCGAATCCGAAGACGGAATAACCCAAAAAAAGGGAATGTACACGGTTTCGTTAAAGAAGGAACCGTTGACGGAAGATAATGACCGGACATTCTACTCCGGTCTGGTCAGTTCTTCCGAATCCAAAGACTATTGCTTATTGTGGTTACCGGTTAATGAGAACCATTTAACGGCGGAACAATATTTATATATGAGGTATGCCTCATTCGAATGTCTGACCGACCACAAAATCAGTCGTTTAGGCACATGCAACATAAATGGACAAAAATGGTATATCATGTCGGCGGAAATAAGTTCTTCACCCATAGTCACGAACTATTTTATCACGGAATGCATGGGAGAAATCATTGAGATGAGAGTATTAAAAATCGATTCCGACGATCTATCGAAATCCGGTTTATCCGACATGATCGAATCGTTGCTTTATAAAGCAAATTTCAAACATTAACCCGTTTCTTATATTTTTCCGGTTTATTCCGATCAGAACAAAACAGATGTCCAAATTGTTACTATAAAACGGATAAGATTCAAAAACATCCGATGATTAAAATAACAAGATAGATTTCTTTTGAATTAACGAATTAACTCAAAAACAGATCATTTATGGACACTTTGGTAACTAAATTGCGAAATGAAGTCGGGTTAACTTATGAACAAGCCATTCACTCCATTACATGCGTGAAGGAATATCTGCAAGAAAACGGCCCGGAACCTGATTGGGACGCTTTTTTATGTCATAAGGCAAAAACATTTTCAGATTCGGCAAAAGAAAAATTGGATCTGCTTACCCGAAAAGCTCAGGATATAACGGAGAAAATGATCGAAACCATGGATGATTGGGCCGACAAAACCGGAGCCAAAGAAAAAATAAAGGATGCCAGATACAAAGCGGCTGATTTTATTTCTCCTGATGAGAATAAAAATAAATAAAAATTAAACACGAAGAAACAAGTTGACGAGAAAACGAGTAGACAAGTAAACAAGTTTCGGATGTCGCGAAATTGAACGAATGCATTCAATTTCGCCGAGATGCTCTGAAAGAGCAAAATCAATAGCGCAGAACGATGCTCGGCGACAAAAAAAGACAAAAATAAACCGAAAGCCCTGAAAGATAGTAATCGTAACATTATCAATTGATTGCTATCTTTCAGGGCTTCCACTATCTGCTCGATTTTTGTCAATGGAACAATACCCTGCGCTATTGATTTAAAGGTTTTCAGCCTTAACCCCCGAAACGAGTAAACGAGTAGATAAGTAAACGGGTAGACAAGTCCGGCTCTGTGATACCCGAACTCCGTCTACCCGTCTACCTGTTTACTCGTCTACCTGCGCTTAATCCGTTGCCGCAGGGCATATACGAGGCTGCCGGCGAATAACACCATAAGCCCGTCGCCCAAGGGTACTTTGTTTGAGGTGCCGCCGCCTTCCGTTCCGCCGGCACGCAATATGTCATCCCCGTCTTTTTGGATTTCCGGACGGTCATTTTGCCGGCTTGACGTCAGGCCTTCCCCTTCCCGGGCTCCGGACGGATTTTCCGCCCGGTCACTTTCGCTGAAACGTACCGGTTCCCCGTCTTTCGAAAACGGTTTGACGTTCTGTGTTTTCCCGCCGTAAGGA
>WRGA01000074.1 GCA_009787405.1 Candidatus Azobacteroides sp.
TAAGATAAAAAATAAGAATGTCTCAAAAACAAATTATATTTTAAACGCGAAGTCGCAAAGACACAAAGTCACAAAGAATTTAAACTTCGCGTCTTTGTGGCTTAGCGTTTACAAAACAACGGATATTAAAAAATGAAAACAGCAATAAAAACAATGATGATGCGGAGGATGTTGCCGGGAGCAATCGTCCTTCTGTTTCTCGCTTTTGAAGGCGTTTCGGGGAATGTTTATTCCGGAACGGGGAGCGGCGGATTTTTTTCCGGAGAAAAGGAATATGTGTCAACTTATCCTTACGGCGGGAAAACACAGAACGTCAAACCGTTTTCGAAAGACGGGGAGTCCGTCCGTTTCAGTGAGGGGGACCGGGCGGAAAATCCGTCCGGAGCCACAGAAAAAGAAGGCCTGACGTCAAGTCAACAGAATGACCGTCCGGAAATCCAAAAGGACGGGGACGATATTTTGCGTGCCGGCGGCACGGAAGGCGGCGGCACCTCGAACAAAGTACCCCTCGGCGACGGGCTTATGGTGTTATTCGCCGGCAGCCTCGTGTATGCCCTGCGGCAACGGATTAAAAGCAGGTAGACGAGTAAACAGGTAGACAAAAGTAAACGGGTAGACGAGTGGACTGGGTGACTTGTCTACTCGTTTACTTGTCAACTTGTTTACTGTTAAACGCCATCGCGTACAACTTCATTTGCTTCACCATCGACAACAATCCGTTGGATCGGGTGGGAGAGAGGTGTTCTCGCAATCCGGTTTGATTGATGAAATACAAATCGGCGTTTAAAATTTCATCGGGGGAGTGATTCGACAAAACATCAATCAGCAATGCGATGATACCTTTCACGATAACCGCATCACTTTCCGCCTTGAAAATAATTTTTCCGTCGATATAATCGGCTTGCAGCCAAACCCGGCTTTGGCAGCCTTCGATCAAATTATTTTCCGTTTTATATCTTTCGTCCAAATTCGGCAATGAATTTCCCAATTCGATGAGTAACGCATATTTATCCATCCAATCCTCCAATGCCGAAAAATCTTCGATAATCTTGTCTTGTGCTTCGTTGATTGTCATTTTTGAAGTTAAGAATTAAAAGTTAAAAGTTAAGAATTAAGAGTTAAGAGTTTCGGATATGAAATAGGGGAAAGATTTTTTACTTTCTACTTTTTAACTTTCTCGCTGTAAATCACCTCCATCACCGTTTGTCCCACAGCTTTCAACGTTTCCTTATCAATAAAATCCATGGTGTCATTCGTCGTGTGCCAATGTTCATAGAATCCGCTGCGGGTGGTTTTATCCGACTGGATGATGTCGATGCTCGGGATTCCGGCCAACTGATTGACATAGAGATGATCATCAGTGATATATCCGCCCTTTTCGTTGATGAAATATTTTCCGTAACCGATGCTCGCAGCTTTTTGCCAAACCTTTTCCACATAACGGTTTGCGTATTGAACCGAAAACCCTTCTTTCAGGAAAAACGCATCTTTTGCGCCGACCATATCCAATAAAATGCCGAATTTGGCCATATATCCTTTGACGTGCGGTTGCACGGCCCAATATTGCGAACCGAGGCACCACGTCTCTTCGCCCGCGTCGCCTTCATAAGATTGCGGAGCGCCCATGTCTTCCGCATCAAAGAAAATAATGTCGACGCCGACTTCCGGTGCTTTCATTCCGATTTGACGGGCGATTTCCATCAAAACACCGACTCCGCCGGCACCGTCGTTGGCCCCGTCGATCGGGGTGTTATGTTTTTCCGGATCCGGGTCTTGATCGGCAAACGGACGGCTGTCCCAATGCGCAAAAAGCAGAATCCGATACTCCTGTTTTTCGTTGAAAACCCCGATGATATTCCGCGCATTCAGTTTATCCCCGTTAAACGCGCGCAATTCGGCTTTTTGCTCGATCACCTTGGCGCCGAAACTTTTCATTTGAGCAATGAGATAATCCCCGCAATTTTCATGCGCTTTGGTATTAAGCACTCTCGGCCCGAAGTCTACCTGTTTTTCGATGTAAATATATGCGCTGTCGGCCGCAAAGTCCGGAGCTTTGCTTTCTTCGACGGGAACAGGTTGGTTACCCTCATCGACCGGTTTGGGCTGTTTCGGATTGCAAGAACCCATCAAAAATAAACTTGTTGTAATCAATACGTAAACAAATACAAAATGTTGCATAACCCCTGCTTCTTACCCTTTAACTCTTAACTCTTACTTCTTAACTCTTAACTCTTAACTCTTAACTCTTACCTTCAACCGGCAAAGGTAAATGATTATTCGGAAATTGAATCGTGCAAATACAAGGATTTTGACCATTTTGATATTTTTTAATTCGGGCGTGCCCCCACCGTCCGGTCTTCATATCGTTTCCGATCGTCGTACACGGCGGGGTCGGGCTTTCCGCTCGTATCGGCCGGTTTTTCGCGGCTTCCCCTGCGGTCGTTCCTCCCTTGCGTCAGCCCGAAAAACGCCCGCTACCCGCTGCAATCCCTCACGCAGGGCCGCCATTGACATTCGGTGAAAAAAATTCAGCGTATAAATTAAAATACACTATATTTGCACATTCAATAAATAACCCGTTCGTGTACCATATCCTTAAAAAAACGTCATGACAAAAGAAGAACGATATACCCGAATCATCGAATGGTTCCGAAAAAACATGCCGGATGCAGCAACCGAGTTGCATTACGAAAATCCGTTTCATCTGTTGATTGCCGTGATCCTTTCGGCACAATGCACCGATGTGCGGGTTAATACGGTGACGCCCAAATTATTTCACGATTTCCCGACACCGGAAGTCCTCGCCGCATCGACACCGGAAGTGATTTTCGAATACATCAAAAGCGTTTCTTATCCCCACAACAAATCCAAACATCTGGTCGGAATGGCCGAGATGCTGATTTCGAAATTTAACGGAGTTGTTCCCGATAATGTAAATGAATTGATGAAACTTCCCGGTGTAGGACGCAAAACGGCTAATGTAATCGCTTCCGTCGTTTACAATAAACCGGTGATGGCTGTTGACACGCACGTTTTCAGAGTATCTAACCGGTTGGGTTTGACCGATGATTCCAAAACTCCGCTGCAAACGGAAAAAGAATTGATCAAATACATTCCCGCAAATTTAATTCCCAAAGCCCATCATTGGCTGATTCTTCACGGCCGTTACGTTTGTTTGGCCCGAAAACCCAAATGCGGAGCGTGCGGATTGAACCTCTATTGCAAATATTACGCGGTTAAATAGACTAAACAACGCCTAAGAGGTTGTTTAAATTTTGTATTGACACCGATTTGAGTTATCGGTTATTTGCCTTCGGCGTTATTTGCTCCGTGTTACTTGTCTTCGGTATTAAAAAAACGGCATTGTTAAATAGATATAGGCAACCCTTGTTTTGTAGTTCCCTCAGCAGCGCGGTAATCCATCTGATCTCTGCTCTTATTCGCTTATTTCAGGGGATTTTATCGACATTTATTGTAGTTATAAATTAAGGGAAATAAGGGTGAGATTGTTCATATTGTATCGGCTGCTAAGCTACTAAAGGGGCTTTTAGAAAATAAGGTTTTTATTTTAAATCTATATAAGATTAACAATATCAAAAAAAGTAGAAAAATCGAAGAATAAAATAATAAACAATAACGCGAAGCAAATAACGCCGAAGACTGATAACCGACAACGGACTCCGATTGAATTTTAAATAGTTTCTAAGCCACAAAGAATTTAAACTTGGCATCTTTCCGCCTTGGCGATATTGTGTCTAAAATATAAAATAATATTCCGCAAAAAAGGGATAAGCAAACCTCTTATCCCTTTCATTTATTTTGTCGTTAAAATAAACAAATATTATTCCGCACTTTCCGGATTCTCATCTTTTACAGTCGTTTGCTCCTGAGTTTCGGGTTCTTTTACAGGTGCTGCCGCGACAGCACTATTCGTACCCGCTTTTTTTCCGGAACGTCTGGTGCGTGCAGATTTCTTGGCCGATTTGTCTTTCACCATGTTTTCGTTGAAATCAACTAATTCGATAAAACACATTTCGGCGTTGTCTCCCAAACGGAATCCTGTTTTAATGATCCGGGTGTATCCGCCCGGACGATTCGCCACTTTTTGAGAAATCTCCTGAAATAACTCTTTCACTACATGTTTATCTTGCAACGAACTGAAAACCATCCGACGGGAATGCGTCGTGTCATCTTTTGATTTGGTGATCAACGGCTCGATGTATTTTCTCAATTCCTTGGCTTTGGCTGTTGTCGTATTGATTCTCTTGTGCTTAATCAATGAACAGGCCATATTCGACAACATCGCTTTTCTATGCGAATGGGTACGCCCCAAATGATTAAATTTTTTATTATGTCTCATTTCGCGTTATTCTTTATCTAATTTATATTTTGAGATGTCCATTCCAAAAGAAAGATTCAGTCCGTCCAACAAATCATCAAGTTCTGTCAGCGACTTCTTCCCGAAATTCCGGAATTTCAATAAATCGGTTTTATTAAATGAAACCAGCTCTCCCAGGGTTTCCACATCGGCCGCTTTCAAACAATTCAATGCCCGGACGGATAAATCCATTTCTATTAATTTTGTTTTCAGCAATTGACGCATGTGCAATACCTCTTCATCAAATTCTTCATTTCCGTCCACATCCTTGGTTTCCAACGAAATTTTTTCATCGGAAAATAACATGAAGTGGTGAATCAATATCTTCGCCGCTTCTTTTAAAGCATCTTTCGGATAAATGGAACCATCAGTGGATATTTCAAGAATTAACTTTTCGTAGTCGGTTTTTTGTTCAACACGAAAGTTCTCGATAACATACTTGACGTTTCTGACGGGTGTGTAAATGGAATCGATGGGAATGACCGTAACCTCATCGTTGGAAGTCCGGTTTTCTTCGGCGGGAACATATCCCCGTCCCTTGCTTATCGTTAATTCGATATGGAAACTTACCCCTTTATTCATTCGGCAAATCAACAAATCCGGATTTAATACTTTAAATCCGCTTAAGCTGTGGCCGATATTTCCGGCTTTAAATTCTTCCATGCCGGAAACGGTAATGCTTACTTTTTCCTCTTCAACGTCCTCGCCCACTTGCTTAAGACGAACCTGCTTAAGGTTAAGGATGATATTGGTTACATCTTCGATGACTCCCGGAATGGTGGAAAACTCATGTTCCACTCCTTCAATTCTGACTGAAGTGATGGCAAACCCTTCAAGTGAAGAAAGCAGAATACGGCGTAAAGCATTACCAATAGTAATACCATAACCGGACTCCAGAGGCCGAAATTCGAACTTACCGTAACTGTCGGTAGCCTCCAACATCAACACTTTATCTGGTTTTTGAAATGCTAATATCGCCATTATTTACTTATTATTTAGAATATAACTCTACGATCAACTGTTCTTTTATATTTTCGGGAATATCCGTTCTTTCAGGAATGTGTAAATATTTTCCCGATTTTGAACTTGAATCCCACTCCATCCAGGGATACTTGCTGTGATTGAATCCTGACAGAGCATTGTCGATAACTTCCAATGATTTGGATCTTTCCCGGACACCTATGATTTGTCCCGGTTTCACCGTATAAGACGGAATATTCACCACTTTCCCGTCAACCGTAACGTGACGGTGAGACACCAACTGACGGGCTGACGCACGGGTCGGTGCGATTCCTAAACGAAATACGATGTTATCCAAACGGGATTCCAACAATTGAAGCAATACTTCACCGGTAATCCCTTTGGCCCGGGAAGCTTTTTCAAATAAATTACGAAATTGTTTCTCCAACAACCCGTAAGTATACTTCGCTTTTTGTTTTTCACGAAGTTGAATTCCATATTCCGATGTTTTTCTTTTTCTGGAATTTCCGTGTTGTCCGGGAGGATAATTCTTTTTGGACAATACTTTATCCGGTCCGAAAATAGCTTCTCCGAATTTCCGGGCAATCTTTGTTTTTGGTCCTGTATATCTTGCCATTTTTATTTATTTAATTATATATCTTTTCTCGATTTTATGCTTTTTGGAGGGGATTACCTTTGTGTAAGCATCCAAGTCGTCCGAATAAAATGTTGCGTCTAAATGCTTGAATTTCACAAAGAATCGTCTCAATGTCGCAGCAGAACGATTCCCGACACACCCTCCGATAGTTTTATTTCCCCTGTGCTCCACAGCCCGCCGGATCCATAATTTGCGTTCTTCTTTTTATAAAATGCCACATTTCATCAATGAAATCTCTTTTATGCCAAGCGTTAATTTCAGGCGCAGGTAACCTCCAACAGTATATTTTATCAGTTTCATTACCGCTTAAAATAAAACTACACTCCCCATGCTTTGCATTTAAAACGCTACACACCATGTTTTCTCATTTTTTAACATAATGCTCATAACCGCATTTTTTACAAATAACTGTTGCAACAATATATAATTTGGGGGGACAAAGATACTCAATAAAAATCTATCTCTGATTAATCCTCTCAAAAATATGGTGGTGTCCCAAATTGTATGCTATCACAAACAGTACGTTTGGTAATCATCAGGATTTTAAAACCATTAATCAACTTATTTGAGACACCACCAAAAATACTACCTTACTATTATAATTTCTTTTGTGATATTTATTTTATCGCTCATTTCAATTTGCATAAAATATAATCCGGGATTGATATTTCCAACATAAACAGGATCATTATGATAATCTGTTTCTTGAATAATTTTTCCGTCGAGTGAAACTATGCTGATTTTGGAAATATTGCTGTCCGTTCCGACAATATTGATATATTGACTTGCAGGATTGGGATATATACTCAGTGCAGCAGTTGTTTTCGTATCACTCAGGGAAGTAAGTGATCCATTCAATTTTTCGTCCATAGCCTCTATTTGTTCCATGGTCAAATAGCCATTAGAAATAAAATATTCGGATATGGTTGTTTTCAAGTCTGTTACATTTTCTATATTATCAATTGCCAACATTTTCTCCAAGGAATATTTTAACAAATGATAATCTCTAAATTCCCTGACTCCCATATTATTTGAGGATTGGTAGTCTGCCGCAATATCATCCCACGAAACGCCAAGTAAGGATGCCAAAACAGCGCAAAATACCCCTGTTCTATCCGTTCCTAAGCGACAATGAATTAAAAACGGCGCAGGATGTGCATCTGAAATAATAAACTGCACCATCTCTTTTACCCAATTTCCAAAGACTGCTCCGTCAGAATTGTAATATACGTCATTATAACTCGGAATGGTTGTAGATTGTCCTACATAAAGGACATTGTCGTTGTCGATGATGGATTGATAATATGCAGGTATTGCTTCCTGAAACGTACCCAACCCACTTATCGTATATGAAACAAGGCCGCTCGTTTCATTTCCTGATAAACAAATATCGGATTTGATGTCAACGGATGTTGCAAATTCCGTAACAAGAGTCATCCTCTCATTTTCTGTGTTGCCTACTGATGCTTTAGATACTTTAAATGGGTGATAAGAACGGTAAAGATGTGCAATTCCCGGAACTTTTCTAAAATTGGAAAGTGCCTCTTTTCCTTCTGTAGTTCCTAAATCAAAATCGGCTAAATTCTTTATTGTATTTGCAATATTGCTGTTAGCAATGATTGCAGCCAAATCGTCATCGGGAAATACAATAATCTGGTTATTATCTCCATTATGAAATACATAACCTTCGGGTACAAAGGACGGCGCATTAGCATAACTGCCGTTCACATAAAATTTAAACTCCGGTTGACCGCTGTTGCCCGGTTGCTTCACTTCGCTGAAAGTGCGGGTTACAGACCAAAAACCGGCACCCTGTCGGGTTAATCGGAAATTACTTTCATAATCCGCAGTCTTTCCCCACGAATTAAATGAACCGCGAACATAAACCGTAGAAACGCCTGTCCTGTTCCATGTAGTTTCGTCGAAAATAAATGTTACCGTGTTATTTACAGCATCTATGCTGTAGCAAATTTTCTTTTCATTATCTGTAGGATTTGTTCCGCTTGCATATAGCATGGAACTGATTGAGATTCCTACAAAAACTAAAATCATTTTAAATAGTGAAATCATTTTTAATTATGGTTTAAAATTAGAGATTAAATATCAGGTGGTGTCTCAAATGTTGATTAATGGTTTTAAAATCCTGATTACCAAACGTTCTGTTTTTGTGATATCATACAATTTGTGACACTACCAAATATTATTTTGTGATTTTTCATATTCTATAAAAAAATTAGTGATGATATAAAAAAGCATGCCGGTATAATCAACTGTAAAATAGCAAAATTACCATAAAGTTAACAATCACGACTTATTACTTGCTTAAAAGATCTCTAATTGATAACCGGCATCTATAAAACTCTCTCTAATTTCAAATATAAAGATAAAACATGCTGTATATAATGCTATTGTAAATTGAATATCAGTTAGTTACAGCAGCATACTTTTTACATCACCCCAAAAAATTATTTCAAAAATACAATGTATATGATTTTTATACTCTTCTTTTCTTGGGAGGTCTGCAACCATTATGAGGAAGCGGCGTTACATCTATAATCTCCGTCACTTCAATTCCTGCGCCATGCACACTTCTGATCGCGGATTCGCGTCCGTTACCCGGCCCTTTTACATAAGCCTTCACTTTTCGCAATCCTAAGTCATACGCTATTTTGGCACAATCTTGCGCTGCCACTTGTGCAGCATAAGGTGTATTTTTTTTAGATCCTCTGAATCCCATTTTTCCCGCCGAAGACCAGGAAATTACCTGACCTTCGCCATTGGCCAAGGATACAATGATATTATTAAAAGAAGAATGAACATGCAATTGTCCGTTTGCATCAACTTTTACATTTCTTTTTTTAGCTGCAACTGTCTTTTTAGCCATATCAACTCTTATTATTTAGTAGCTTTTTTCTTATTAGCAACGGTTTTCTTTTTACCTTTACGGGTACGAGCGTTGTTTTTGGTGCTTTGTCCTCTCACCGGCAATCCGATACGATGACGCACTCCCCGGTAACAACCGATATCCATTAATCGCTTAATGTTTAATTGCACTTCCGAGCGAAGATCTCCTTCCACTTTGTATTTAGCTCCGATGATTTCACGGATTTTTGCAGCTTGGTCGTCTGTCCAATCCTTCACTTTGATATCTCTATCAATTTCTGCCTCCTGTAAAATTTTGTTTGCGCTGCTACGACCGATTCCGTAGATATAGGTCAACGCAATCTCGCCTCTTTTGCTTTGCGGCAAATCTACACCAACTATTCTTATCGCCATAAAATTCGTTAAATATTTTTGCAAAAATAATAAAATTATCCTTGACGTTGTTTATACTTCGGATTTTTCTTGTTAATAATGTACAAGCGACCCTTACGTCTTACTATTTTACAATCGGGTGTGCGCTTTTTCAATGATGCTCTGACTTTCATATTGTTGTTTCTTTATTTATTTATATCTAAAAGCAATTCGTCCCTTCGATAAATCGTAAGGCGACATTTCCACTCGAACTTTATCCCCGGTCAGAATCTTAATATAATGCATACGCATTTTTCCGGATATATGTGCAATAATTTCATGTCCGTTTTCCAACTCTACGCGAAACATCGCATTAGACAATGCTTCCATGATAATACCATCTTGCTCTATTGCAGCTTGTTTAGCCATACATTAAAAATTACGATTGCAATGTTTATCCATAAAATTATTTTAAAAATGTTTCCGGGCTAAACCGCATGAATCCCCAAAACTTTTTCAACTGATTCGAATGATGATAAAATATCCGCTTTTCCTTCTTTCACAGCCACTGTATGCTCAAAATGAGCCGACGGTTTATGATCTTTGGTTCGAACGGTCCATCCGTCTTTTTCCATCACAATTTTTTTGTCGCCCGAATTAATCATGGGTTCAATGGCTATCACCATCCCCGATTTCAATTTAACGCCCGAACCTCTTTTCCCGTAATTGGGAACTTCCGGTTCTTCATGTAAATTTTTTCCGACCCCGTGACCAATCATCTCTCTGACCACCGAATAACCTTTTGATTCGCAATATTGTTGAATGGAAAAACCGATATCTCCGATCCGTTTTCCCTCAACGGCCATTTCAATCCCTAAATATAAAGATTCTTTGGTTGTTTTCAAAAGAGCCGCGACTTCCGATTTGACTTCTCCCACACAAAACGTGTAAGCCGAATCCCCGTAAAAACCGTTTTTAAGAACTCCGCAATCTACCGAAATAATATCGCCTTCTTGCAAGACATAACCTCCCGGTATTCCATGAACAACTTGTTCATTCACCGAGGTACAAAGAGTTCCGGGAAACCCGCCGTAGCCTAAAAAACCGGGAACCGCTCCATGATCTCTGATAAATTGTTCGGCTATTTTATCCAACTGCTTCGTCGTGCAACCCGGCCGGATATGTTTGGCGACTTCGCCCAACGTTTTTCCGACCAACAAATTACTTTCACGAAGCAATTCTATTTCCTCATCCGTTTTCAGGTAAATCATTGATATATATTCTTAATATGCCGCCACCGTTCCTGTGCGTCCTTTTATTCTTCCGGATTTCAACAACCCGTCGTAATGACGCATCAATAAGTGGCTTTCTACCTGCTGCAAGGTGTCCAGAACAACTCCCACCAAAATAAGCAGAGACGTTCCTCCGAAGAATTGGGCAAACCCTCCCGTAATACCGATCAAACGGGCAAATGAGGGCATAATAGCCACCACGGCGATAAACAACGACCCGGGAAGGGTGATCCGGGACATAATCATATCAATATACTCTGCCGTCTTTTTGCCCGGTTTTATTCCCGGTATAAATCCGTTGTTCTTCTTCAAATCTTCCGCCATTTGGGTCGGATTGATGGTCACTGCCGTATAAAAATAAGTAAATGCGATGATTAACAATGCAAATACAACATTATACCAAAAGCCGTGCATATCCGTCAAAGAACGCAAAATACCTCCCGATATGTTTTCAGGGTTGGCGTAACTTACCAACGTGATCGGAATAAACATGATCGCTTGCGCAAAAATGATCGGCATCACTCCGGCGGCATTCACTTTCAACGGAATGTATTGGCGTGCTCCTCCATATTGTTTGTTCCCTACGATACGTTTTGCATATTGCACCGGAATTTTTCGTGTCCCTTGTACTAATAAAATGGAACCGGCAATCACAAACAACAACAATAAGATTTCTCCCAAAAACATGACCAAACCCCCACTGGTTGCATCAGTGGTACGGGATACAAATTCCTGAACCGTTGCTTGAGGTAAACGGGCTATGATTCCCACCATAATGATGAATGATATTCCGTTTCCGATTCCTTTATCGGTTATACGTTCTCCGAGCCACATGATAAACATACTTCCCGCAGCCAATATGATGGTGGATGAAACTCTGAACCAGACATTGTCGGGCATGACTACTCCTTGCGCTCTTGCATTGATCAGGTACACGGGACCTTGAACAATCAAAATCAAAACCGTAAGATAACGTGTGTATTGATTGATCTTGCGTCGACCGCTTTCTCCTTCCCGCTGTAATTTCTGGAAAAAAGGAACTGCCATGGTCAACAACTGGATCACAATAGATGCCGAAATGTACGGCATGATTCCCAATCCGAAAATCGAAGCATTGGAAAACGCTCCACCCGAAAACATATTCAACAAGTTCAATAATCCTTCACTCGTCTGATGTTTTAATGTTGCCAAAGAGGCGGTATCCACTCCCGGTAATACGACATAAGTCCCGAAACGATAAATGGCCACCAAGGCTACTGTAGTGATGATCCGATTTCTCAGTTCTTCAATTTTCCAAATGTTTTTTATGGTTTCAATCGCTTTCATTGATCTACAATTTTACTACATTTCCACCGGCTGCTTGAATTGCACTTTCAGCCGATTTGGAAAAAGCATGTGCTTCTACTTCCAATTTAACCGATAAAGCGCCTTTGCCCAAGATTTTTACTAAATGATTTTTACTGATAAAACCGGCATCAATCAAAGTGCTTATCCCTATTTTTTGCAAATTATCCTTTTCGGCCAACCGTTGCAAAACATCAAGATTGATTGCTTTGTATTCAATACGATTGATATTTTTAAAACCATATTTGGGGAGACGACGTTGCAAGGGCATTTGACCTCCTTCAAAACCGATTTTTTTGGAATAACCGGATCTTGATTTCGCTCCTTTATGTCCTCTGGTGGAAGTTCCTCCTAATCCCGAACCGGAACCGCGTCCTACTCTCTTCCTAGTTTTAGTCGAACCTTTCGCAGGTTTTAAAGTGCTTAAATTCATACGAAAATAATTTTTTGTTAAAGACCGTCCCCCATCCGCAGTCACTTTCATTTCCTTTGACGAACATTAGTTCATGCGGATTTCATACGTTAATAATATAATATATTAATATTTTTTATGCGACAATAATAGAATTGATTAATTCTCTACAACCACCAAATGTCTTACCTTCTTGATCATCCCCAAAATTTGAGGAGTGGCCTCATGTTCGACAACCCGGTTAATTCTTCTCAATCCCAATGCATCAAGTGTTCTTTTTTGATCGATCGGGCACTTAATTCTGCTTTTTACTTGTCTTACTTTTATTTTAGCCATCATTGATTCCTCCCCATTTTATCCTTTAAACACTTTTTCCACTGAAATTTGTCTGTTTTGAGCCACCATAATAGGATCTCTCATTTCACTCAATGCGGCCATGGTCGCTTTTACCAGATTGTGAGGATTGGACGATCCTTTGGATTTTGCCAACACGTCGGTTATACCCACACTTTCGAGGACGGCACGCATGGCGCCCCCTGCTTTAACTCCGGTACCATGAGAGGCCGGTTTCATAAAGACTTCCGCTCCGCCGAATTTTGCGATTTGCTCGTGAGGTATCGTTCCTTTAAATATAGGAACTTTAATCAGGTTTTTCTTTGCAGCTTCAACGCCTTTTGCGATGGCAGTCGTTACTTCATTGGCTTTTCCCAAGCCCCAGCCTACAATGCCGTCTTCATTTCCGACTACAACAATGGCAGAGAAACTAAATGCGCGTCCTCCTTTTGTTACTTTCGTCACGCGATTTATTGCTACCAATCTGTCTTTCAATTCTAAATCGTTGGTCGATTTTACTCTGTTATTTATTCCTGCCATCTTGATTAAAATTTAAGTCCTCCTTTACGAGCTGCATCAGCCAATTCTTTTACCCTTCCGTGATACAAATAGCCGTTGCGGTCAAAAACAATTTGTTCGACTCCGGCTTCTTGAGCTTTTTTGGCAATCAATTCACCTACTTTAGCAGCTTGTTCCTTCTTTGTCATTTCTTCTTTCATGGCCAAAGAAGATGCGGCTGCCAACGTTTTACCTTCCACATCGTTTATCACTTGAACGTAAATTTGCTTATTGCTTCTGAATACGCTCATTCGAGGCCGTTCAGCCGTGCCGGATATTTTATTCCGTACACGATATTTTATTTTTTGTCTTCTTTCTGCTTTATTCGTTGCCATATCTCTCCCTGTTTAATTATTTAGCACTTGCCGATTTACCGGATTTTCTGCGAACGACTTCTCCCACAAATCTGATTCCTTTTCCTTTGTACGGTTCCGGTTTGCGGAAGCTGCGTATTTTGGCACATACCAATCCGATCAATTCCTTATCGCATGATTCCAAGATAATCAGCGGATTTTTGTTCCTTTCAGATTTTGTTTCCACCTTGATTTCTTCCGGCAATTGTAATAAAATATTGTGCGAATAACCTAAAGAAAAATCCAAAATTTGTCCTGCATTGGAAACACGATATCCAACACCTACCAGTTCCAATTCTTTACGAAATCCTTGAGATACACCAACCACCATGTTGTTAATCAATGCACGGTACAATCCATGTAACGCTTTATACTTTTTTTCCTCAGAGGGGCGTTTAACCTCTAATTTCCCGGCGTTCATTTCAACCGTCATCTCCGGGTTGATTGCGCGGGATAATTTACCTTTCGGTCCTTTTACGGTAACAACGTTATCTTTCACGTCAACGGTTACGCCTGCCGGAATTGTAACGGGTAATTTTCCTATTCTTGACATTGTCTGATTCCTCCTTTTTTATTAGTAAACATAACACAATACTTCACCACCGACTTTCAGGTCGCCGGCTTCTTTGTTTGTCATTACACCTTTGGAAGTGGACAATATTGCTACACCCAATCCGTTCAATACTCTCGGCATGTCTTTATATCCTGTATATTTACGCAAACCGGGTGTGGAAATCCGGATTAATTTTTTGATTGCGTTCACTTTGTTTACAGGATCATACTTCAAGGCGATCTTGATGGTGCCTTGAACCGAATCGTCCACAAACTTGTAATTCAAGATGTAGCCTTTTTCGAAGAGAATCTTCGTGATTTCCTTTTTCAGATTTGACGCCGGAATTTCAACCACTCTGTGATTAGCTTTAATGGCATTCCGCAGGCGGGTCAAATAGTCTGCTATCGGGTCTGTCATAATTAAAATTGTTTAAATTAATCCCGTCGATCGGGACAATATTTGAAACTGAAAAAAATTCTATTTACCAACTTGCTTTTTTAACTCCGGGAATCAATCCGGCCGATGCCATTTCCCTGAATTGAATACGGGAAATCCCGAATTGACGGATATATCCTTTCGGCCGACCGGTCAATTTGCATCTGTTGTGCAAACGCACCGGCGAAGCGTTTTTTGGGAAACTTTGTAAGGCTTCGTAATTGCCTTCGGCTTTTAACTGCTCTCTTTTTGCGGCATATTTAGCAACAAGTTTTGCTCTTTTCACCTCGCGAGCTTTCATCGATTCTTTTGCCATAATACTTTATATCTTAATTTTTACTGTTCTTAAACGGTAACCCGAAATGTTTCAATAAAGCATACCCTTCTTCATCGGTTTTTGCAGAAGTCACAAAAGTAATATTCATCCCGAGAATTTTGGTAATCGAATCTATATTTATTTCAGGAAAAATGATTTGCTCTTGAATGCCCAACGTATAATTACCTCTTCCGTCCAATTTGTTTTCAATACCTTTAAAGTCGCGGATACGCGGCAAAGCCACACGAACCAGCCTTTCCAAAAATTCGTACATCCGTTCACGACGCAATGTCACCATGGCTCCGATCGGCATTTTTTTACGAAGTTTGAAATTCGAAATATCTTTTTTCGATAACGTTGCTACCGCTTTTTGTCCTGTTATGGCGGTTAATTCGTTAATGGCGACATCAATGATTTTTTTGTCGGCTACAGCATAACCCAATCCTTGGTTTATGACGATTTTTTTCAACACGGGAACTTGCATTACGGATTTGTAACCAAATTCTTTCATTAAAGCAGGTATAACTTGTTCTGCGTATTCTTTTTTAAGACCGGCAATATTACTCATTATTTAATTTCCTCCCCTGATTTTTTAGCATAACGCACCAATTTGTCTCCCGACAATCTTCTGCCGATACGGGTCGGTTTTCCTGTCTTGGGATCCAATACATTCAAATTTGAAATGTGAATGGACGCTTCCTTCTTAATAATACCTCCTTGCGGACTTTTAGCACTCGGTTTCGCATGCTTGGATACCATATTGACACCCTCGACAATGGCCCGTTTTTCTTTCACTTTCACTTCCAATATCCGTCCTGTTTTGCCTTTGTCTTCGCCGGCATTCACGTATACGGTATCTCCTTTTTTTATGTGTAACTTGCTCATTACTCTTTTCATTTTTAGGATTAAAGCACTTCAGGAGCCAATGATACAATTTTCATATTCTCATTACGCAATTCCCTGGCCACGGGTCCGAAAATACGGCTTCCGCGAATCTCTCCGACATTGTTCAACAATACACAGGCATTATCGTCAAAACGGATGAAAGAACCGTCGGGACGACGAATTTCTTTTTTGGTACGAACAATGATGGCTTTCGATACCGCTCCTTTTTTAATATCGCTTGAAGGAATTACGCTTTTCACTGTCACCACAATCACATCACCCACAGAGGCATAGCGTCTTTTTGTTCCGCCCAAAACACGGATACACAACGCTTCTTTTGCGCCACTGTTGTCTGCTATCTTTAATCTTGATTCTTGTTGTATCATAGCTTATTTTACCCTTTCAATTATTTCCACCAATCTCCATCTTTTTAATTTACTCAGCGGACGAGTTTCCATAATTCTGACGGTATCGCCAATGTTGCAATCGTTTTTTTCGTCGTGAGCATGGTATTTCTTCGTTTTGCTGACGAACTTACCGTAAATGGGGTGTTTTTCTTTGTATTTGACGGCAACGGTAATGGTTTTATCCATTTTGTTGCTGTAAACAACCCCGATTCTTTCTTTTCTTAAATTTCTTGTTTCCATCAGAACAATTCAATTATTGTTGATTTAATTCTCTTTGACGCAATATGGTTTTCATACGCGCAATCATCCTGCGTTGTTCTCTGATTTGAGCAGGATTATCCAAAGGGGAAATGCTGTGATTGATTTTCATTTGATCCAAACGGGCAACTTCCGCAGCTGCTCTTTCAAGCAGTTCTTTGGTACTTAATTCTCTAATTTCTACTGTTTTCATAAAAATTACACATTTTGAGTTTCGTCATAATCTCTTCTTACCACAAACACTGTAGTAACCGGTAACTTTTGAGCTGCCAGACGCAACGCTTCTTTTGCCACATCAAAGGGTACACCTTCCACTTCTATGATAATCCGTCCCGGAGTAACAGGAGCAACAAATCCTTCCGGCGATCCTTTTCCTTTACCCATCCGTACTTCAGCAGGCTTTTTGGTAATCGGTTTATCCGGGAAAATCCGGATCCAAATTTGCCCTTGACGTTGCATGTGTCGGGTCACTGCGATACGTGCAGCTTCGATCTGACGTCCGGTAATCCATTTCGATTGCAACGTTTTTATGCCGAAAGAACCGAAAGCCAACTGGTTTCCGCGTTGGGCAAGCCCCTTCATACGCCCTTTCTGTTGTCTTCTGAATTTTGTTTTCTTCGGTTGTAACATTTATTTATAACTTCTAATTCGTTTAAATTATTTTTTTCTTTTTCTCATGACACCACCACGATTATTTCCGCCGGCATTATTTCCGGAGCCTCCCGCCGAACGGGGCTCTTTCGAAGCGGTAAATGACGGAGCCAAATCTTTCTTGCCGTATATTTCGCCACGGCAAATCCATACTTTCAGTCCGATCAAACCGACCTTGGTCAGTGCTTCCGCTTTGGCATAATCGATGTCGGCACGAAAAGTATGAAGCGGAGTTCTTCCCTCTTTATACATCTCGGAACGAGCCATTTCCGCACCGTTCAAGCGTCCTGATATCTGAACTTTAATTCCTTCGGCACCCATACGCATCGTCGACGCGATAGCCATTTTAATGGCACGGCGATATGCTATTTTACCTTCCAATTGACGGGCAATGTTGTTTGCCACAATTACGGCATCCATTTCAGGACGTTTTACTTCGAAAATATTGATTTGAACATCCTTATCCGTAATTTTCTTCAACTCTTCTTTCAGTTTATCGACTTCTTGTCCTCCTTTACCGATAATAATACCGGGACGGGCGGTACATACTGTAATCGTAATCAATTTCAATGTGCGCTCGATCACAATACGAGACACACTGGCTTTTGCAAGACGGACACTCAAATATTTACGGATCTTGCTGTCTTCCAACAATGTATCACCATAATTTTTACCACCATACCAATTGGAATCCCAACCTCTGATGATTCCTAAACGGTTACTTACCGGATTTGTCTTTTGTCCCATCTATGCCTTAATTTTGATTGTCGTTTTTACTACTTACCGCATCCACAAACAACGTCACGTGATTCGAACGTTTGCGGATTCTGTGTCCGCGTCCTTGCGGAGCGGGACGAAGTCTTTTCAACGTAGTTGCCTGATCCACATAAATCTTACTGATGTAAAGTTCTCCGGATTCAGCTTTACGCTCATTTTTTTGTTCCCAATTGTCAATGGCAGATTTCAATAATTTATGAATTCTTGCGGCAGCTTCCTTGCCGGAAAACTGCAAAACACCGAGCGCCCTCGAAACTTCCATTCCGCGAACCATATCCGCCACAAGACGCATCTTACGCGGAGAAGTAGGTACATTTCGCAATTTGGCAAAGTACATGCTTTTTCGGGCTTCTTTTTTGGCTTCTGCCGATATTCTTTTTCTTGCACCCATTTTATTTAATTCTTTTTGTTTATCAGGTTACTTGATGTTCCCGCTTATTTTTTCCTGTTACCGGCATGACCACGGAAAGTACGAGTAGGCGCAAATTCACCCAGCTTGTGTCCCACCATGTTTTCAGTAATATATACGGGAATAAATTTATTACCATTGTGAACTGCCAATGTATGACCTACGAAATCCGGAGAAATCATGGATGCTCTCGCCCATGTTTTCACTACGCTTTTCTTGCCGGATTCATTCATATCCAAAATTTTTTTCTCAAGCTTCACATTGATATACGGTCCTTTTTTTAACGAACGGCTCATAATTGTTTCAATTAATCAGATTACTTTTTCCTTCTTTCGATAATATACTTGGTGGAAGCTTTTTTCGTATCTCTTGTTTTGAGACCTTTAGCATATAATCCTTTGCGGGAGCGCGGATGTCCACCGGATGCACGGCCTTCGCCGCCACCCATCGGGTGATCGACAGGGTTCATCACAACGGCACGAGTTCTCGGACGACGTCCCAGCCATCTGGAACGACCGGCTTTTCCGGATCTTTCAAGTGCATGATCCGAGTTTCCTACGCTGCCTACAGTAGCTTTACACATCGAAAGTATTTTTCTGGTTTCTCCCGAAGGTAATTTGATGATCGCATATTTATCTTCTCTCGAAGTCAATTGGGCAAATGCTCCGGCTGAACGCGCCATGGCAGCGCCTTGTCCCGGACGAAGCTCGATGTTATGAACAACCGTTCCGATAGGAAGGTTTTGTAACGGGATTGCATTTCCGATTTCAGGAGCCGCATCTTTACCCGACATTACTTTTTGACCTACTTGCAACCCGTTGGGAGCGATAATATATCGTTTTTCTCCGTCGGCATAAAACAACAATGCGATACGCGCCGAACGATTGGGATCGTATTCAATGGTTTTTACTGTTGCAGGAATACCGTCTTTATTTCTCTTGAAATCGATGATTCTGTATTTGCGTTTGTGTCCTCCTCCGATGTAACGCATGGTCATTTTACCCTGATTGTTGCGTCCGCCGGTTTTCAGTTTCCCTATAACAAGAGATTTTTCCGGTTTGCTTGCAGTAATATTTTCACGCGAACCGATAATTCTGTGTCTTTGCCCCGGTGTTGTGGGCTTTAATTTACGTACTGCCATTTTTTATTAAATATTGCTGTAAAAATCAATAACATCTCCTTTTTTCAAGGTCACCAAGGCTTTTTTGTAGGCCGACGTTTTTCCGCTGATGACTCCGGATTTGGTATAACGGCTTTTTTTCTTGCCCGAATAGTTGATGGTGTTGACATCAATCACCGTCACATTATACATACTTTCTACAGCTTGTCTGATCTCCAATTTATTCGCATCAGGATTGACCCGAAACCCATAACGATTGTATTTGTCGGTTATCGAAGTCATTTTCTCTGTAACTATCGGTTTAATAATAATTCCCATTATTTTAGCCTCCTATGCTTTAAAGTTTTCGCAAATCGCTGCAAGAGATTTTTCGGTAAGTAACAAACATGAGGCATCCAGTACTCTGTAAGTATTTACATTTGAAACGATTGCAACTTTTGTCCGCTGTAAATTTCGAGCCGACAAATATACGTTTTTATTTTGTTCCGGTAAAACCAAAAGTAACTTTTTATCGGCAACTTTCAGGTTTTGGGTCATTGCGATAAAATCTTTTGTTTTCGGCGCTTCGAACGTAAAATCTTCCAAAACCATGATTTCGTTATTTTTGGCTTTATAAGAATACGCCGATTTGCGAGCCAATTGTTTTACTTTCTTATTCAGTTTAAAACTGTAATCTCTCGGTTTCGGGCCGAATACACGAGCTCCTCCCACCAACAAAGGAGAATTGATGTCTCCCCGACGAGCGCCGCCGCCGCCTTTTTGCCGTCCCAATTTGCGGGTACTTCCGGACATTTCACTTCTTTCCTTCGCTTTGTGAGTTCCTTGTCTCTTATTGGCCATGTGCTGTTTAACGTCCATGTAAATCGCATGATCGTTAGGTTCAACATTGAAGATCGTTTCGTCTAACGTAACTTTTCTTCCGGTATCCTCACCTTTTATGTTATACACACTCAGTTCCATTACTTCTCAATTAATACGATTGAACCTCTACATCCCGGAACCGATCCTTTTATCAATAAAAGGTTATTTTCGGGAATGATCTTTAACACTCTCAAATTCTGAACGGTAACACGGTCGCCTCCCATTCTTCCGGCCATGCGTGTTCCTTTGAACACTTTTGCCGGATAAGAACATGCGCCTACAGAACCCGGCGCACGCAAACGGTTGTGCTGTCCGTGAGTAGCTTGTCCTACCCCGCCGAATCCGTGACGTTTTACAACTCCTTGAAACCCTTTTCCTTTTGATGTTCCGATAACATCAACATAATCTGCCCCTTCAAAAAAGTCAAC
>WRGA01000075.1 GCA_009787405.1 Candidatus Azobacteroides sp.
GGAGCATCCTGCCAATAATATAACGGACAGGAGAATGAAGATGTTCGGGATTATCCGCATAATACTTTTTTTGCGCGTGCATAAATCGCCTCCCTGTTGGCCAGACCATTATACCCGCCGTTAATGATTCTGGTTATATTACGAAATCTTTCTTTCATAATTTATAATTTTTTGGAACGAACGTTAAAATTTTTTGCTTTACTTCGGAAACGCGGATTTTTTTGTCCCTGTCAAGGTCATACAACGGATTGGCACACGCTATTTTTTCGGGACTCAATCCTTTCGTCTGCAAAACCCAATCATCGGATTTCCCGATTGCCGCCGGGAAAAACACGGCAAAATATACGTCGGTGAAGGATTTCATTTGCCCTTTGTACGGCAAAAGATACCTGTAAACGTAGTCGAGCTGCCGGACATTGCTCATTTTCTTCAACGCATCACCGGAAGTGCCCAACGCTTTTGCCGTTGCCGGCATAAATTGGATCAACCCCGTTGCGCCGATGTTGTTTTGGATGCGGTGATTGATCACGCCGTACCGGACGGCTGCCGTCTCGATATAAAACACAAGCATCAGCCAATCGGGATTCACGTCCAGTTGCCCGGCGATTTCCGCGACTTTACTTTTAAATTCTTCCCGGTTTTCGGGAACCAGTTGTTCAAACAGAATCGGTTTCATCATCTGAATTTTTATTGTTTTTCTTTCTTGAAAGTGGCAATACGCAACGGCGTGTCTATTTCATACCGGTTAAAGTACATCAGATATTTATTCCGATTCGCCTGCGTCGAGTCCGGAAGGATCCGATTGAGTTGTTCGTCGGTCATTGTTGTTCTTTATTAATTTGGTTGGTTTTTCGTTTTTTGTCGAGATTTATCAGACCATTGCAGGCTGCACTGTCCGGAAGTCTCTTTCCCGTGGCCGTTGTCAGGCAGGATAATCATATTTCGTCTATTTTAGAATTAAAACTTGCCTTGAAAGATGAGAATAAAACGATATAAGATTCTTCCAAACGGTGAATGTCTATTTCATGATTCAGGCAATCCTTTATCATCTGCTTTTTTACCGTTTCTTTCCAGTTACTCTCCATAAAAGTTGAAAGACTTTTACCCTGAAAATCAAACTTACGAAGCAACGACACACTTGATGAATACAGCCTGTCCAAAAAAATTACGATCTTATCCTGAACGGCATCCGTATCGTCCAAGTTGTTTTTTTGTTTTATTTTTACCACTTGAATCACGGTTTCATTTTTGGCCCGTTCAAGTTCGAATGATATCAAACCTCTTGCCTGGTCAAGATTGACATTACGCATAGCCGTGTCCTCAAAATAACCCATTGCTTTTCCACTGAACTCGGCAATAGCCGATAATTTTTTTTGTTGGGTGAAAAGCTGATAGACAAAAAAAGAAAGCATAAGCAATACGAATACCATGAAAACACCTCCGATAACGGCAAGTGCTCCCAAATCGGCAATTGCTCTGCCAAAATCGATGCTTTGTTGAGATAATTCCGTGATAGTTGATTCCATTTAATAATTAATTTTAATTTTTTCATCAAAATAAATAAACAGACTATATTTCCGAAAGGACAATTATTCGCCGGATTATCTCATCCAAAAGCATTTTTCTTCGATAGGTTAAGTTTTCGGAAAGTCCGGAATCAATGTGAAAATATATATTCGCATCTCTTAAATCCCGAACGGATATCCCGTTAAATATCCGGGAAACCAGAACTATGATTCCGGCAACAATATTGCTGTTACTCCACCCTTCCGTCCGGATATATCCGTCAATAACGAAAGCATTGAAATAAGAACGGCTCAAACACCCCTCTATACGTGAATTTCGGCTGATGCTTCCGGGAAGATCTCCGGGCATGGATTCTCCCAATTCAATCAAATAGTCAAACTTATCTGTCCATGTGTCAAAAACGGATAATTCGGCTATTGCCTGTTTCTGACTTTCATTCAGATTCATAGTATTGTGTTTGAGTTTTGAAACATGGCGGCCCAACCTCCGCATCCGTAAAAAACAACCGGATCGACAACCTGATATTCGACGGGGTATTTTATCAACTCGGAATCTCCGCAAAAATCGAGCATTTCCTGATCTTCTTTCATTTGTCGAATAATTGTGTCGAGAATTTTAAAGCAATCATTCATCAGTATGATTTCATTCAGGTTATCGTTATTGTTTTTCGATAAATTATGAGCCACCGTTATTGACAGGGATTCCAACGCTCCGTTGGAAATTCCGTGAGTAATGCTGAATTTTCCGTATTCGACAAACAAAATAAAACGGGCGGCATTTTTCATCCGTTCGGAAAGAAAATCTTCATTGACCGACACGATAAAGGTGCCTATTTCTTCGATTACATTTGTTCCCGGAAAAGAAAGAACTTCCGTTTCAATTTCAGGATAACCGTTTTTTCTTGTTTGTTCCGGCTGTATGAATATTTTTTTCAATGCTTCTTTCGGCACAAAACGGGAGTAATATTTGAATAAGTCGATAATTAAATCCATATTCATGTCAATTGATTTATAATTGATATACCAATGCCGGTTTCCCGGGCTATTTCTTCAATTTTGGCTCCCTTTGCCAATGCCATGTTTACCGAGTCCTTGAGGGATTTAATTTGAGAATCGAAATAATCGTTCAGGTTCATATCGTCAGGATTACCGTATCCCTCTTTTTGCAGGAAAAGAACGACTTCATTCATACCGAGGCGGATTTTGGAAGAATCGGGTTCCTGATTTTTTTTAAATAAAATACTGTAAATCGGATGAGTCGTATAAAAATCAATGATGCCGTTAAACCAAAAAACAATACCGAATTTCAATATCGGATTAACCTTCTCCATATTCTTTATATGTCCTGAAACAAGATTCTCTTTGTGATTTTCCAGTTTGGGATAAAGAATGGCGCAAAGTTGATTGATGCATTCTTCTTTTTCTTCATCCGAAGGCATTTTGCCGATGGCGGCAAAAAGGTCGTAAGCATCTGCAAATTCCCGTGCGGAAATGTTTGTTTTGGCTGTAATATCAAGGTCAAACTTCTTTCCTTGGTATTTCCGGTTACAGATCCGGATAAAAGGAATGGGATTCTTTTTGAATTTATGATTCGGAATTATCTGCATATCTTCCACATGAAAGGCAAAATCCAACTGTTCCGACAACTTCAGAAGATTAAAATTTATGATTTCCCGTTGTTTCCGATCCTGAGATTCGGGCTTGTATGCATCTTTCCACAAGCTGAGGAATGAAGTATATTCTTTCCACCCATACTTCAGCAAAAACGGAATGTTTGTGATAATCGTCCGGATAAGCAGAAAATAAAATCGTATTTGAATGCCGGTTTTGCTCCAAAAAAATGTACTCGGCCGGTATCCGGTAAAATATATCAACATTTTCAAACGCACGACTTCGGGTGATATTTCCCTTGCATAAAGCTTCATAAGCAATGAAAAAACAAATAATTTTTGCCTGTATTTTAAATCGTCCCAACAATCGGGAAGAGTAAGCAGTGATTCATTTAGCCTGATTATTTTCATGAAAGGCAGAATTTATCCTCTTCCGTAATATTTTTTTGACCGATGACAGGTTGTGAACTTCGTTCTTTCTTTTGTCCGGCAATTTCTTTTTTCTTGATTTCCAAATCAACGATATTCCAATACAATCGGGCTTTGATTAAGAATTTTTCGGCAATGCGTTCCCGTATATCTTTGTCGGCCTGCTGTTTGTGATTTTTGCCCATTTCATTGTCTATATCCCTTCTTACCGGTTCGGGAAGGCATGAATAAGCAAGCCGTTCACATGCACGTCCCATAACTTCATAGCAAACGGCACGGGATATTGAATCCGTTTTTTCCGGTTTTTCAATCCGGGAACAAACACAATCCAACCATACTTCACGGATAATCCACCCTGCACTCAGCATGAAGTATTCACCGCCGGTGGATTCAACTCCGACCCATTTATTGAAATCGGACAGATTTACGGGCAATTCATCAAATGCTTTTTTTTCTTTACTTTCAGCCCACTCGGAAAAAACTTCTTCATTTTTATTCAAGAATTGGATTAATTGATTCATCCAGAACCAACCGGTTGTAATCAGTTTGTTGTTAAGTTCATCTTGTTGGTATTTGAAAATAGTAGTCTCGCTATCATTCTTTTTGGTGGTAATTCCATCATTGGAAATTTGCGCAATCAGAAAAATCACATGCTCAAAAACGGTAAAATGCAGCATTGCCCGTTGCAAATAATCAACAGCCGTTAATTCTTTATCGTCGGTTGTATTATTGATGTAATTTTTTACCAGCCGGTCATAGAGTTCCTGCGAGATATTTCCGGGAACGGTAGCGGCAACTTTATATAAGCTGCTCTCTATATTTTCGAATTCGAGAGAAAGATTTGCACCCGATATTTTTGGTTTCATTTCGACGGCAAAAGTTTCCCTTTTGAACGGTACCTGTATCATTGTTCCTCTGTTTTTTGAATATCGGATTTTGTGTCTGCAGTAGCAGTTTGATTCGGGCGTTCGGAAGGAGTCGTATCCTGAAGCTTGGCGGGTATGTCAATCCAAAATCCTAATCTGATGTCCTGTTTTTTTGCTTCCGGGAAATTAAGATGAATTGCCCGGTTGATTTCTTTGGTGACAAAATATTCGTCCAGTGTCAATGAAGCGATATAAATCAGGTAATTGTAATACACGTCACTGCCTGATTTGCTTATAACGCCGTCGTTTTCCACATTCGTAATGGATGAATTAATTCCTTTTCCCGCAAGAATAACCTGATCGGCACGTTTATCATAAGCGATAACCGTTTCAAAATATTCTTTGAACTTTCCGGGAAACTCTTTAAATTCCCATCCGTCTTCGCCCCATTTGGTGGAAGCCCAAAGTTTTCCCTGATTCTTGCCTTCACCGGTCATCATTTTGGTTATTTCCCTGAGTTCACAGGCAATCAACCGGTCAACCATTGTCTCATAGAAGCGGATCGGCTCTCCTTTGTCATCCACAAGTTTAACGCCCCTGTATTCCGATTGAACGGGATAATCTTCCGTAAAATTCTCGTTACAAATATTTTGCAGGATTTCCTTTTGCTGAATGTACCAGCTACCGGGAATAATTACATGTATATGGGCATTCAGTGCATTCTTCAAATATGAATTCAAATATTTGGGAGAAAGATTGGATGCTTTAATCCATTCCGACAATCCTTTGAACCAATCATTAAACGCATATATCCATTTGGTGAAAGTTTTATCCGAGTTAAATGCGATCGCAGTCGGATATTTGAACGGATCGGACGGATCAAAGCGGTTGTAAACTTCGAAATCGTATCCGTTCGGATTAAACCAGTCGCCAAGTATAATGAACTTGCAATCGGCATTTTTGATTCTTTTGCGGATATCGGTTTCTTTTGTCGCCAGACGAGCTTCGTCCGAACCGACATAACTCAACGCCAATATCTTCAATTCCCGTCCTATTTGACGCCGTATTCGCCGGGCAACTCCGAAATGATATTGAGAAATACAAGTGTTCACATAATAATAATCGGTGATCAGATTTCTCAGGTAACCCCAATAATGATCATATCCGGCTTCTTCCCACGAATTAAGCCAATCCTGTATTTCCTGATTTTCAACGGGAATCCGTACCCGACGCTGTTTTTCTCCTTCGCCTTGGATGATTTCCCGGTATAGTCGCGGCCCTTTGCCGAATAAAAAATTTACCTGTTTTTTAATGACTTCGGGAAAAAGTTTATTTTCGGAAGTGGTCGAGAAAACTTCTTGCGGGTATAAATTATGCCCTTCCCCCCACATCGGCACTATAAAATCACCGATTTTCATCGTATGATTTTCGGTGATATATTTTGAATAAATATTTTGATATTCCTTTTGCCGAATATCTTCACGTTCGGCAATTCCCTGTATTTCGAATGTCAATACACCGCATGAAGGAACGGCGGCCCATCCACGACCATTTTTTATTTCAATCTTCTGTTCCATCGAACCAATCTATTTTTTGCAGTTCATAATCGGGCGGAAAAGCAACGAAGCGCATCAACTTTTTAAAACACATTTTCGGTTGCCCGGTATCCAAATCTTCATACGGAAAATATAAATCCCCGTCTAATTGAAATGTATCTTCCCGAAGCGCCGGGCGAACTCTACACCGTTCCGTTTTCACAAGCTGTCCGCATTCCTTTGTTTTCAAATTCGCAGACAAATGAACTAGCGTGAAATAAGCCCCTGAAACGTATTTTAGGTTACGCGCCCGACGGATGGCTTCCGACCCGGATATCGTTTTTTGATTTTCCATGACACAAAAAAAGCCCGCCAAAGCGAGCTGTGAAAGGACATATTTATTCCACAATCAGGTTGAGATGTAACCGTATGTTATTAAATCCGAAAAGAATTCATCGGCACCGGTTGTACGGATATCATTTCCGGTTTGAATTTTATACCTGCCGGCAAACCGGAGCATATATTCTTCGTCGGTACAATTCGAATCGAATTTGCTTCCCTCCCGAAGACGGGTGACAAATTCAAACGGAGAAGAGGCGGTGATTATACCGCCGTCCTTCAATTTGTAAATTTCTTTTTTCATTGTTATGCTAATTTAATGGTTCTCTGCTTGTAATAATTCACTAATTCGTCATCGTTAAATCTGCGTAATCCTTCAAGTGTCGCGTCGGTTATCAGGTTGCTTTTTGAAAATTCCACCAGATTATTCAAGAATTTAATCCAGCCGCTTATTTTTTCATATTCGACCGTCCCGCTGTGTTGGCGAAATTCACAGGTGTTATGCCGGCTGTAACTTACCGGGTTTATTTTATAATACCGGTTTGATCCGAATACCGTCAATGCCATTTGATTTAAATTTTCGCTTCCGTTTATTTTACTTTCAAAGTTAGAGATTTTTTTTAAACTTTTGCAGTAGTTATTATTTCTTCTGCTTGCGGGCATAAATTTGTCAATTACTCTTTCCAACCGGGCGTAGTTGATGTAAGTTCTTTTCCATAAGTCGAGGTCGAATCCTGCAGCATCAAAATGTACATGGATTCCGCAGCTTTTATTTATTTTTGCTCCGCATTCTCCGAGAACACGGCATACGGTTTTTAATTCCTTTAATCCCGATTCTCCCTTTAAAATGGGCGATACAAGTTCAAAGGTGTTGTATCCGGTAAGTGATCCGTCGGTTACTATTTTCCAATGACTCCTTGTCGTATGATTGTACCCTTCAATCTCACAGTTGATTCCGGCTGCATTCAGTTTATTCTTTAAAGTTGTCTTTTCTACATTGTAGGCTTCAAATTCAACTCCGAATTGGCGGTTGAATGTATTTGTGCTTATTGTTTGTGTTATATTACCAAGTTGACCTTGCAAACGCATCTTGGCATACACATTTTGAACAAAACCGTAATTTCCGTTAGTAACCAATTCAGCAATGCGCTTGCGGGTTAAACCCAATAAAATCAATTTTTGAATTTTATTGGTTTTAGTTGTTGTCTGGCCTAAAATGTTTTGAATTAAAGTTTCCATATATACCTTATTATCAGTTGTTTATTGCACTGTAAAGGTGGCATTGTTTTTCGGAATGTGCAAAGAATAAACACTCATAATTAGCTTGTAATCAATGTTTTAAGTATTTTTATCTTATGTAAAAACAAAAATTATCCGCGTGCGGAATACGTTCCGGCGCCTTGCGGAACAACAGTATCCTGATCCGAATCGGGAAGCAATTTGTGAAATTCACCCCATAATAAATACAAGAGGGCTGTCGCAATTTGGGTCGAATTATATATTTGTTCATCGAACGGAAGGCTTTCACTGCTTTTATCCAGCCAAATTCGTCCCTCATGACGTTTAAGAGGTGAGTGGTTAATGGAAGAAACAAGCTGTTCACATTCATTTTTGTCGATCAGAATCGTATCTCTTTTACCGTCGTTTTTGCCGAACAACAAATTCAACAGGCGATAATGTTGCGAATAATAAATTGTTTTCTGATTTTTAGACATCAGGTGAACTGTCCATCCGAGAGCCGTAAGCTCTTTTTTCAGCAAAATAGCATCTGTATCGTTTATTCCCGCCGGCTTGGCATTCGGATAATATTTTTTCCATTCGGGATCACGTTGATTTGCTGCCCGGTCATAATGCAAATAAATGACTTTTTGATTTTTGTCGTGATTTTTAAAAAAATCGTCTATTTTTTTTGCAAGTTCTTCTTGTTGATCGGGGTGAATAACCCACATATTTTTTAAGACTCTGAATTCTTTCGCCTGTTTTTTACGTTGCGCAAATACAATTGACGAAAACGGGCCCGGGTCATATCCGGCATATAACGGTTGTTTCTTGTCGTAATATCTCAGATGTTTGGCCGAATCTTCAATTTTGTCGCCTGCGGAAATTTGATCGATGTATTCGTAATCATAACCGTTGTCGTACAAGTGTGGTTTTCCGAATTTGCCGAAAAACATGTCCTTCACTTTCAGTTTCCGGATGGCAAAAATGGAAGTGTAAAGTTTGTCTTTATCCTTAATGGATTTCATTTGGTTTTGAATATAATCTATTCCCAAAATTTTCAAATTCGAAAGCGACGAAGCCCGCAGATAAAAAGTTTGTCCTTTCCTGAACATAGACAAACGTTTTGTCCATCTTTCGACAAATTTTTCAAGTTGCTTGGCTCTTTGCCAATTAAGCGATTTTTTTTCGATTTCAAGTTCCTGCAAACGCAAATCAATCTCATACGCTATTTCCTGTATGCAGTCGACCAATTCTTTATTCATGTTCTTTTCGTACTCCAGAAACCAGTCTTCGTCGGTTTCAAAATTAGGAGTGGAAGAAAATCCGGATATTCCCATGAAATAAGGCGAATCCCCGAATTTCGAACGATCGGCCCGCAATGCGGGAATGATACGTTCGATAAACTTATCTTCGGGAATACGGAGCATTTCGTCAACCAAAAGATGGGCCGCATTTTTTCCCAACATGGATTCAGGACGGTCACATGATACAAATTGAACGACACAACCGTTACAAAACGATATCGTATGTTTCCAATCAGCAATGTAAGTATAGCATTTTTTAAAATGTATCGGAGGTTCTTTTCCTATTTCAAAATATATTCCGCGTTCATAATGTTCATTGAAATATTCGAGAATTCCCGGCAGAATATTGTCGAAAATACTCCGGTAAGTGTCGGCTGCAAGCACAACAATCGATCCCAGCATGCTTGCTTGTACACGATCCAAACGGGGTGCGAGTATATGTGTGGTTTTTCCGGATCCGCGCCCGAGTTCGCAAAACAGAAACATTGTATCGGCCAATTTTACAAGAATCTGAACGACGGAAAGATAAACCCGGGTGAAAGTTTCGCTAATCTCCGATTTCTTCATGATCAGTATCCGTTATATTCAATTCTTTTTGTACTTCATCAATAAGCCGTTGTTTTTCGATTTCATTTGTATCAATGCCATCAATAATTGAAATTGCTTGTCGGAAAGAACTTAAAAGCCCCTTCTTTTTTATTCCCATCCGTTCGAGTTCCATCTCCGCCGATACAATTTGATGT
The DNA here is from genome assembly GCA_009787405.1 of Candidatus Azobacteroides sp. GTDB lineage: Bacteria > Bacteroidota > Bacteroidia > Bacteroidales > WRGA01 > WRGA01. The sequence continues at coordinate 9,574 of WRGA01000075.1, forward strand.
TTGAATTTGATCCTTTCCGGATCAATGGCATTAGCCGACGCTTTTATCCGATACTCACATGATTTCATCAGGCATACACGAGCTTCATGAAAGTTGTGTCCGACCAAATTCACCTCAAACAACTTCATAAACATATCAGCGTAATACAAGTACCATGCTTCGGAAGTTACGGTACAATCAACATTCAGATAGTTAATCGCATCATATATCCGACTTTTGCATGTATGTACGGAAAGGTTGGGGTATACCTGTTGAAGCTTTTTTGCACATTCCGAAATGGAATGGTATCTTCTGTGCAGATTCGACGCTTCATTGAGTTGAAGAATGTAATCTGCAAGCGGTTTAGGTATTCCGAAAGGAACCGGATCGCGAGTCTCCAGGAAGCGTTCGACAATTTCCGGAGAAAGCTTCTGCAAATGCTCTATCATAAATTGAAATTTTCAAATATTTTATCATTGACACGCTTTTTGTCCATCCGATTGTCGAGAATGGTGTTAGATACCGTATCATGTACTTTGGTTGCCTTATCGAAAAGACTTTTATCCAAATTATATTCACCGGTTGTTTTTCCTTTTCGATAAGCTTTGTTAATCTCTGTTCCGGGTGTCGAAAAATCGATTCGAAATCGATCTGGATCATCCGGTTCCGTCAAATCGATTATTTTTTCCACGGAATACCCCAATATCCCGAAGCTGCTTATTTTGTTTAATAAATTATCCGAATAAGTCATTTTTCATACATTTTGAGTTCGTCTCCGGTAAGAATCTTACCGTTTTTCTTAATTACAACTTGCATATTGTGTTGATTCATAAATCGTAAATATCGGCGAACCGTAAGATCGCAATATTTCTGATCCATTTCCATTCCGTAACATACACGGTTTGTCTGCTCTGAAGCGATGACTGTTGTTCCGGAGCCGATGAAAAGATCAAGAATGATTCCGTATAATTCACTGCAATCAATTATTGCATCGGCTACAAGTTTTACGGGTTTAACCGTCGGATGATCTTCTAAATTTTCCCGTTCGCAACCGAACGAATTAACGCCGGTATATTCCCAAACATTGGTTCGATATCTTCCCGATTCTCCGAGTCCGAAGTTATTTATGTGCTTCTTTTTCCCGTTTTTATAAATGAATATGAGTTCGTGTTGGGAACGATAGAATGTTCCCATGCCTCCATTGTTTTTTTTCCATATGATAAGGTTCATCGGTTTGGTATATACCTTTCCTGCTGTGGTAAGCTCATTGACATGTTTCCAATCCATGCAGATGTAATGAATCGAACCGTTCTCGGAAAACTTAATCAGGTTCAAAAAACAATCTTCAAGAAAACGGGTAAAGCGATTTACGTTCATTTCTCCCGATGCCATCTTAAATTCATCGTGTTTTATTTTACCGAGCCCCACAATATCCTTAATCTTTACATTATAGGGCGGATCGGTAAATATCATTTGCGCCAGTTTTCCTGCCATAAGCTTAGCTGCGGCATGTCTGTCTGTACTGTCTCCGCAGTACAAACGATGATTGTTCAACTCATACAAATCTCCGGGAGCGGTAACCGGCTCTTTGGGAGGCTCTTCATCAAACTCGTCTTCTATAATTTCTTTTTGTTCTATCTTTTTTTTGTCGAACGTATCTGATGAGGGCAGTGTTGTTGTAACAGCCGGTAACTCTACTATTTCTTCATAAATACCGGAGAAGTGAGCTTCCAGCATCGGGAGTGACCACTCTCCGGCATGCGTATTGGACAGAAGATTATACTCTTTTATTTCATCTTCGGTAAGCATACGATTGGGGACACGTACATCTATTTCTTCATGTTCACGTCCGGATTCGTAAAAAGCTTCCCAGCGTCTTTGTCCGGCAATGATACGGTTATCCCTGTTTATTACGGGTATCTCTACAAGATTGAACTTGGCCAGGCTGCCTGATAGCCTCTTTTGTTTTTTCTCATTGCGGATTCTCGGATTGTAATCCAACGGGATAAGTTCGTTTACCTTTCTTTTTTCGGTAGTCCATACAAGTTTCATGGCAACATCTTTTAGTAAGCAAATGTATATCACCATTCGGCTGCTGGAAAGGACGAAAAAAATCGGTGTGGTTTTAGGAAAAATCTGTGTTTTTTCAACCAGTGGACAGTTTGGATGAGTCAAGTTGTGTATGCGCGATAAATACGGGGCTACGTCATATTACCCCTTTTTGCCTCTCTTTGCATTACAAAGCCTATACCCAGCGGCACGGAAATGATTCGCACACGCGCAAAATCAAATATCATTTTTTTTGGAATTTTCATTGATTATCAGCGAATTAGTTATTTTTAAAATATCAAAATATGCAAATCCATACGTTTTTTAATTCAATCCGTTGTTTTTTTCAAAATAATCACAGGTTTTAAGCCAAAAAAAGCCCTCAAAAATGAGAGCCTTTTAAAATCATTTACTGATAACTTCTTCCAATACTTTTTTTCTTATTTCGGCCCGGGAAAGATTCTGTTCCCAGGATTGTTTTTCTTCGTCGGATTTATATTTCTTTTTATTTATGTTGCTTTGAATACGGCGGATGTTTTGTGCCACGTTTGCAACTTCATTTATTAATGCTCCCGGGTTGTTTCGTTTCATTTCATATAATTCGGAGAGCGTATCGTCGTATTGTTTTCTCTGTATGACAAGCGGATGCTTATATACAAATACTTTATGATTGTTGTAAGCCTGCAATTCAGAATGAGCCTGTCTGTTCCGGTTATCAAGCTCAACCATTTCCAAAGCAAGTCCGGAATTGTCATCCAATAAAACATCAATCTCCCGCATGCGCTGATAAGTATTTACACGTTCGTCATACAGGAGAATGCACAGTTGTATATCGGGATTGGAATTGTTTTGCCAATCTATTTCCGGAAATTCTTCTATTTTTTGTCTTTTGTTTTTTTTTGAACTTCCGAAGTTATGTTCTCTTCTTCGGATGAAACAACTTCCCCGGGCAATTCATTTCCCGTTGATTCCGAAGGCGTCTCATCTTCATCGGTATTTTCAGGCAACAAATCAATTATTCCTTTGACATCATCAAGCGTTTTACCGATGAATTTTTGCAGATATTCTTCCGTAAATTTATCCGGATCAAATTCCGCATTTCGGAATAATTCTTTTACATGCTCAACCGTCTCGACAGCAACCGGTTTTAATTCAACATTTTCATTCCGGGTTCTGTTTTCAAGGATTTCTCCGGGTGAAACCTTATCAAGCAATTCGAATAATATTTGCCCGTCCAAACGTGTGCTTGTATGGCTGTTTGCTCGTGCAAGTTCCCTGTTTAACTCGGAATTCGGATAATACTTTTTGTAAAGTTCCAAATCCCTGCAAAAAAAATCCGAATTTTTATGTTTAACGACAAAATCATTTTTTTCTGAAAATTTCATATCGTTTGACTTTAAAGGCACAGCGATTACCGTGCCTTTTGATTATTTAATTTAAGATTAAAAACAATTATTAAAGTTCACCGACCGGTTCATTATTGTAAACATCGTCCCGCGGGATGGGGGCGTCATAGAACCAAAACGGTTCAGGGCATTCATCACCTTCAAAAGAAAGGGCAATCCCTGCAAAACCGCCTTCCTGATCGCCTATTGATGTATATTTCACTTTGAGTCCGTTTGAACACGGAGAACCTCCAATAAATGTTTGTCCGTCGGCACAACGTTCCCAAATGACGATCACTTCTTCACCGGCCATGTCATAAATCCATTGAAGAGATTTCTTTGAAATACCTTCAATAACGGGAGTAAGTACCAGTTTCCCGTTTGCGGGAGATTCTCCGGCTTGTGCATTGGGCTTTACTGATGTTGCACGAATATCAAGATAATGATACGCATGTCCCGGCAATAAAACATTTTTGCTGATAGTTGCATTAACCGCTTTCGGAAAATTGTCAATATCAACACTTGTCATAGGAGCAAGGAATAATCTGTACTTTAAAGCTCCTGACTTTGACTCTTTCGGGTTTTTTGGCAAATCGAATATCATAAATAATTAATTTTTAAAGTTATAATAATGAAAAAACGTAAGGATGTTCTTTAACATCCTTACGATTATTATGCGGTTACCCGGCGGTCAAGCTCAAGAAAATTTCCGGTGGGAACCGTAACCTGTACCTGTTTTCCGGCAATTGTCTGATTTTCTTTTTTCAATTCGGCATAAACTGTAATATAATCTCCGACAGATGCGGGTTCCCATGTTGATTTTATATTTTCAAATTTTCCGGACTTCTTAATTGTTGTTTTATTTGTCAAAGAACCGCAAATAATCTTGTACACACGTTCAACGGAAGCATTCTCAATATCGGTTATCGCAACGGCAGAAGCATTTTCGCCTGTTTCAAATACAGTATTGTCAAGCCCGTTCAATTTGGTCTCATCGGCTTGCAGCTTAGTAACGGGATAATTGGTGAAGATATATTGAAATCTCCTTCCGGTTTTCTCCAGTTCCGCGATCGTTTCGCATTGCAATCCTGCCATTTGCAATCCTGCACCTTCTTTCCACCAACTTGCGGAAATAAGGGATTCCAAATCCTGTTGAAAATATACAGCATACATTTCACCCGGAGTAAGTTCGTAATTTTCGGCATTTCCGGGAACGGTAACCCACATAAGATAATCGTTCATATCCATATTGGGTACCCAAATGATACTTTCCGGAGACAAATCCATAATACTGTCTTTTACTCCCGTAAAATCACCGTCTTTTGAGTATTTTTCACGGAAATTTTTCAGAAACCAAGGCCGGTGTTTTTTATTGGCATACATGCGCATGCCTGCCATATTCGGAAGAATTGCCATAATCATCTGCCACATTTCTTCGGCATATTCAAGCATTGTCGTTTCGTCATAGACTTTCAAATCCATAAACGGCAATATTTTCCGTTGCTCGATCACTCTCCAAATTGAACGGATTATGCCGTCTGCCGCCAGAACGGCCGGATTGTCCACCCCTTCCTGAACAGGACACCGAACGCCGATCACACGTCTGCGCTGTTGTTCATTGAATAACACGGTATAAATATTAGCCAACAGCCACTCGATAAATGTCCATTTCATCGGATTTGAACCCTCTTTGTTCAAATATCCGATATATTGACGTTCCAAATCTTTAAGATTGTCAAAAAGATGTTTAAACATCACGTCATCCACATGGTAGATTTCAGGAGTGAATTTCACGCCTCCTTTAAATACACGTCCGGGCTGGAATGCCTGAGAAAATTCGCTGAAAAATGCATTTACGACAGTTTCTTTGTCTTGAACGTTTGAACGGACAGGGAAGATATCGTTTACTGATTCGAGAGTACGCAAATAAGCGATAATCATGTCCTGACGACGAACCATGTATCTTTTCCCGAATTCTTTTTCCAGCTCGGAATAGTCGATCGAAGATTCGCCGGCAATCATTTTTTTGTAGTCCAGCAAAGCAATCTGTCCGTTTTCGACCAATGCGTTCACACGATTCTTCATCGTCTTTCCGTAAAAATTGAATGCTTCCCGGAATGCCGATATTTCATCGGTTGTATAATCGGTGTTGCTTACAACACGTGTTGCGGTGATCGAATTCCACCAGTTCTCCCGGGAGAAAAATTTATCTTCGATTCCGAACAAATGTGTTGCAGTATGAGGAACATGCCCCAGAATAACCGCAAAATCCCGCCCGTTTTGGGAAGCTCCCGAAACAACAGCTGCAGGAACGTTTGATTCGGCGTTCGCCGACAACGTGCGAATAGTTTGTACAGCGTCATTCATGGCAGTAATGAAGGATTGCATTACTGCTCCTACGGTAGCCGGCGGATTTTCGGGAGCATTTGTTCCTGAAGCTTCAGCAGCTTCTGTCAGGACTGCAAGTATTTGTTGTTGCATTTCGGAACTGATGACATCCCCGGTTGTAACTTCCGTTTGATTGCCCTCTGTTGTCGGCGGTTCATTCTCATCGGGTTTCTCCAAATCTTCCGTAAATGAAATTCCGTATTTTTCTTTATAGGAATTATTGAATTTCTCCCAATCCTGATTTGTCATTTTATCGGCTTTTTCTTTGGTATTAAATCCCAAAAAACCCAAAATGCCTTTTGAACGTTCTTTTGCTCGTTTGTTCATTGTAATTAAAATTTTAAATGAATGATATAATTTTTTTCCTTGTTTCTGTAATTGTTGTCAATTCGGCTATAACCTCCCGGTAACTTTTAATGCCGTCGATCAGGCCATATTCGGCTCCTTCATAAGCATAAAATACCTTTCCCGATATAATTCCTTCTATCCCGACATCGAGTTTCGGACGATTCTCTTTGACAATATCCTGAAAATGTAAAGCTAACTTTTGCAGTTCATCTTTCAGCAATTGATCATTATCCTCAGCAGCTTCACGTTCCGGCAGATTTTTAAAAGAAGATGCATCCGGATACACATCTTTTATTTGATATCCTGATTTCTCGTCATTTTTATAAAATACCAGACGGGCAAATACGCCGATACTTCCGACTTTGCACATTTTATTGAGAGCGTAAATCTTATCACAAAAACTGCCTGCAATGTACCCGCAGGAGCATAACATACCGTCTGTCAACATATAGGTAGGTTTCAATTTGTTTTTGAGAATATCTTCGATCACATACAAAGAATCTGCGGCACCTCCGGGAGTATCTGCTTTTATCAAAACGGATGAAATTTTTTCTGATTGATAAGCCATGCGAATAATGTCGGCAATGTCATCAACACCGTATTTCCACCAGTATCCGTATTTAAACATAATCCCTGTCAAAGGGATAACCGCAATCGATCCCGACTTCCAATTATCAAAAGGATTGACGGGATTGCCGTTTTCATCTTCTTCAAAATAGATATCTCCGAAATGAGAAGAAATAAGATTATCTTTTCTATCGACTTTGTAAGTTCCGGATATAATTGAATTCGCGATTAATGACAATGTTTCATACCCGCTTGAATGAATCATCAATCGGGAACTTCTTAGTTCTTGGAGAAGTAACGCTTCATGCATCATTATATATTTTAGCACAATATTACAATGATGTTGAAAGTTTGTAAAGGACTAAAAGAAAAGCCCGAATGTAACACCGGGCTAAAAATCAAAAATTTGAGTATCCCGGAACAGACTTTGAGGTGACGGAATAGTTTATCTTCACCCTGTCGTGTGAGTAAGTAATTTTAGCGGGATATTCCGTATTTCCCAAAATATAAATACCTTTATCGGTATGGTACCGGATTATTACACTTAAATATGAATAGAGCATTAACCCCTCCTTTTCGTTGTACTTTGTTTCAAATTCGATGATTTCTTCCATAAGTTCTCCTGCATCGGTTTTACTTAATTCGCATTTATAAACCGGTTTATTCTGGGTAAGGATGGTTGCAAAAGCATAACCTTGTTTTAATGTCACCGTATTTTCATACATAAATTTTACTCCGTGTAAAAACACATATTCTATTTTTTTACAAATTATTTTTGTCATTTTTTCTTAGTTTTTTATGGGACATCATCACGACTACTTTTTTGTCAAAAAAACACTTTTTTTATGGGACATCATCACGACTGTTTTTACAGTAAAATCGGACAAAAAGAAAATTTGGAATTCCGAATTATTTTTTTTGCATTGCTTCGATCCCATGATTTTCGAAGCATATCGTAAGAGATTTCATTGAATTCTATTTTGTATATTTCACAAAACATGATAATTGCTTCCTTTTGTTCCAATTTCGGATTGGCATATACAGCTCCTTGTACAAAAGTATGAAGCTTCTCTTTAAAAATACGCCTCAGATGATTGGCTATTTCATTTTGTCCCGAATCGGTAAGATAAGATCGAAACATCGTATTTATATATACTTTATGAGGATTCAGCAAATTTTTAAATTTTGACCGGTTACGGACATATACCTTACTCCCTGACGCATCAAGCAGCGATATTCGAATATAATCTTTCCTGTCCTCTTCTGAAAGAGGAGTATAGTTACCGGGAACAGTTGTAAGATTTTGCTTTATTAAGAGCCAAAGCCAATCATATCTTTTAGGAACAAGCAAATCTTTCGGCTCATTCGGATTTGTACTCATAATAAACTCTTTTATTGTAGAATGAATACGTACATCAACTGTCATATTGTTTTCCATACACAAATTTTATTCTATTTTCCGAAAACAGGAAGGTCAATAATATCGTTTTTTAGTATAATTCAAAAAAAATTGTCATACTTGCTTACAACCTTCAACCTCAATGCATCTATCTAATAATTAAATAGTTATATCCTAAAAACAGGTTGTAAGCTTTTTGAGGTTGTAACAGGTTGTAAGCAGGTTGTAAGTGAAATTTTATTCAATGATTACAACCTTTAACTATTTATATATCAAATTATTATAACTATTTTTTACAAATGTTGTAAGGTTGTAACCGAATTTTATATTTTTATTTTGACGTATTGTTTTTATATATTACAATGATAATATTGTAATATAACATAATAAATTATTATGTATGTAGCTTAAAATAAGGGGATTACATTGTATCCGTAACGGGTTGTACCGTTATTCTTTTTTCCGAAACGGGTATATCCCAGTTGTTTTAAAGCAATTCCGATATTGACATCTGAAACGGTTGTCATCGAACTGTTTATTTTTCGGGCCTGACGAAGATCCCGGAGAATTTCCATGGGCATTTTAAATACCGTTTCTTCATCTTCTCCGGCTTCAGGTAAGCGGTAATATTCTTTAATGAGTTTATAGGAAGATGTCTGAATAATGAATCGGGAATTATATTCGGCAAACTCCTTGAAATCATCGGGATTCCATACATAATCGAATTGGTTGTCCATGAGCATTACCGCTTCAGACCATAACTGATCCGTATCTACCGACTTTGAATACTCCCAATTGATTGAATCTATGTGATTGACGGCAAAACGCCGCATACCCATATCGGGAGAAAGAAAGCCTCCATGCTCGGCATCTTTATTTGATGTCCCGCAAGCGGATGCGTATCTTTTTTTTGTGGTTGTGAACCGTTTGCTCACATTGATGTTTTTTGATGACAATATATTTTTGAATACTTCAGAGGTTGATTTTGTAAGCCCCGTCATTTCATCGAAATTTATAAGCAGATTGGATGTAAACATATCGGCATAATTCATATCCTTCACCGATTTTGTATAATACCCTCTCAGTTCCTGTGGAATAAAGAATTCAAGTAAGGTAGACTTACCGATTCCTTCTTCATTGTTTACTACCACAAACATTACGTCATTTTCTTTTTTCCCCGTAGCACATGCAACGGCAGCCACAAGCCATTTCTTTAAAGTGTATTTTAATCGTTCCTGATAATATCCGTCGGGTTTATCCCCGTAATCCTTTGCCTTTAAATACCCTGTAAGTTTGTCGATTTGAGATTCTCCTCTGTAAGTTCCTTTCCGGGCATTGAAATAATCTTCTATCGGATTAAACGGAATAACTTGATTGGGAGATGTTATAATTTTTTTGAGGATGGAATCACATCCGGCAATTCCATCCTCAAGCATGTGAAGGGATATATCCTCTATACTGATTTCCTCGGAATACTCTTTTGTTTTGGATTTGATAAAAATCTTTGTCCGATCGAATGTATTAATCTTGATTTCATAATGCCGATCTAAAAATTCCTTTACTAATTGCACCCGGTTTGATGCTGATTTGGGAATGGTTGTTTCTTTAAATCTTTTGCTCATCTTATGCCATTATTAACCCGACGGGATTCTCCTGGCAATACCACATAATTCATCATTTCCTGCATACGGCTGATTATAAATTCTCCGTAATATGTCTCTAATGTATCGTACTTGAAGTTTGTTGTGGCGTAAGTCCGTCCGCCTTTTTCATACCGTATTGAAAACAAGTCTGTAACCGGTTTTACAATAGAACCGAAATCTTTCACCGTACTTTCTTCACGTCCTAATTCATCAATAAATAACGGTCGGGAAGACAGGCCGGTTATTCCTTCACTTTTAATCAAATTCATCAGTTCCTTCGCATGAATAATTTTCGTCTTATATCTCGAATATTTATTCATCAGATCAATAAACGACAACATGAGTAAAGATTTTCCGCATCCGACTTTTCCTCCCATTATGATGCCGGCATTCAAGTTGTAAATGCATTTCGGATTGTTGGTAAAATACAGATAAAGTTGTTGAACTACCGGAGTGTTGTTTTTATCGAAAACAAAAGGCTTGTCAATTCCTCTTTCCAGCATTATCTCACAAGCCCTCATGTATATAAGGGATGTGAATTGATCGAATGTCATTTCTACCAGACTTTTGTATGCAAGCAATTTTGTTTTTTGCTGTTCCATTTTATCCCGATGTGCCTGTTCTACCGGATTTACAGGTAGATTCATTTTTATTGCTTCGGATATTTTAGAAATCGCTGTCATTGTTGTTGTTGTTTGGCGGATTTACAGTATCTTTTTTCTCTACTTTAAAAAAGAATCTATACGTGAATGCCATGGCATATCTGAGATAACACACGGCTTTATCTGCATTTCCTTCGGATATTTCATTCAAATAAAGCAGGGATTGTTGTTCGGCGCGGGAACGGATGTATATGCCGTGTTGCTCCCGAAGATATTCTTTCCATATCTTCCATGTGTATTTGAAATCATCCTGTTCAAACGGATATTCAACTTCTATCGGAGATACAGGTGTTAAAAATTGGTCGAATGAATCGGCCGATTTTTTAAGATTGTTCCACTCTTTTATAAATTTGTTCAATTTATTTATCTGCAGGGTGGACAATCCCGCCGATAACATAAATTCTTCCAACTTTGCATCTGCTGTATTGATTATCTCGCAGATTGCCTGCCAAGTTTTTTGCATCATAATCATTTGTTTTCAATTGCGGATTTCAGATTGTAATTCAAAATTAAATTCATCCCGCAAACGTTTGATTTTTTGTTCATTCATTGTATCGCCGTTTTTATAATCGAAAAATACGAGGCGTTTCCGTGTGTCGATCCTCACATCCTTGTTCGTTTTCCGGATGCGGTATAGCAGGTTGTACATTTTCTTTTTCATCCGATAATGTCATTTCATACTATTTTATTTTTGACAGCCATTCAACGGCATAATTAAGATCGTATGTGTATTCTGCATCATAGACATAAAACACTTGATCTCCTTGTCTGTATTCGCGGTCATTGTCCGTTTCCCCGAGGATAAACTCCATATACGGAGTACCTAATTTGAAAACAGCAATACAGTAGGTTGTTTCCGGTTCTGTTTTACTTTTCTTTGTCCGTAAAATAAAAATTTTGTTATTATTCATAATTGTTAATTTTCAGTGAGTTATACTTTTCTTCCGATTCTTCCGACCGTTTGCCTTGCTTACATTTTTTACGACTTCCGGACATTCTTCGATGAGTTTGATTAATAAGTGTTACTCTCTTGTCATATCGGTTCGATTATTAAGTTTGTATAGTCATTAAATGATTAACAGCTGTATAATTTCCAGTAATTCTTCAGCTGAAATATTCCTGTTTATGCCGAATAATTTCCGTAAAAATTCCTTCTTTTCATAGGCTCCGAATCTCTTAAACCTGCCGTCTTTAATCACAATGTAGCCGTTTTCTTTGAGTGCATCGATTAATTCTTCCGTGAATAATTTCACAGGTGTATAAAATTTTATTGTTGTATAATCTTCTTCCATAACGATTCAGCTTTAAATTAAACCGGGGCAGTTACAGCCCCAGTTGTTTTTGTGAAAACTCCTGCAAACGCTCTTTGATGATTTCCGCAATAACCTCGTTATGTTTGTAGTCGTTAATCGGTTTTGCCTCGATTTTTTCGGCCATGCGCGTCG
>WRGA01000076.1 GCA_009787405.1 Candidatus Azobacteroides sp.
TTTCGTTTACGAAACTCAGGGCATAAACGGGGCGGAGCAGTCTGATTTCCTCGGTTTTGTCCAACTGTTTCACGTAGGCTTTGGAAGCGTTGAACAGTACGCGGCTCTTAAAGCTTTCCGTCCAGTACATTTGCATCTCCACGAGAAACTGCCGTCCGTCGGCATCCGTACAGCGCACGTCCACGATGGAATGACGCAATATCTCCAATTCAGGTATCAGTTCGCCCGTTTGATACTCGATGCTCACAATAGGTTTTTCAAGCGGCAGCATGTTGTTGAGCAGGCTCATGCAAAGATGTTTGTGTTCGCCGAAAACACGCTTGAAGGTTAAATCATACTTCGGATCAAGATAACGTGCCATAACTGTTTTTTTATTCAAATTCAATGATGTGTTGTATAACGATTTTGCGGCTGAGCAGTTCACTCAAAAAGCCTTCCAATACCTCGAAATTTGCCTTGTTGCGGAGCAGACGCTTCATTGCCCGGTCGAATGAGGCCATACTGCGGGTTATTTCCATTTTTTATTGATTTTTAGTGCATTAACATATCCATGTCTGAAATCGTTTTACAAAAATACAAACTTTTACATGTAAATCAATATGTTAAAGATCGCATATTTTGTTCTTCCGGGACAATAGGAGAAGATTGCCCTTTTTTACCGTCGCAAATTTTAGTCGGTCAGCGGTGAAAAAAAATATTTTTTTTCTTTGTTCAAAATGAATAGGTTGTATCTTTGCAAATAATCGGCACATGGTGCACCGATTGTCGTTTGCCGTGTATTGTGCTCCGTTTACCGAAGATACTCCGGAATGAAGAAAAGTATTTTTTTATTGATTTTTTGTTACTGTTTTTTCGGTTTGGATGTTTTTGCCCAGACCGAAAATGATCCGATTCCCATTGTTTCCTGGAAAATTTCCGAGCGGTTGGGGAATATTACTCCGACTCCTTTTGATACGATTGTCCGGAATTATCAAAACCGGAATATTACCGATGGGTTCAGTACGGTATATCAGTATACGGGAAATTTGATGTTGCCGGGACAGTCCGGTATTTTTTTCGACAGGCCCGAACAGGATCAGTTTATTTTCATCGATGCTTACCGGAATTTTATTAAATCTCCCGGTAATTTCAATTTTACCAATACGAAAATTCCGTACTCCAATTTATCGTATCGTGTTGCCGGAGGATCGACCAACAAGGAGGAACGGTTTGACGGAATGTTTACCGCCAACGTCGATAAGAAATGGAATGTAGGCCTGAACTTCGATTATATTTATGCTAAAGGGTTTTATCAGGGGCAGGCGGCCAAGCAATTCGACTTGGTGTTTTTCAGCAATTATCTTTCGGACAAATATGTGATGCATACCTTTTGGGGCATCGACAACATCAATCATTATGAAAACGGCGGAATAAAAGACGACCGGTATATCACGAATCCGGAAGCGGTTACCGGCTCGAAACGCCCGACCGGTTCGAGGGATGTTCCCGTTTGGTTTACCGATGAAGGTGTCCGGTTGAAAAACCGTCAGTTTTATTTGACGCAACGGTATAATGTCGGTTATTACCGGAAAATTTCGGAAATACCCGATTCGGCTTTTGTACCTGTCAATAAAATTGATGAATTGACTTCGAATCTTCAAGTGAAGGGGAAGATATATCAAAATGAAACCGATAGTGTCGGGGAGGTGTTTAATCCGACGGCAAAAACCGAAGAGTTTGTACCCGTGACGAGTTTCATTTATACCGCCAAGTATACGTATGATTCCAGACATTTCACCGCAAAATCCATTCCTTCCGGTTATTATCCCGATCCGATCACCAATAGTTCGTATGCTGCGGATTCCACGTATTACCGGTCGTTGAGAAATACGTTCGGCATAGCGCTTTTGGAAGGGTTCAACAAATATGCCAAAGCGGGATTGAGTGTTTTTATCGAGAACGAAATACGGAGTTTCCGGTTGATGAACGGTATTACCACCGGAAGTACGATGTCGTATTTTTTTATGCCGACAAGTGATATACGGCATACCGAAAATACCACGACAGTCGGCGCCGAATTGACCAAGACGCACGGTTCGCTGCTGACTTACGATTTTCGGGGGGAATTGGGTATATTGGGAGATGAAATGGGAGGATTTAAAATCTCGGGAAATATCCTGACTCAATTTCGGCTCCGGAAAGATACCGTGAGTCTGAAGGCATACGGATTTCTTAAGAATCTGGTTCCTTCGTATTATTTGAATGCGTATCATTCCGATTTTTACTGGTGGAACAATGATTTCAGCAATCAACGGAGGGTACGATTGGGCGGAGTTTTTTCCATACCGACCCGAGGGTTTAGTTTGGATGTGGGAGTGGAAAATATGCAGAACTATATTTATTTCGATGAAAGAGCATTGCCTGTGCAAACAAGCAGCAATGTTCAGATTTTTTCGGCACGACTGAATCAGAATTTCCGTTTCGGCATTCTCAATTGGGAGAATGAATTGGTTTATCAAACAAGCAGTAACAAAGATATATTGCCTTTGCCCGAATTTAGTGTTTACAGCAACCTGTATTTATGGTTTAAATTTGTGAAGGTCATGAATATGCAAATCGGTGCGGACGTCCGGTATTTTACCGGATATTACGCTCCGAATTATCAACCCGCAACCACTCAGTTCTATTTACAAGGCGACGATAAGATAACAGTCGGGAATTATCCGCTGGTGAATATATACGCAAATATGTATCTGAAAAAGACTCGTTTTTTCATCATGGCTTACAATGTTGCACAAAAAAATTATTTTTCATTGCCTCATTATCCGTTAAATCCGTTCCATGTCAGAATGGGATTGTCGGTCAGCTTTAATGATTGAATTTTATTTTTTTAAAGATATGAATGCAACAGTAAAAAAGGAAAAAGGCCTTTTACACCGTCGCATTTTTTCGCGATATAAAAGAAAAAATAGCGAAAGCTACTGAAAGAATGACAAAATAAGCATGTCACAAAAAACAATTTATATTTTAAACGCAAAGACGCAAAGACACAAAGTCACAGAGAATTTAAACGTTGCGTCTTTCCGTCTTTGCAACTTTGCGTTTAAAATAACTTAAATTAAATTTTGCCATATACTTAGGCTACACGTTTTTTTATTTTCTCCTACTTGAAATTCAATAAATTCAGATAAGGATGGTTTGAAATAAATGAGTAAACAAAGCAGACAAGGTCGGCTTTGTGACATCCGAAACTCGTCTACTTCGTTTACTCGTCTGCTTGTTTACTAAATTACGGATTGGTAACAATATCTCCCGCAGAGGCGTTATTTGCTGCATTGCATGAAGGAACGGCTAATTGGAAATCGCCTGTCCCGTCAGGACAACGGGAGAAAGAGTATGGCGTTCCGGCACCGTAATCGGGTGTAACGCTGTTACCCCAGTTTCCGCCGTTCGTGCGTGCAAAATAATCTACAACTGTTTTTCCGTCCGGACTTTTAAGTTCAAATTTTACATTCTGTTTCGGTGAAATTCCGCTTGCTCCGTTATATTCGTCAGCGCCGTTTGCTCCGCCTGATTGTGCAATCGTGTAGTATCCGCCTGCGGCAATGGTCGTGGTTGCTTTACCGGTCCACCAAGTTGACGCTTCATTTTTAACCAGGGAATATCCTTCCAGCGATATTGCTTCCGTTCCACTGTTGTAGATTTCCACAAACTTGCCGTTGCCGTCCACTTCATTAATCACCAATGTTTCCGGTGCCGGCTCCGGTATGCCTTGGGTTGTCGGCACCTGTATTAAGCCGGTTGCAGATGTTCCGTTCAATGCGTCGGGCGTAGGCGTTGTGAAATAGAACGGTCCCGTTCCGTCGGGAATGCGCGAGAATGATTTATCCGTAATGGCATACGTACCGGCATCTTCCGCTCTGATACATTGGTCTATGATATTGCCGTCAGGGTCGGTGAGCGTGATCACCAATATTCGTTGAGCCGTTAAGCCTCTCGTAAATGAACCCGAAGCATTGCGGCCGATAAGAGAAAACAACCGGCCGCCGGCTGCCGATTGTGTTGTACTTCCTGTCCACGTAAGATTTGCATCCGTCAAATTAATATCGGGAATATCTCCTCCGGTTGAACTGTTTGCCTGATAATAAATTTTGCAACCTGCCAAATTGATGTCTGCCGTACCGATATTGATCAATTCGTAAAATTTATCCGGGTCATCGCCCACTCCGCTCACTTCATTGAGTTTGAGTTTTGAATAATCCGCGCCGGCAGGAGGAGTGAAGCTGATGCTGTCCAAATCGGCAATGTTGTATTCATCTGCCGTTTTATTCTTTTTGTGGACGTAAATTTTGCTTTGTGCATTGATGCCGGCGAATGATCCGAGAACAAATGCAACGGTTAAAAAAGCGCATAAAATATTTTTTGTTTTCATATTAATTTTTTTTATTTTTTTATTGTTTGATGAATTTAATCACTTGTTTTCCCACTTCCAACAAATACACCCCTTGTTGCAAGGAAGACACATCAATATTCGTCATTTTATCTTGTGCGGGAATACTTTGCAAAAGCGTTCCGTTCAAGTCAAACAACTTTATTTTTACATTTTTATCCACACCGGCAACGGTAAGATTTGTTTTTACCGGATTGGGAAATACATGAATTGATGATTCCGGTTTTAATTTTTCGATTCCTGTCTGATCCGAAAAAAGAAAACTGACCTGTGTGATACCGGTTGCATCAGAACCGGATTTCAGGTTTACGGTCATTAAATCATTTTCGAAAACAATTTTCTGCACATCCGACAAAACATAAGATGTTTTTGCCCCATCAGCGTTCAAGGTAATTAAATGCCATTCCTCCTCCGCAAAAAGCGGTATTGCCATCAGCAGAAGGATTCCTAAAAGAAATTTCTTTTTCATAGACTTTGTTTTTTGATTTTTTGCCACTATTGACCGATTAAAATTTGGTTGTGTTTTTATTGATTTGATGTTGTGTGTGTTTGCCTTACAAAAATACAACTTAGAGATGAAACCTGACAAGATATAACCTTTTTTAAGCAAATTTTTTTCTACGCATTAAATATATTACGAAATTGGAACAAAAATGTGAAATGGATAGAACAAAGTTGAACCCTTTTCTATTTACCTTCTATTCACCGCATTTTCTAAAATAATTATAAAACAGCCGGTATATATACTTGTGTGTAAATTAGTATCTTTGTGCAAAGCAAAAAGGTATCGGACAATTTGAATTTAAGTCTTACTATACTCCTAAAACATAACGACGAAGAAAAATGACAGCCCCGAAAGAGAAAAACGGAAAGTATCCGGAACAAGAATTGCCCGAGTCGGACATAGTATCGGAACCGGCAGCTGTTTACGGCAGCATTTATCCTTTGAATCTGGATGAAACCAAACGTTATACTTACGCCGATTACCTCACTTGGCTTGATGACAAAAGCCGGGAACTGATCAACGGATTTATTCGCCTGATGGCGCCGGCTGCATCTACCCGGCATGCCAGAATTTCGTCTGAATTAGTGTTTAAACTGACTGCTTTCATAAAAAAGAGAAAAGGGGAATGTCTTGTATTTAATGCTCCGTTTGATGTTCGTTTACCGAATAACAAGCGGGAAACGGCTGATGATAAAATATACACGGTTGTTCAGCCCGATATTTGTTTGATTTGCGATTTGTCGAAATTGGATAAAAATGGTTGTCTCGGCGCTCCCGATTTGGTCATTGAAGTACAGTCGCCCGGTACGACACGGTATGATGCCACGGAAAAATACGATGTTTACGAAAAAGCGGGCGTTCCCGAATATTGGCTCGTATATCCGATAGAAGAAACGATTGTAGTGTATATTTTACAGAAAAACGGAAAATATGATCGCGGAACAGTTTATGAATATGAAGGCAAAGTACCGGTGAAAGCATTGGAAGGATTGGTCATTGACTTGGAAGAATTGTTCGGAGAATTTAATAATAAACCGTATTGATGGTGTTCAGCGGAAACGGAAAAGAGAGGGGCATAAAAAAGAAAAGGTTGTCATCCCGACAACCAATCTTAATTAACCTTAAATCTAATACCATGAAAAACACAGTGCAAATGTAAAGCGTTTTATGTTATAAAACATACTTTTTGGGCAAAAAAAGTATTTGATTTAACATTATTTATGTTTTGCGAAAATGATGATTTTATTAATAGTCTAATGGACAATGAGTTATCTTTTGTCTATTCTACATATAAAACCAATCCTTTTAAATATTCTCCTTCCGGATGATAGATGTTTATCGGATGATCGGCGGATTGGGTCAGTTGATGAAGGATGCGCACGTTTCTTCCCGATTGCGTCGCCGCCGTGAATACGGCTAACCGGAACTGCTGCTTATCAACGGCTTGCGAGCAGGAGAATGTAAACAAAATACCTCCGGGTTGTATCTTTTCAAAAGCTTTTGCATTTAATTTTCGGTATCCGTTAAGTGCATTGCGCAGCGAATCCTTGTGCTTGGCGAATGCGGGCGGATCCAAAATGATCAGATCATACGTGTTATCCATTGCATCCAGATATTTGAATGCATCTTCGACAAACGATTGATGTGCAATGTTTTCGGGAAAATTGAGTTGTACGTTTTTGTCGGTTAAATCAATTGCTTTTGCCGAACTGTCAACCGAATGAACCGATTTTGCGTTTCCTCGTAAGGCATATACCGAAAATCCGCCGGTATAACAAAACATGTTTAAAACGGAACGCCCGTCCGAATATCTTTCAAGAAGCGAGCGATTTTCTCTTTGGTCGATGAAAAATCCCGTTTTTTGTCCTTTTTCCCAATCTATTTTGAATTTCAAGCCATTCTCGATGACGATGTTATCCGACGATTTTCCCTTCAGGTAACAATTTTCGGCATCCGGTTCGGCCTTAAACGGAAGGGTTGTTTCCGATTTATAATAGATGTTTTGTATTTCATCGCTCATGATTTCCGATAAGGCTGCGGCAATTTCTTCCGCCGCGATGTGCATGCCTACCGAATGCGCCTGCATAACGGCCGTATTTCCGTAAATATCGATGATCAATCCGGGAAGAAGATCGCCTTCACCGTGTACCAAACGATAGGTATTATTTTCTTCTTTTTTTATTAATGACAAATTTTGCCGTAATTTATAAGCTGCGGTCAATCGCTTTTTCCAAAAAGCATGATCTATTTTTTCCCGGTTAAAACTCAACACTCTGACGGCGATGCTCCCGATCTGACAATGCCCTGTTGCCAGATAATTTCCTGCTGCATCGTAAACTTCCGCAATGTCTCCTTCTTCCACCTGATGGTCGATTCTATCTACCGCTCCCGAAAATACCCACAGATGAAAACGTTTCAACGATTCTTCTTTTTTCGGCTTTAAAAATATTTTACTGTACATATAAAAGTTAAGAGTTAAGAATTAAGAGTTAAAAGGGGAGAAAAGGGATGGTTACAGCATGTTCTTACTTTTTACCTTTTATCTTTTACCTTACATGAAGCATTTTCCGGGATAATCGATGCCGGTCAAAAAAAGTCCGCAGGCCGGAACGGATATTCCGGCTTTGCAACGGTTCTTTTGTTCGATAACGGTTCGAAATTCTTCGATCGTTATTTTTGCTTTTCCCGCTTCAATCATTGTGCCGACAATGGCGCGTACCATGTTGCGCAAAAAACGGTCGGCTTGAATGGTGAATGTATAGATGTCATCTTTCAGTTGCCATTCGGCTTTCATGATTTTGCAATTGTTGGTTTTAACATCGGTGTGTAATTTGCTGAAGCTCGTGAAATCACTGTAATCGAATAAAACTTCGGCCGCTTTGTTCATCTTTTCAATGCCAAGAGCATCGTGAATGCGCCAAATGTAATTTCTGTTAAACGGATCTTTTTTGTTTGTAATGTAATAGGTATAGGTTCTCGAAGCGGCATCGAACCGGGCATGTGCGTCCGGTTGCACTTTTTTCAGCCGGAATATCGCAATGTCTTTCGGCAGCAAACGATTGAATTTATCGGCAAAAAAATCCGAGTCCAAATCGTTTTTTTCCGAATCAAAGTGAGCAACCATTAATTTGGCATGTACGCCGCTGTCTGTCCGTCCGGCTCCCGTCACTGTCGTTTTTTCTCTCAGCAGCATACTCAAAGCCCCTTCCAGACATGCTTGAATGCTCGGGCCGTTAGGTTGAATCTGCCAACCGCAATAATGAGTTCCGTCGTAGGCCAAGTAGATAAAATATCGCTGCATACATTTTTTATGATCGGTTGCAAAGGTAAATAAATTAGGATGCAATTCAAATCATACGTATAAATTATCGGTTTGCCGAGACACGGTTTAAGCTGAATTGATTACATTTGCAGGTTGAAAACAGAATTTATTGAATGATTGAAAAAAACATTATTCTCGAAAACATCGATCCGGTTGTTTTTTATGGTTTGAATAACAGTAACATATTGCTGTTTAAATCATTATTCCCGAAACTTAGAATTGCGGCAAGAGGTCATGTGATTAAGGTAATCGGCGAAGAAAGTCAAATTCCCGAATTTGAAGAAATTATTCACCGGGCGGAACGTTATTGTTCCGAATATAATTTGTTGAATGAAGAAGTTATTCTGGATTTTGTAAAAGGAAAGAAACCGGCCGAAGTCAAGCAAAATAATTTAATCATTCACGGCGTCGGGGGAAAATCGATTTTGGCCCGTACCGAAAATCAACAAAAACTGGTAAAAGCATTTGACGAAAATGATTTGTTGTTTGCCATCGGTCCGGCAGGTTCGGGAAAAACTTATACGGCAATAGCATTAGCCGTCAGAGCTTTGAAAAACAAAGAAGTCAAAAAAATCATTCTCAGTCGTCCGGCGGTGGAAGCGGGAGAGAAGCTCGGATTTCTTCCCGGCGACATGAAAGAAAAAATAGACCCTTACTTGCAGCCGCTTTATGATGCACTGGAAGATATGATTCCCGCTGCAAAACTGAAAGAACACCTCGAAAATAAAGTGATACAGATTGCTCCGCTGGCTTTTATGCGTGGCCGTACATTGAACGATGCAGTGATCATTCTCGATGAAGCCCAGAATACCACGATGCATCAGATCAAAATGTTTTTGACCCGTATGGGATTGAATGCCAAAATGATCATAACCGGAGATATTACTCAAATTGATTTGCCTCCGGCGCAGACTTCGGGACTGATTCATGCCATGAATGTATTAAAAAATGTCCCCGGCATCAGCAAAACAGAATTTACCCAAAAGGACATTGTGCGGCATAAATTGGTTCGGCAAATTGTGGATGCATACGGAAAATACGAGGAAAAGAAATCCGAAAATAATTGATTCAGCACAAATGAAAAACAAAATAGTCGTCCTGTTCAACTTGTTGAGAGTAAATCAATGGGTGAAAAATATCCTTGTTTTTTTACCTTTATTTTTCGGTATGCAATGGCATCGCCTGCCGGATGTACTTATTGCATTTATCGGATTTTCTTTTATTGCTTCTTCTGTTTATATATTCAACGATTTATTTGATGTAGAGGAAGACCGGTTGCATCCTCAAAAAAAGAACCGGCCGATTCCGGCAGGATTGATCACATACGGAAAAGCCGTGATTTTAATGGGACTTTGTTTTTTGTCCGGATTATTGATGTTCTTTTTCTCCTATAATCCTTTCTGTTTGGTCTTGATTGCATTTTATGTTGTCATGAATGTCTTGTATACGATAAAATTGAAACATGTTGCGATTGTTGACATTGTGATTATATCGTTGGGTTTTGTGATTCGCATGATAATCGGAGGGTTGGCTACGGAAGTTCAATTGTCTCACTGGATTATATTAATGACTTTTTTGTTGGCATTGTTTTTAGCCGTTGCCAAACGTCGGGACGATGTCGTTGTTTTTATGGAAACTGGAAAAATATCCCGAAAAAACATTGCGGGATATAATCTCGAATTTGTAAACGGATCCATGTCTTTTATGTCGGGAGTGTTGATTGTTTCATACATTATGTATACTCTTTCGCCCGAAGTCATCGGACGATACGGTAATCATGTTTATCTGACTTCCTTTTTCGTAATCATCGGTATTATGCGTTATTTTCAAATTACTTTTGTGATGAAAAAAAGCGGGGATCCGACTTCCATTTTATGGAAAGACATCTTTCTTCAGATCACGATTCTTGCGTGGGCAGGAAGTTTTATTTTTTTAATGTTATACAAAAATGTTTGAAAAATTAAAGAAATACATATTGTTTTTTTTGAGTGATCTGAAATCCCTTTTCTTCGAAATGTTGCCTCACGGCAAAGTAGAAAAAACGGTAGTGGCGGTTTCGCTTTTCGTTTATTTGCCTTTGGCATTTTGTTTGGGGATCAATACCTCTTTTATTTATAATACAAATATATTGTCGGATATATACTTCAATTTTGATACGTCTTCTTATGTAAAAGGGTTGATTGAGTCGTGGCATCCCATAATCGGAGATCCCCGCCATCCTTTTCTTACATTCATTACTTGGCCGTTTTCTTTGTTCGGCAAGCTATTGTCCTTGTTTTTCGGAATCCGGGCGGGTTTTTATGTTTTTCTTTCGTTGGCGGGCTTGATGGTCGCCTGTTCGAATATGTACGTATATCGTTATTTATCCGATATTGTCCGAATCGGAATAAAAAGATCTCTGTTATTGACCGTATTTTTTTGTTTTTTTGCCACAAACTTAACATTGTCGTTCACACCGGAATCTTATCCTTTTTCGCTGTTCTTTCTGACATTTATGATGATGACTTTTTCCGGAAATATCCGGGAGAATAAAAAAATATCTTTTTTCCGCATATTCGTTTTAGGGAATGTAATCGCCGGAATTACCGTAACCAATATCGTAAAGTGTTTTATTCCGGATTTATTTTCGGGGTTGAAAATAACCCGGGTTTTGAAGCGTTCATTTGCGGTCGGGATATTTTTCTTGGTGGTTTATTTCGGACTGTTTAAGGTGGTAAATGTCGATGTTATCGGCGCCTTGAGCGGTTATAGCAATAAATTCATTTCCGCTGATACTTATAATGAAGCATTTCATACTTCAAAAGGGAATGCATTGTTTTCTTACTTTTTTAACGCGCCTGTTTATTGGGGAACTTTCACGAACATCCCCATGGGTAAATCCGATTATCCGCAACTGAACATTGCTTACTGCTCGCATTTCTCTGATTATATCCTCGGAGGAATTTTATTGTCGTTATGCGCGTGTTCGGTGATTATGAATCGGAAAAACAGGTTGATTTTTATTTTGTTGCTGAGTCTTTTTGTCGATTTCTTCCTTACGTTTATCATGAACTTCGGATTATTCGAATCGTTCATTTACGGCGGACACTGGGTTTTCATCATTCCGATGTTATTGGGGTGGATGTATCACGGACTTAAAACCGGAAGGCAGAGGGTTGTTTTTGATGTGGTGATGACCGTGATGTTTGTTGCATTGCTGATTAATAACGCCTGCCGAATGTCTCAAATTTTTGATTTTGCTTTGAAATATTATCCGGTATGAATGTAATTGCAGCTTTTGATTTTGACGGAACTTTGACACGAAAAGATACTTTGTTCGATTTTCTTGTATTTTCATTCGGAAAAAGAAAAGTTATATCGGGATTGAGCCGGTTATCTCTTCTTTTACTTATGTACAAAGCGGGATTTGTGAACAACGGCATTGCCAAACAAAAATTGTTCTCATTTTTTTTTCGGGATATGAAAGCGGAAAAATTTGAGGATTTATGTAAAAAATATGCCCGGCGAATATCCGGTATTTTGAAAAACGAAGCAATAATTAAAATGCACGAACACCGGGAAGCGGGGCATAAAGTGGTTATTGTCAGCGCATCCGTTGAAAATTGGATTTCTCCGTGGGCAGAAACCGAATCCGTGGATTGCGTTTTGGGTACACAAATCGAAATCGTTAATGACCGGTTGACGGGTCGATTTAAATCGGAGAATTGCTACGGAAGCCGGAAAGTAACCGAATTTTTGTCGAAATTCCCGGAAAGAACCGATTATCAACTGTACGCTTACGGAGACAGTAAAGGAGATAAAGAATTATTGTCGATTGCCGATTTTGCTTTTTTCAAACGCTTTTAATTCAAATATAAACACTAATTTTGTAAAATAAATAACCCTGAAACAATGAGCACAACGTTAATAAAAACCGATTTTAATTTTCCCGGACAAACCGCGGTGTATCACGGGAAAGTGCGTGATGTATACACGATAAACAATGATTTGTTGATTATGATTGCCACCGACCGTATTTCGGCGTTTGATGTGGTATTGCCGCAGGGAATTCCATACAAAGGGCAGGTACTGAATCAAATTGCGAAAAAATTTTTGGATGCAACCGCCGATATTGTCCCGAATTGGAAAACGGCTTCTCCCGATCCGACGGTTACGGCAGGATTGAAATGCGAACCCTACAAAGTCGAAATGGTGATTCGCGGCTACCTGACCGGAAGCGCATGGAGGGAATACCGGGCGGGAGCAAGAACGCTTTGCGGTGTTGAGTTGCCGGAAGGAATGAAAGAAAATCAAAAATTCCCGACTCCGATTATTACTCCCACCACCAAAGCCGAAAAAGGACACGACGAAAACATCTCCAAAGAAGAAATCATTGCGCAAGGATTGGTCGGTCGAGAAGAATATGAGCAGCTGGAACGCCATACCCTGGATCTTTTTCAACGAGGAACCGAGATGGCCGCTCAAAAAGGATTAATTCTTGTTGATACGAAATACGAATTCGGGAAGCGCAACGGAAAGATCTATTTGATCGATGAGATTCACACGCCCGATTCATCCCGATATTTCTATGCCGCAGGGTACCGGGAACGATTTGAAAAAAACGAGGAACAAAGGCAACTGTCCAAAGAATTTGTTCGCAAATGGCTGATGGATAACGGATTTCAAGGAAGAGAAGGACAAGAAGTTCCCGAAATGACCGAAGCGTACTGCACCGGCGTTTCCGATCGTTACATCGAGTTATACGAAAACATTACGGGCGAAAAATTCGTAAAAGCGGATGCTTCGGATGTTTTGAATCGAATCGAAAAAAATATTATTGCATTTTTGAACGGTCGGTCATGAATGTTAATCAAAAACGGAACGGTTAATGGAATGGTTAATAACGCCGAAAAAATATTGCCGTACAATTCGGACGAGAATAAAACAGTTCAGGTTGAAAGGATGTTTGACGAAATCGCCGATCATTACGATGCACTCAATCATACGCTTTCGTGGGGAATTGATTACGGTTGGCGGAAAAAAGGAATTTTATCGTTAAAAGATATTGCACCGGAAAAAATATTAGATATCGCCACGGGTACGGGCGATTTGGCCATAGAGACGTACAAATTGTTGAATCCTTCGGAGATTACGGGTATTGATATTTCCGGAAGAATGTTGGCAATCGGACGGGAGAAAGTCAGGAAAATCGGGTTGTCGGAAAAAATTATCTTTCAAAAACAGGATTGTTCGGCGCTGACTTTTCCGGATAATTGGTTTGATGCGGCAACGGCGGCCTTTGGTGTGCGGAATTTCGAAAATTTGAATCAGGGATTGTCGGAAATTCTTCGTGTGTTAAAACCCGGCGGAAAATTAATGATTTTGGAGCTTTCCGTACCGGAATATTTTCCGATGAAACAATGTTATACCTTGTATTCTAACCGGATAATTCCTTGCATCGGACGATTCATTTCGAAAAGTAAAGCCGCATACCGGTATTTGCCGCAGTCTGTCGCGGCTTTTCCTCAAGGGGAAAAAATGTGCCGGATTTTGACGGAAAACGGATACCGGAATGTCCGGTATAAAAAATTCACTTTCGGAATATGCACCATGTATCTTGCCGAAAAACAGAGATGAGAAAAAAGTTTTATAAAATAATTGCCTATGTCAGATAAATACGGTTTAATAGGTTATCCGCTCACACACTCTTTTTCAAAAGGGTATTTTAATGAAAAATTTCAGTCGGAAAAGTTGGATGCCGAATACATTAATTTTGAAATCCCGAATATCGGAGAGTTTAAAGCGTTGGTTGCATCCAATCCTGATTTAAAAGGATTGAATGTTACGATTCCGTATAAAGAACAAGTCATAAAATATCTGGATGATTTGGATGAAGCGGTCAAAGAAATCGGTGCCGTGAATGTCATTAAATTTATCCGGACCAAAAACGGATTGAAGTTGAAGGGATATAATTCAGACTACGGCGGATTTTATGATTCGATAAGCCCTGAAATCAACGATAAGCATAAGAAAGCGTTGATCTTGGGAACCGGAGGCGCTTCCAAAGCTGTTGTTTATGCCTTGAATAAATTGGGTGTGGAGTGTGTATTCGTTTCCCGTAAACCGGGAAAGGGGGAGTTGGCTTATACCGATTTGGACGAAAAAATCATGAAGGAATATACGGTTATTATTAATACAACTCCTGTAGGCATGTACCCGAAAGTCGATGATGCACCGGATATTCCGTACGAGTGTTTGACTCCGGATCATTTTTTATACGATTTATTATATAATCCGGATGTGACCAAATTCATGCGGCTGGGAAAAGAGCATGGGGCCGAGATTAAAAACGGATTGGAAATGTTGTTGTTGCAGGCCTTTATTTCCTGGCAGATTTGGCAGAGTCAATAATTTGCAAATATTGTTAATTTGGTCTTTTTTCCTGTATTATGAAGAAATTTTATATTGTACTGATTATTATTGTTGTTGTGTTATTGTTCGGCGGTCTGGCGTACTATTTTATCAGGCAGCAGAGAATGCTTTCGGAAATGAGTGAACAGTTTGATTTGCAAAAGGAAGAACTGGAGACGGAATATTCTCAATTGGCCGCTCAATATGACGATTACCGGTTGCCTGACAATATTAAGAATGATTCTTTGTTGTATTTGCTCGATTCGGAAAAAGCAAAAGTGCAGCGTTTGTTGGAAGAACTGCGTACCGTAAAGGCAACCAATGCCAAAAGAATCAATGAACTCAAAAAGGAATTGGAAACCGTCAGAACCGTGATGAAGTCGTATGTTGCTCAAATCGACTCGTTGAATACGCTGAATCAACAATTGCAAAAGAAAAACGAAGAGGTGACGCAAAAATATCAACAGGCGTCACAAACGGTTTCCCGCTTATCGCAAGAAAAAGAACACCTTACCGAACGTGTCAATTTGGCGTCAAAGCTGAATGCGACGGATATTTCCGTTACACCTGTAAACAAAAAGGGAAAGAAAGAAAAGAAAATCAATAAAATACAACAGTTGAATATTTGTTTTTCCATTGCTAAAAATGTTACGGCGCCGACGGGTGAAAAGACACTTTATGTGCGGATCATGAAGCCCGATGACGATATTCTGGTGAAAAACAGAAATAATGTTTTTATATTTGAAAACAAGGAAATAAATTATTCGATTAAAAAAGTGATCGAATATGACGGAGAAGATAGTTCCGCATGTGTTTATTGGGCTGTGGAAGAATTTTTGTATCCCGGAAATTATCGGGCAGATATTTTTGCCGACGGGAATCTGATTGGCAGTCAGAGTTTTATGCTGGAAAAATAACCTTTTTTGTTTCATATTTTCTGAAGGATATTCGAGATCCGCTCGGATGTTCTTTTTTTTATCGGCCGATAAATCCTTCCCCGATCTTATCAATACATAAATTCTGAATTATGAAAAAAATAATCTGAAAACAAGGATGAAAAGTTGAAAAAAAGCCGGAAAATTATTACATTTGCAGAATATCAAACTAAAAAATCGAAAGCTGATATGCCCAAGAAAAAAAGCCGGAAAAATTACACCTACCCCGAAAAAGAAAACGACGACGAATCCATGATCATTGAAGAACCGGCGGCAGTTGTGTCCGGCAGTTCTTTTTTGAATTTGAATGAAAGCAAACGTTATACCTATGCCGATTATTTGACGTGGTGGGACGATAAACGAAGAGAACTGATCAACGGAATCGTTAAATTAATGTCGCCTGCCGCAAGTACCCGACATGCGCGTTTGTCTTACCGTTTGGAGTACCGGTTGTCGTCTTTTATTGAAAAACGGAAAGGAAAATGTCAACTTTTTCATGCTCCGTTTGATGTGCGTTTGCCCGATAAACGTGACGAAACCGACAACAATAAAATCTATACGGTAGTTCAACCGGATATTTGTCTGGTTTGTGATTTATCCAAGTTGGATGAAAAAGGCTGTATCGGAGCGCCTGATTTGGTGATTGAAATTCAATCGCCTTCCACAGCCCGATATGATGTGACCGAAAAATTTGATGCTTACGAAGCGGCGGGAGTTCCCGAGTATTGGATTGTTTATCCGACCGACCGGGCGATTACCGTTTTTTTGCTGCAACCCGGCGGAAAATATAACCGGGCTGTAACGTATCAGTATGTGGGAAAAATTCCCGTTCAAGCGCTTAAAGGATTAATCATCGATCTGGAAGAATTATTCGAAGGGTTGTAAAAATCTTGTCTCCTTTGGTGTCTGATCCGAAAAAATAAAAACCCGATAAATCATTCATTTTTATCGGGTTTCTTTTTCCGGCAATTTTTGACGGGTTATTACTCCTCTGCTTCTCCTGCCGCCGTCGTTTCGGGAAGCAATATGCCGTGTTCTTTCAGGATGCTTTCGGCTTTTTCCAAAATCAATGTGTCGTCCAACATTACAATACCTCCCTCGGGACCCGGTTCGATATGGATTCCACAACTTTTTCCATCTTTGTAATTGGCGCCGCCGAAGTAATTTCGAACCGTTTCAACTGTAACGCCGAGTTCATCGGCTATTCTGTGTGTACTTCCGTCCGGCAAAAGGTCTTTGATTTTGCGAAGCTCGTTGAATGTTATAGTCTTAGCCATGGTGAATTTATTTATTAATTAAGAAATAATTTGGTTACGATTAAAAACAGCAATAAACGTACATAAAATATACGGCTAAAACAAACTTTTTGAGGTTTTTTCACTAAAAATTTTTAAAAACGGAAATCCCGCCTAATCCGGACTGTTTTCTTCATGACGTAGTCGTTCATATAAAATCCGTTGCCGATGTCGAAATCTCCTTCCCGGTCGATCACGAAACCTCTTTTTTTGTAAAAACCGACGGCCTTGTTGTTTCTGTTTACATTTAATTCAATGGTACATACCGGAGTTTCGGCGTGTTCCGTCACATGTTGTTCCGCTTTTTCGATCAGCAGTTTACCGCCTCCGTTTCTTTGCTGATCGGGCAATATGTATATTTTTTGCAGATGAAAAAGATCTTTACGTTCTCTTTCGATGGATAAATATCCGGCCGGTTTTTCGTCGTGATATAAAATATAATAGGTATGTCCGTTGTCCATTTGATTTTCCAATGAGGGCACGGAATACATCCGGTCGAACATGTAATCCACTTGTTCTTTCGACAATATATTGCCGTAAGTCGGTTCCCAGACTTGCCCGGCTAAATCATGAATCAATCCGCAATCTTGTTTTTCCGCTTTTCGAACGGTGTACATGACCATCAAGAATTTAATAAGCTGATTCGAATTGCCGTAAGAATCGAATGTCGTTTTCCGAGAACAAACGCAGATCTTTTATCTGATATTTCAAGTTGGTGATGCGCTCGATTCCCATCCCCAACGCATATCCGGAATATATTTCGCTGTCGATTCCGCAATTGTCCAACACATTGGGATCGACCATGCCGCATCCCAATATTTCGACCCAACCGGTGTGTTTACAGAACGGACAACCTTTCCCTCCGCATAAGTTGCAGGAGATGTCCATTTCGGCAGACGGTTCGGTAAAAGGGAAATAAGACGGACGGAGACGGATTTTTGTATCCGTTCCGAACATTTCTTTTGCAAAAAACAATAACGCTTGCTTTAAATCGGCGAAGGATACATCTTTGTCGATGTATAAGGCTTCCACTTGATGAAAAAAACAATGTGCCCGATAGGATATGGCTTCGTTCCGGTATACTCTTCCCGGACAAATGATCCGAATCGGCGGTTGTGTTTTTTCCATGACGCGCGTTTGTACGGAGGAAGTGTGGGTACGGAGCAGAACATCCGGATTTTGTTGAATGAAGAAGGTGTCCTGCATGTCTCTTGCCGGATGATCGTCGGCAAAATTCAACGAGGAAAAGACATGCCAATCGTCTTCGATTTCTGGCCCTTCGGCAATACTGAATCCCAAGCGGGCGAATATTTCGCAAATTTCATTTTTAACGACAGACAACGGATGACGTGTTCCGAACGGGATCGGATAAGCCGTGCGCGTCAAATCCGGCCCGGATTCTTTCGAATCGGTGTTTTCCGACGAATCTTTCAATTCGTTGATTTTGGCCCGGGTTTTATCTTTCAACTCATTCAATATTTTCCCGATTTCACGTTTTTCGTCGCCGTCCAAATTCCTGAAATCATCGAAGAGCCGGGATATTTCTCCTTTTTTACTCAAATATTTGATGCGTAAAGCCTCCAATTCTTCGGCATTTGCCGCTTTCAGATTGTCGACCTCGCTTAAGAGCTGTTTTATTTTATTGATCATGATCGTAAAATTTCCGGTTTGCAAAGATAGTCACAATCTTTTACGTTTTGAGGATGTCGTAAAAAACAGTTTATATTTTAAACGCAAAGGCGCAACGTTTAAATTCTTTGTGACTTTGTATCTTCGCGTTTAAAATAGTAGGTATTAAATTCTGCCGGGTACTTATCTTTTATTCGATATACAAATAATCGTAATGGACGACGGGTTTGTTTCCCTGTTTGCCGATCAGTTCCCGGGCTTGGAGGCTGTCGTATTTTACTTTTCCCAATCCGATTTGACTGCCTTTTTCATCGATTATTTTCACAAGATCGTCTTTTTCAAATTCACCGGTTATCCGGGTGATCCCGATGGGGAGGAGGCTTGTCGCTTTGTCGCCCGTCAATGCTTCTTTGGCCCCGTTGTTGATGTGCAGTTCTCCTTTGGCAAAACCGTCGGAATGGGCGATCCATTTTTTGACATTGGATGCGGGATTTTCATTCGGGACAAATAAAGTGCAAACTTCCGTGCTGTTTTCCTTTAATAAAGACGGCAATATATTGTCTTTTTTACCGTTGGCGATGATTACGCTTATTCCTTCATCGGCGACTTTGCAGGCGATATTATATTTTGTCGTCATGCCTCCGCGCCCGAATTGGGATTTGTTCGGCTGAATATAATCTGTTAATTCATCTTTTTCCCGTTGGGCTTTTTTTATTTCGCGGATGATTCCGGAGGAAGGATCGGATGGCGGACCGGAATAAATCCCGTCCACATTGCTCAAAATAATCAAGGCTTCCATGTTCATCATGGAGGCAATCAGTCCCGACAGTTCGTCGTTGTCGGTAAACATCAATTCGGTGACCGAAATGGTGTCGTTTTCATTGACTATCGGAATCACCTTGTTTTCCAACATGCTCGACATGCAGTTTTTTTGGTTCAGATAATGACGTCTCGAACCGAAGTTTTCTTTGGTTGTCAGTACCTGCCCGCAAAAAATGCTGTGTTCGCGGAACAATTCGTAGTAACGATTGATCAGCTTGGCCTGTCCGACGGCCGAAAAAACCTGCCGTGCGGACACCGGATCCAACTTGTTTTTGAGTTTCAGTTCGCTGCGGCCCGATGCCACTGCTCCCGAAGATATCAGGATGATCTCCGTGTTATTCTGATGCAATTCGGCGATTTGATCGACAAGTGCCGACATCCGGGTGATATCCAATGTTCCGTCGGCTCGCGTCAATACATTGCTGCCTATTTTTACCGCTATTCTTTTGAATCGAAACTCCATTTTTGAGAATTTAAATTCTTGATTTATTTTGTATTCGCGCTTCTGATAGGGATTTCTCTGACGAAGCGCTGGTCTAAGGAGATTAAGGTTTCGGTTTCGGTGACCCCTTTGATTTCTTGGATTTTATTGTTGAGCAAATCCATCAAATGTTCGTTGTCTTTGGCGTAAAGTTTAACCAGCATGGAGTAGGGGCCTGTGGTGAAATGGCATTCGACGATTTCGGGAATTTTTTCGAATTCGGGTACCACGTCTTTGTACATGGAGCCTTTTTCCAGCTTGACTCCGATATAGGTACAGGTTTTGTAGCCCAGCGATTTCGGATTGACATAATAACCTGACCCGATAATGATGTTCAGGTCGATCATTCGTTGTACGCGCTGATGGATTGCCGCTCGGGAAACGCCGCATTCGGCGGCGACATCTTTAAAAGGGATGCGTGCGTTTCGGGAAATGATCTCCAAGATATGTCTGTCGAGGTCGTCAATCTTTTCCATGTGGATCAAATTTAATCTTTTTGTTACAAAAATAGCTTCTTTTTTGTATAAAGGATACATTTTGCATATAAAAAGTATCAAAATTATATCTTATGTATTTTGATTATGGTTCACCCGCAAAAGTTGCGGGACTAAAAAGCGCATACATTTATGCGTTTATAGCCTTAAGTTTGCGTAAGCACACGATTTAGAAAATGTTTCCTTGATCATATGCCGCGTAACGGTGCCGGATTTAGATATTCTCCGGTTCCCGTTATATTTGTACCCCGCTGTGGCGGGCATGTTGTCCGGCTGTCATGCTATTCGGAAGGATATGTTGTTCCCGCTGCTGTGTGACTATATCGCGTGGTGGCGGGAGGAATAAATATTTTGTCCCTGACGGGACAAGGTCAAAAGGGAGAACCCGAATTTTACCGATATACTATCCCTGACGGGATAAGCGAATGTCGCTTTTTGTCCCGTCAGGGACAAAATATTGGTAGAAAAGATATTCCCCCATACAATCGGCGTGCCGTAGGTACGTAATGTGTTAAGAGTTAAGAGCCTGCCGTGACGAACATGCTGTCCGATAGAAAGAATCTGTTTCAATCAAAATAAAAATCATTCCTTGTTTATCAGTATTTAAAAAAAGGTATTTTTGTAGAAGCCAGACTGCAAGTCCTTTTTGAATAAACAAGCAGACGGACAACATATCCCTGCGACGAAAATCCGTGAAATCTGTGAAATCCGTGCGAGCGATAGAGCTAGCTTTCCGATACTCAAAACAAGTAAAGACTTAAATGAAAGCAGTTTACAACTTCAAAAAACGAATAGAATAATTATCTCGTAAATAATAAAATTAAAATTTAAAGATTTCTTCTGAAATCTCTTGCAATTTAATTTCTTTTGTTTTATATTTGTTGCAAATTGTTAACCACAAAAATATGAAATACATTTTCTTCATATCTCCTCGTGACTATGTTTAGTTTTGGCTCCTGTTTTACAGCGGGAGCCGATAAATATAGCCTTTTGAAAATCAGTGAATTATTTATTTAAAATTTTTTGGTATGAAAATTTGTATAAAGATAATATTAAATCTTACAGTCATTTTTCTGTTTTTGATAGGAAGTTTTTCTTGTCAAAACAGTGATGATAATGATACAACTAAAAATATAACTGGAACTGTTATCGGAAATTATTCCAATGGTTTTTTCTCATTACTTGTACAAGTTGATGAAAAATATCCGATAGGAAAAATTATTGAATATGTTGAAA
>WRGA01000077.1 GCA_009787405.1 Candidatus Azobacteroides sp.
TCATCCGTGAAATCTGTGCGAAAATCAATATCCGAAAATTTCTTCCAAGCTCAATTTCTTCACGTTCCCGTATTTGCCGATGAAGATATGCGAAAATAGGTTAAGATCGCACAGATTTCACGGATTTTTAATGGATGCCGGTAAAATAGAACCGGATGACAACCCGGCAATAATAATAAAATACAGCAATAGTGAATATTACCTGATTTCCAAAATCTGTGTCATCCGTGAAATCTGTGCGAAAATCAATATCCGAAAATTTCTTCCAAGCTCAACTTTTTCACATCCCCGTATTTGCCGAGTATTTCGAAGTTGATATCGCTTTCGCGCCCGAGGATCAGGTATGTTTTGTTTCTGTTTTTGATGTATTTATCGTTGAAGGTTTTTACAT
Organism: Candidatus Azobacteroides sp.; assembly: GCA_009787405.1. Classification (GTDB taxonomy): domain Bacteria; phylum Bacteroidota; class Bacteroidia; order Bacteroidales; family WRGA01; genus WRGA01. Next base: position 392 of record WRGA01000077.1, read on the forward strand.
CATCAAGCGTTAATTGCGGAACATGATCGTACACATCTTTCCGACGGTCGGAGGTATATCCCATCTTTTGATTGCTCAAGTAATTCCAAATGATGTTCATTTTGGTAATGCGTTGTGTATTGATATTCGAAATAATCGCTTCTTGGGCTAATTTGAATCCCTTTTCCGACAACGGCATATTTTCGAATAAATCGTTGAACGCATCCAACGCATCAATGATTTTATCGTTTTGGGTGGCAATAAAAGCATTATTGAGATAATATCCGTCGGAATAAGACGGTTCCTTATAATAAGCGCTCGCACTGTAAGCCAACGAACGCTTTTCACGCATTTCCTGAAAAACAATCGAATTCATGCTTCCATCGAAATAATTGTTGTACATTTCCACTTGAGGAACAAACGCTTTACTGAATTTTTCACCTTTGGTTATTTCGGCCATATAGGATTGATTGGCGTCATAATTCACAAAATAAAGCCTGTCGGATGTTATTGAAATCGGTTCATAGCGTTTGGGCGGAAGCACCGGGAGCAATTGCTCCGGCATTTTGTGTAATTTATTCAATGCGCTTGTCACCGAAGCTATGGACGAAGGTCCGTAATACAAGACCGTGTGTCCGTAACTTGTCATTTTTTTGATGATGCCGATTAATTCGGAAGTTGTAACCGCTTTCAATTCGGCTTCGCTCAAAATATCGAGAGAAGGAGAATTTTTCTCGTAAGTCCCGTAATTAGTTAATACAGAAAATATTTGACCCTGACTTGATTTCGCATCAGCCCGATTTTTCAGCATATCGGCAATATAATTATCCAACGCCTCTTGATTCGGCGCCGGATCGGTAATCAATTCTTCCAGCAAAGCCACGGCTTTTCCCATGTTTTCATCCAATCCGCTCACGCCGACATACGTTTCATCCGCCGAAGCCAAAACCGTATAATCGCAGGCCAATTTATAAAACTCTTGTTGTATTTCTTCCGGCGAATGGCCGGAGGTTCCCAAATAATTCAAATATCCTGCGGCCAAAGACAACTTTTTATTCGAACTGCTTCCCGATTTAAAGTAATAATACAAAGAAAATGTGCCGTTTTCTTTGTTTTGAGCATAAAGAATTTCGGTTCCGTTTTTCGTTTTGCCACGTTGAAGATCTTTGTCAAAATCGACGAAAACAGGTTGAATCGGAGAAATTTTGGCATTTACGATCGATTCGAAAAACGGCGATTCTTCGTCCCGGTTCACATAAATGGGCGTAATGGACGGTTTTTCCACTTTTTGAATGTCGGGAGGCGTTCCCTGTTTTTTATAAATCACGACATAATCATCGTTAAAATATTTGTTTGCAAAATCGACAATATCTTTTTTCGTCAGTTTTTTCAATTCTTCGGTTTCATTCAGAGCATCCCCCCACGTCATGTTAGACATAAAAGCTTCGGCCAGACTCGTGGCTCGTCCCTGATTGCTTTCGTAACGCTTCATGTCATCCAGTTTCTTGTTATTTAAGGCGGCTTCAAACATCCAATCAGGAAATTCGCCTTTTTTCAATAAATCGATTTGAGCCGAAAACAGGTCTTTCAATTCTTCCAACGACTGTCCGGTTTTGGGACGTCCGGCAATCATCAACAACGAATAATCGTTCAGCGTCATGGAACTGCCCCACACCCCGATGGCTTTTTGTTTCTGATTAATATTCAGATCAAGCAATCCGCATTTTCCATTGTACAAAATATTATTGATCATATCCAGAATGATTGCTTCCCGCGTTCCGTTTCCGGCATCGATCCGATAAGCCAGATTGGTGTTTTCGGCTTCCAAGCCGGTGATTTCTTTTACGATCGGCGCCGTAATCGGAGCTTCGGGTACTTTTTGGAACTCCGGAACAACTCCGGGTTTGAGTATATTGAAATATTTGTCGATTTCGGCAACGGCTTGATCTGGATCAAAATCGCCCGACAAACAAATCGCCATGTTATCGGGGACATAATATTTGGCGTAAAATTCCCGGATATTCTTCATTGACGGATTTTTGAGATTTTCCGTAGTTCCCAGAATAGTTTGTTGTCCGTAAGGATGATTCGGGAAAAGCGTTTTTAAAATTTCTTCGAAAACCCTGCGATTATCACGGGTCAACGACATATTTTTTTCTTCATACACCGTTTCCAATTCAGTATGAAATAACCTCAGAACCGGATCATTGAAACGTTCGGCCTGGATTTTTGCCCAATTGTTTAATTCATTCGACGGAATATTTTCCACATAAATGGTATAATCGTAGCTGGTGGAAGCATTGGAGCCTTTCGAACCGATGGCGCTCATCAGTTTATCGTATTCATTGGGAATGGACAATTTCGATGCTTCGTAAGAAACAGAGTCGATTTGCCGGTAAATGGCTTTCCGTTGCACGGAATCAGTGGTTGTCCGATAAATTTCAAACAAATCCTCGATTTTTTGAATCATCGGTTTTTCTTTTTCCCAATTGACCGTTCCGAATTTTTGAGTTCCTTTGAACATCATGTGTTCAAAATAATGCGCCAACCCGGTGGTTTCTTTCGGATCGTTTTTTCCGCCGACCTTCACGGCAATGTACGTCTGAATGCGCGGAGCATCTTTGTATACGGTCATCATAACGGTTAATCCGTTGCTTAATGTGTACACTTTGGCATTCAACGGATCGTTCGGATACGTTTGATACGAATAGGTTTGCTGTGCAAGCACCAAGGATGTCGAAAAAATAACCGACATCAACAGTCCGAGAAATTTTGTTTTTGTATTCATGTGTTTATTTTTATTTTTTTACAATATTTATTTATTAAAAATACTTCTTCTCTCTCTCTCGGAGAGCGTTAAAGTATGGTCATTTCCTCCAATATCCTGCAAGCCGTTTCGACGCTTGTCACCTGCTGAATCACGATTGAACGCTTGTCGTTCAGTTCTCTCAGTTGACATATCCGCGGATGTTTTTGAATGAATGTCAACAACTTATCAAATGCGGCCGATTGATAATACGGCGATTCGGAGTCGGAAATCAAATAAATGATCATTCGTCCCGATTTAAGCGCAATTTTCTCGATCCCCAGCTTTTTGGCCATCCGGCGCAAACGAACGATTTGAATGAGCTCCCGTCCTTCTTCCGGAATTTTCCCGAACCGGTCTTCGAGTTTGGAAATAAAATATTGAATATCGCTATCATTTTCCATACTGTCGAGTTCCCGGTAAAGCGTAATCCGTTCCGAATCGTCGGGAATGTACATGCTCGGAAACATCAGTTCCAAATCCGACTCGATCTGACACTCCAAGACATATTGTTCGCCGCTTCTTTTCTCGCCTTTTTTTAACTCGTGATCGTTATATAAATCGGTAAATTCCTCGTTTTTAAGCTCTTGAACAGCTTCCGCAAGAATTTTCTGGTAAGTTTCATACCCCAAATCAGCGATAAAACCGCTTTGCTCCGCCCCCAACAAATTGCCGGCACCCCGGATGTCCAAATCCTGCATGGCAATATGAATACCGCTGCCCAATTCCGAAAAATTCTCGATGGCCTGCAATCTTCGTCGCGATTCGGTCGGCAATGTACTCAACGGAGGAGCCAACAAGTAGCAAAATGCTTTTTTGTTACTCCGTCCCACCCTGCCGCGCAATTGGTGCAAATCGCTCAATCCGAAATATTGTGCATTGTTGATGATGATGGTATTGACATTCGGAATATCAATGCCCGATTCCACGATGGTTGTGGCAATCAAAACATCATATTCTAAATCAATGAAATCGATGATCGTCTTTTCCAACCGTTTCGGATCCATTTGTCCGTGTCCGACGGCAATACGCGCGTCCGGAACCAATCGCTTGATCAATGCTTCGATTTCGTAAATATTTTGCACCCGGTTGTGAATAAAATACACCTGACCGTTACGACTCATTTCAAAATTAACCGTTTCGCGAATCAAATCTTCATTGAAAACATGAACTTCCGTTTGAATGGGATAACGGTTGGGCGGCGGCGTGGAAATAACCGACAAATCGCGGGCGCCCAGCAAAGAAAATTGCAATGTGCGCGGAATGGGGGTTGCCGTCATGGTCAACGTATCCACATTCACTTTCAGTTGTTTGAGTTTTTCCTTGACCGATACGCCGAATTTTTGTTCTTCGTCGATGATCAATAATCCCAGATCTTTAAATACCACTTCCTTTCCGATTAATTTATGCGTTCCGATCAGAATATCGATTTTTCCTGTTTTCAATCCGGATAAAATCTCCTTGGCTTCGGAAGCTTTACGTGCGCGGCTTAAATAATCGACTGTACACGGAAAATCTTTTAACCGTTCGGAAAATGTTTTATAATGCTGTAACGCCAATACCGTTGTAGGCACAAGTACGGCAACTTGTTTGCCGTCTGTCACCGCCTTAAACGTGGCACGTATCGCAATTTCCGTTTTTCCGAATCCGACATCCCCGCAAATCAACCGATCCATGGGAATGTCTTTTTCCATATCCTGTTTGACGTCAGTCGTGGTTTTCAATTGATCGGGTGTATCTTCGTAAATAAACGAAGCTTCCAATTCCTGTTGCAAATAAGTGTCGGGCGCAAATTCGAATCCCTTTTCCTCTCTCCGTTTCGCATACAGCGTAATCAGATCGCGGGCAATGTCTTTGACCTTCTTCTTGGTATTTTCTTTTAACCGTTCCCAAGCTCCCGTTCCCAATTTATTGATGCGAGGCGGTTCTCCTTCTTTTCCCCGGTATTTCGAAAGTTTGTGCAGCGAATGAATGCTGACAAAGATAATATCGTCATTTAAGTAGCGCAATTTGATCACTTCCTGCATCTTGCCGTTGATTTCGGTGCGAACCAATCCGGCAAACCGCCCTACGCCATGATCGATATGCACCACATAATCGCCCGTATGAAATTGATTCAATTCTTTCAAAGTCAGGCTGATCTCACCCGAACGGGCTTTATCCGATTTCAGGTTGTATTTGTGAAAACGATCGAAAATCTGATGGTCGGTAAAACAGCACATTTTCAAATCGTGATCGACAAAACCTTCATGCAATGTTTTTTGCACCCCTGTAAACGGAATAACCTCTCCCCTGTCCTCAAAAATCGCCTTAATGCGTTGTGTTTGCTTTTCGCTGTCGCTGAGAATGTACAAAGTATAATTATCTTTCAAGAAACGACGGAGTGTTTCGCCGACCAAATCAAAATTTTTATGAAAACCGGGTTGAGGCGAAGAGTTGAAGTGAATCTTTATTTGAGCAATTTTAGTTGATTTAGCGCCAAATTCCACTTGTTTGAAATCAATAAATTGAGCAGCGAAATGGTTGCCGGTTATCAGTTTTTTCAACAGGTTTGAATCGGGTGATCCGGTTTCAAGATGTTTATGATTTTCAATTTCATTCCGGATAAAATCAATCCGGTCGATTGCTCCGATAATGTCTTTACAGGCAATGATCGCATCTCCGGGCAGAAAATTCAACAAAGAAGCCCCGTTGTTTTCATCCTGCTGCATCGTGGGAACAATCTGTATCCTGTTGATCTTTTCCTTGGAGAGTTGCGACTCCACATCAAATGTCCGGATACTTTCTGCTTCATTCCCGAAAAAATCGACCCGGTACGGATATTCACAAGAAAAAGAAAACACGTCGAAGATGCTGCCTCTGACGGCAAATTGTCCCGGTTCATACACATAATCGACTTCTGTGAATCCGTATTCCCGTAACCTGTCGGCAACAAAAATACGGTCGATTTTTTCGCTGGTGACAATCGACAATGTTTTTTTCTTTAAGGTTTCCAATGAAACAACTTTTTCGGCGATGGCATCGGGATAAGTGACAATTTGAACAGCCGGATCGGGATGTTGCAAGCGGCTCAAAACTTCTGTTCTTAAAATCTCGTTGGCCGGATCGGGTTGCCCATATTTAATTGCCCGTTTATAGGAAGAAGGGAAAAAAAACGTATTTTCTGTTCCGCCCGACTGAACCAAATCATTGTAAAAATATCCGGCTTCTTCCAAGTCGTTCAAAATAAACAGTTGCGAACATTTAAGTTGTTTTTGTAGTGACGAAAAGATAACAGCCGATTCGGATCCTTGCAAACCCTGTAAAAAAATATTTTTGCCGGGCATTTCTTTGAGAGCTGTTCTCAAAGCGACAACTCCGGGATGTTTATCAAATTCGGATTGTAAACTTTCGATGGAAACAGACACAATAAAAATAAATTAATAGAATTTAACAAGTGAGCATGTATTAGAAAAAGGAAAAGCTTATATAACCGGTATGAATGTATGAATGAATTCGGTTGCGCAAAAGTATCAAAAAAAAGAACAGTTTGTGAAAAAAATAAATGAAATAACAAAGAAGGTTTTCTATGTCGCAAAAACAAGCTCAAAACGATTCATTTCCTTTTATTCATTCTCCCTGATTTTTACTACTTTTGTACCCCCGAATCCCACTTTAAACATTAAAATCAAAAAACATCACCGCCCCGATCCATAACCCCTAATTTATAACTCTTAACTCATAACTCTTAACTTTAATATAGGGTGTATTCAAACAAATACATATATAAAGTTGCATTTCCCATATTTTTGAGCCTGTTTGCCCAAAACATCATCAATGTGATCGATACTGCATTTCTCGGCAGATACGGCGAAATAGAATTAGGCGCGTCAGCCATCGGCGGAATTTTTTATTTGGCGATTTTCATGTTGGGATTCGGATTCAGTACCGGATCGCAAATTCTCATTGCCCGTCGGAACGGTGAACGGAAATACGGAGAAATCGGTCAGATCATGTTGCAAGGCGTTCTTTTCTTGTTGGTCATAGCCGTGTTGCTGTTCGCTTTCACCCGAATTTCCTCATCGTCTCTGCTCCGGTTGATGGTCAGTTCGGAACACGTATATCGAGCCGCTTTGGAATTTCTGAATTACCGGATTTACGGATTTTTCTTCTCGTTCGTCAATGTCATGTTTCGGGCATTCTATGTCGGGATCACAAAAACCAAAGTACTCACGATAAATGCCCTGTTGATGATGTTGGTAAATGTTATTTTGGATTACCTGCTGATTTTCGGAAACTTCGGATGTCCCCGTTTGGGCATTGCCGGAGCGGCGATTGCGTCGGTTTGTGCAGAAGCGGCATCTGTATTGTTTTTTATCGTTTATACCGTTTGCTTTATCAATATTCGGAAATATGGTTTTTTACAAAAATTCAGCCTGAAATTCACGGTTATCCAAAAAATACTGAGCATTTCGATTTACACCATGGCCCAATCCTTTGTATCCATTTCCACTTGGTTTTTGTTTTTCGTCGCCGTGGAGCATCTGGGAGAACAAGCCTTGGCCGTATCCAATATCATCCGCAGTTTTTACATGTTTTTATTTATGCCGGTCAGCGCATTGGCCATTACCGCCAACTCGTTGGTCAGCAACCTGATCGGAGAAGGGAAAAAAGAACAAGTGTTTTCGCTGATCAAACGCATTCTGAAGCTGGCTTTTATGGTTATTGTGCCGCTTATTATACTTATTTGTCTCACGCCCCGCATCATGCTGTCCATTTATACCGATAATGCCGCATTAATCGATGCTTCGGTATCATCGTTATTGGTTATTTCGGGCTGTTTCTTGATTTGCGCCGCCGGAAGTGTTTTTTTCAGTTCCGTTTCGGGCACCGGCAATACACGAGCGGCTTTGCTGATCGAAATTTTCGCCTTGTCCTTCTATTTACTTTTTATGTATGTCATTATTTACCGGTTGCAGATGCCGTTATTCATTTGCTGGATCATAGAACTTGTTTACTGGGGACTTATTCTGATTGCAAGTTCTGTCTATCTGAAAAAAGGCACGTGGAAGAAAAAAATCATTTAAGATGAATAATAAATGCTGAGAATGAATGATTCCGTTTGATCATTACTGATTTTAAAATACATTAGACTCATGATTTTTATAAAAGATACAAAAAATGCATTTTTCAGACAATTGTTTTTTATTGTTGTTCTGATTTTGATTGCACTGATTATTTGGAATGAATTGGGATACATGCTCAGCGGCGTTTTGGGGGCCATTACCCTGTATATGCTTTTGCGGCCGGTGCTGTTTAAGCTGACGAAAAAATATTGTTGGAAATTTTGGCAGGCTTCGGCTCTGTTGACTTTTTTAACGGTCGCGGGATTGTTGGCGACCATTGCTTTGGTGATTACCATGGTGATTTCGGAAATCCCTTCCATTGATATGTCCGGATTGATTGCTTTTTTCGGTGAAATCATTCAAAAAATCAATGGTATTATAGGAAAAGAAATCATTTCAAACGACATCTTTTTACAATACAAAGGGCTGATTATGCAGTTTTTGTCCGGATTCATCAATACGACCTACACCGTTGTCATAAATCTTTGTATCATGTTGCTGCTGCTTTACTTCATGTTTTTAAACGCAGAAAAAATGGAAAAAACGTTTGTTACTTATCTCCCGTTTAAAGGGGAAAGTCTGGGAATGATCAAACGGGAACTGAAAAACATGATATTCGGTAATGCGGTGGTCATTCCGTTGATTATGTTTATCCAAGCCGTATTATCGGCATTGGGATATTGGATTTTCGGATTTCAGGATGTCGGATTCTACGGATTTATAACGGCTCTTGCCGGTTTGATCCCGCTGATCGGAACCGCCGGAGTCTGGCTTCCGTTAGGCATTTACCTGATTACTTCGGGAAACGTCTGGCAGGGCATCGGATTAATTATCTACGGCGGGGTTGTGGTATCAGGAGCCGACAGCGTTTGCCGTTTTATTTTCATGAAAAAAACGGCCGACGTGCATCCGTTGATCACCATTTTCGGCGTGATTATGGGGGTTCCGCTTTTCGGATTCTGGGGAATTATTTTCGGGCCGTTGCTTTTATCCGGATTTTTATTATTGATGAGAATATATCATGAGGAATATGTCGAAACGGAGAACGAGCTGATTTAATCATGCAAATAATCATTTATATATTTGTATATCAGTAAAAAACGGTTAAAACAACTCTGATTCCGGATAAACTTTCCGGGTAAAAATTTTCAAAATATAAATGAAAAGAGTATCTTAGCAGGAATTTTCAAATGTGGAAAATTCCCGTTTTTAATGCATTTGAACGATCGTTATTAAGTTTTACTAATAATTTTATAAATGGCTGATCAGGACAGGATTATAAAGATTAACATTGAAGAAGAAATGAAATCGTCCTACATCGATTATTCGATGTCGGTGATTGTATCTCGTGCGTTGCCTGATGTCAGGGACGGATTTAAACCGGTTCACCGCCGGGTATTGTTCGGGATGAACGAACTCGGAAACACATCCGACAAGCCGTATAAGAAATCGGCGAGAATTGTCGGGGAAGTATTGGGTAAATATCACCCGCATGGAGATTCATCCGTATATTTCGCCATGGTGCGTATGGCACAGGAATGGTCGTTGCGTTACACGCAGGTCGACGGACAAGGAAACTTCGGATCGGTCGACGGAGACCAACCCGCAGCGATGCGTTATACCGAAGCCCGGTTGAGTAAAATCGCTGAGGAAATGTTAAGGGATATCGACAAAGATACCGTGGATTTTCAACTGAACTTTGACGACACCTTAAAAGAGCCGACCGTTCTGCCTACCCGCATCCCGAGTCTTTTGATTAACGGAGCCTCTGGAATCGCCGTCGGAATGGCGACCAACATGCCGCCTCACAATCTTTCGGAGGTAATTGATGCAATCATTGCATACATTAACGATAAAGAGATCGATATTGCCGGATTGATGAAATATATCAAAGCGCCCGATTTCCCGACGGGAGGATATATTTACGGATATGCAGGCGTAAAAGAAGCATTCGAAACCGGACGTGGGCGCGTGATTATGCGGGCCAAAGCCGAAATCGAATCCGAACACAACCGGGAAAAAATCATCGTCACCGAAATCCCTTATCTGGTCAATAAAGCCGAATTAATCAAATACATAGCGGATCTTGTCGAAGAGAAAAAAATCGAAGGGATTTCGAATGTCAACGACGAATCCGACCGTAGTGGAATGCGGATCGTCGTGGATGTGAAACGGGATGCCAATTCGAATGTGGTGTTGAACAAGCTGTATAAAATGACGGCATTGCAAAGTTCTTTCAGCGTAAACAACATCGCATTGGTGAAAGGCCGCCCGAAATTGTTGAATCTGAAAGATCTGATCCGGTATTTCGTCGATCACCGGCACGAGGTAGTGATTCGCCGTACCCGTTTCGAATTGAACGAAGCGCAAAAAAGAGCCCATATTTTGGAAGGGCTGATCATTGCTTGCGACAATATCGACGAAGTGATCGCCATCATCCGTTCCTCTCAAAGTCCCGACATTGCCCGCGACCGTTTGATGGAACGTTTCGAGTTGTCGGATATTCAGGCTCGCGCCATTGTCGACATGCGGTTGCGTCAATTGACCGGATTGGAACAGGAAAAACTTCGTGCCGAATACGACGAGATCATGAAATTGATCGATTATTTAAATCAAATCCTCACGGACGAGGCTTTATGTATGAAAGTCATCACGGACGAATTAATCGAAATAAAAGAGAAATACGGAGACGAACGCCGCTCGGAAATCATTTATTCTTCGGAAGAATTTAATCCGGAAGATTTTTATGCAGACGACGAAATGATCATCACCATTTCTCACCTCGGATACATTAAACGGACTCCGCTGACCGAGTTCCGTTCGCAAAATCGCGGCGGCGTGGGTTCCAAAGGAAGCGAAACACGGGACGAGGATTTTGTCGAATACATTTATCCGGCATCCATGCATAACACGATGTTGTTTTTCACCCAAAAAGGAAAATGTTATTGGCTGAAAGTCTATCAAATTCCCGAAGGGGCGAAAAATTCAAAAGGACGTGCCATTCAAAATTTACTGAACATCGATGCCGATGATAAAGTAAACGCATTCATCCGTGTGCAGAAATTACAGGATGAAGAATTTATAAAATCACATTACCTGCTTTTCTGTACGAAGAAAGGCGTTATCAAGAAAACATCGCTGGAAGCCTATTCCCGTCCCCGTCAAAACGGCGTGAACGCCATTACGATTCGCGAAGACGACCAAGTCATTCAAGTACGAATGACCGACGGCAACAATCAGATTCTGATGGCCAACCGAAACGGCCGCGCCATTCGTTTCCACGAAAGCACCGTTCGCGAAATGGGGCGCACCGCAACCGGCGTGCGTGGGATGACACTTGATGAAGACGGTCAAGACGAAGTGATCGGCATGATCTGCATGAAAGATTCCCAAAAGGAAACGATTCTGGTGGTATCCGAGCAAGGTTACGGAAAACGCACCCGTCTCACCGACGACGACGGCGAAGAGGTTTACCGGATCACCAATCGTGGCGGAAAAGGAGTTAAAACATTGAACATCACCGAAAAAACGGGTAAATTGGTTTCGATTAAAAGTGTAACCGATGAAAACGACTTGATGATCATCAACAAATCGGGCATTACGCTCCGGTTGAAAGTCGCCGATATTCGTGTCATGGGACGCGCCACACAAGGTGTTCGTTTGATCAACCTCGAAAAACGCAACGATGAAATTGCATCCGTTTGCAAAGTATTGTCAGAAACCATAGAAAATTCTGAACCTGAAAATATTACCGAAGTAACTGAGTGATAATGATTTATTAATTTTCTAATATTAAATTAAAGTGTGATGAAAAGAATTATTTTATCTGCCGTTCTATGCTTGGCCGTTGTATCCGTATTTTCCCAGAAAAAAAATGTAACCGCGGTTAAAAGCGAGATGGCAAACAGTAAACCTAATTTTACTGAGGCTGAAAAATTGATGACGGAGGCGAAAAATGATCCCGAAACAATGGATAATCCCGAAACATGGTATGTTTCAGGAAGTCTCGAAGACAAGATTTTCAGTACGGAAAACAGTAAGCTTCTGTTAAAACAAACGCCGGATGAACCGGTTATGTATGAGGCTTTGATAAAATCGTACGGAGACTTTTTGAAAACGATCGATTTAGAAAAAATTCCGAATGAGAAAGGTAAAGTGAATAATAAATTCACGAAACAAGTCAAGTCGATTTTGAAAGTAGATCACCCTTATTACGTTAATGCAGGAGCTTATTATTACGATAAACGGGCTTATGATAAGGCTTACGAAGCGTTTAACATTTATTTGGATATTCCTAAAATGGATATTTTCAAAGGCGAAAAACTTGTCGAAGACAGTACTTACAACCAAATCATGTTTTATGCCGCTTATTCGGCCGGTTATGCGGGTGACAGCATTAATGCCGTTAAATTGTTGGAAATATTGAAAGACAAAGATTATGAAAAGGAACAAGTTTACGCTTCTTTGTCCGATGAATACCGGGACATGAAAGATACGGTAAAATTCATGAACATCCTTAAAGAAGGCAGTCAGTTGTTTCCCAAGAACTTGTATTTTATTCAAAGTCTGATTAATTTATGCATCAATTCGGGACAAATACCCGAAGCGATGATCTATCTGGACGACGCCATTAAGCAAGATCCCACCGAACCGCAATATTGGAGAGTGAAAGGTGATTTGTACGAGGCGGACAAGAATTTCGACAAAGCGCTGGATGCTTATCAGGAATCATTGAAAATCAATCCCGAATATACCGCCGCCATCGGTTCGATCGGTCGTTTGTACTATAATCAGGGATTCGACATTCAAAGCAAAGCCAATGAAAAGAGCATCAGAGAATCTCAAGCCGAAATGGAAAAAGCCAAAGATTTTTACAAAAAAGCATTGCCTTACTTAGAAAAAGCACATCAGGCGGATCCGACCGAACGGCAATACATTCTGGCTCTTTACGGGGTGTACTATGCGTTGAATATGCCCCAAATGGACGAAATGGAGAAATTGTTGAACGATACCGGCAATTAAAAATAACGTAAAAAGTAAAATTAATATCTACTATTTTAAACGCGAAGATGCAAAGACAGAAAGTTACAAAGAATTTACACGTTGCATTTTTCTGTCTTTGCGACTTGGTGTTTAAAGTGTAAATTATTTTTTGCGACGTATTTAAATATAAAAACGATTGATAAAAAATGAATCAAGCTCACATCATAAAAAGGACGAAAATTACGATAAAAACCATTATCGGATTAGGCCCTGTGACAGGGATAAAAGTTCTTGCGAAAATGCTGTTTAAAAAAACAGACAAAGTATCGATTCCGGGCATCAAACATCCGATTTGTATGCGTCCCGACACTTCTGATTATGATGTATTTTATCAGTTGTTTTCGAAGTCGGAGTATGCTGTCCCGGTTAATTTCGAACCGAAACTGATTATCGATGCCGGCGCAAACATCGGGTTGGCAGCCGTTTATTTTAAAAATCGGTTTCCGGATGCCACGATTATCTCCATTGAACCCGATTCGGGAAATTTCGAGATACTGAAAAAAAACATGGCGCCTTACGACAATATTTTGTTGGAAAAGGCGGGTCTATGGAATAAAGAAACGTACATCACCGTCGAAGACAAGTACGGATTGGGAGAACACGGCATGATTGTCACGGAAAACGATCATCCGTCGGAAAATTCCTTGAAAGCCGTCACCATCGACGGTTTGTTGAAAAAATATCATTTGGAAGGACAGCGCATCGATATTTTAAAGGTGGATATTGAAACTTCCGAAAAATATTTCTTCGAAAGTAATTACGAATCATGGCTTCCGACTACCAAAATGCTGATTGTCGAACTGCATGACATCATCGAAACCGGTTGCGCCCAATCGTTTTTTAAAGCAATTACCCATGCCATTAAAAGCTATTCATTCTTTATGAAAGGTGAAAATGTCATTGTGGTAAACAATGATCCCTCTTAGTTAAGAATTAAGAGTTAAGAGGGAAATAAAAAGTGGAAACCGGGTGAATCCAAGTTTCCACTTTTTATTTTTTACTTTGCATGTTCTATGGCAGCGGCATAATTCGGTTCCGTTGTGATTTCGGGTACCAATTCTTCGTAAATTATTTTTCCGTTTTCATCAATCACGATAACCGCACGAGCCAATAACCCGGCTAACGGCCCGTCCAACATCATCACGCCGTACGATTGTTCAAAATCCGTATCCCGAAAAGCGGATGCTGGTATTACATTATCAATTCCTTCGGTAGAACAAAAACGGGCATGAGCAAAAGGCAAATCTTTTGAAATAGCCAATATGACAGTGTCGGTTGTTTTTGCGGCCTCGACATTAAATTTTCGGACTCCGGCAGCACACACAGAAGTATCCAAACTCGGGAAAACATTCAAAATTACTTTTTTCCCTTTATAATCGCTCAATGAAACAGAAGAAAGGTCTGTTTTCACCAAATGAAAATTCGGAGCCTGTGTTCCGACTTTGGGAAGCTCTCCGGATGTATTGACGGGATTTCCCTTAAATGCAATTTGTGCCATAAAATCAATTTAAATGGGTTAATATAATTAGATTTACAATAGCATAAAAACAGATATCATTTCAAAATGTTCAGGCTCGTAAAAAGAATGCATATATTTTAAACAAAAATAATAGCCATTCGCTTTTATAGATGCAAATATTTTACCGGATTTTTACCCTTGCGAGACGATACGTTGTTGCCATTTCCATGCCGACAGCAATGTATCGGCAACAGATTCTTCAGCAGTCCACCCCAACTCTTTATTCGCAAATTCGGGATCGGCCCATACTTTTTCGATGTCTCCTTCCCTACGCCCCACAATTTTATACGGAACTTTCATGCCGGTAACTTCTTGGAAGGTACGGATGATTTCCAAAACCGACAATCCGCGTCCCGTTCCCAAATTGAATATTTCCACCGGGTTTTTCATTTTTTCGTCGAGCATGCGGGAAACCGCAATGACATGCGCTTTAGCCAAATCGACCACATTGATGTAATCCCGGATGCAAGAGCCGTCGGGAGTATTGTAATCATTTCCGAAAACGCTCAATTCTTTCCGGATTCCGGCAGCGGTTTGAGTGACAAAAGGAATGAGATTTTGAGGAACACCCAACGGCAATTCGCCGATTTCAGCCGAAGGATGTGCCCCGATGGGATTGAAATAACGCAAAAGAATGCTTTTAATCGGCGTGCCGGAATAAACAGTGTCCCGGATGATTTCTTCACAAATCTGTTTGGTGTTGCCGTAAGGAGAAAGCGCCGGTTTGACCGGTGCGTTTTCCGTCACCGGAAGGACATCCGGTTGTCCGTAAACCGTGCAAGACGATGAAAAAACAAACGCTTCGACATTGAACCGGGGCATCAGTTCGAGCAGATTAATCAAAGACAACAAATTGTTCCGGTAATAGAGCAACGGTTTTTGCACCGATTCGCCCACGGCCTTGCTTGCGGCAAAATGAATGATTCCTTTGATCCCCGGATGTTCGGAAAACAACTTTTCCACCCCGTCTTTGTCATTGCAATCCAGTTTTTCGAAAATCGGACGGATACCGGTTATTTTTTCGATGCCGTTGATCACAGATTCATTTGAATTGGATAAATTGTCGATGATAATCACCTCATAACCTGCATTTTGAAGTTCTACAGCTGTATGGGAACCGATGTATCCGGTACCGCCGGTAACTAAAATTTTATGTTTCATTGAAATAAGGATATTAATTTATGTTATTCAATATCAGCCAATAAATTCTTCAAAAACAAATCCAGATCTTTCCCCAAATCTTTCATCAGTCTGTTATCCGTGGAAATTTTATCATCATACAAAATATAATTCAACAAGGTTTGGCCGTCTTCATCCAAAACGATAAGTGAAACCGGAGGCAGAATATTCAAATCATCGAAAATCTTTCTGTTCCGGCAATTGATGATTGCCTCTTTCAATAATCTGGAAGCATTGGTGTAGAAAAAGTTCAATCTTTCCGTATCTTTCAACTCTTCTTCCAAATGCATGTCTTTGAGGATTCTATCCCCGTCATCATAAATGGACAGCATCTTTTTGGACTGATTGATCTGTATATACAAGTTGGTGAGGGCTGTGGAAGGATGCTCTTTTTTCAACGTATTCAAAGCATCCTCGATTGCATTTTCCAGCATCAAACGAATTTTTCTGTTTTCTTCTTTCATTATCAGTTGAATTTATAAATATTTTGTTATCAGAAAATTAACGGAGTATTATTCCCCGCTTATTCTTGTGCGTCCAATAAAATCTTTTCCGCGTTTCGTTGCTTCAAGCGATCGATATAATATTTCAAATCCTGTGCTTCTGCCGCATCCGACCTCAATCCGGACGCGGAAAATTCTTTTCGGGCTTGGGTTGCCCATTCCGCCGCTTGAGTATAATCATCTTGAAGTTCATACGCCAGCGCTATGTTGGCGGCGCATCGCGCACGAAGCCTCAAACTTTTGGATTTCTCGTAAGCCGTTGTCCAAATACTTGAAGCCGAATCCCAATCGTCCTTTTTGACCGAATCGTAAGCTTTTTTCAAATCACCCGAAGAAGATATGTATAGTTTACGGTTTTCAACTTGGATATGAGGTACCAACGCTTTTCCGGCGATCTCTCCGGCCCGTTCGACTGCCGTAGTCAATGCCTCATCGATAAACGGCAGTTTTTTCACGGCATCATTAACGTCCGTTCCGAAAGATTCCCAAAATATACTGTCGCTTAAAGATAAACTTTTCCGATTTTCACCGGGAGCATATATTCCCACCGTCATTTGAGTATTGACATCATAAGTTGCCCTGTAAATGCCGTACTCGGTATATTTTCCGACAGCCAGAGTACTGTTTATACGAAAAAAATCCAATGAGATGACGGCATCCGTACCGGTTTGTTCGATCATTTCCTTGACTTTATTTTGCGACAACGGTTGAACAGACAGATAATTCGTATCGTTTTTCAACGGAATATTGTAAAAATCGATTCCGGAGAAAAAATTCTGATTTTCGAGATATTCCCATAAAGAACGGCACATCAACGTGCTTGGTTCGGAAACAGGCGCCTCGAATGTTTCTTTTTGCCCGTCCACATCGACGACATGCCCGACGCCGGCCGGTTGAAATCCGGCATTGTTTACCACCATCACGTTATTTATATCCAGCGGAAAGACAATACGCGCCGGCACTTTTACGTTTAATGAAATAATCGACACTGAATTGCACGCCGCAAAAAAAAGCAGGCAAGCGAATAAAAGGATATATTTACGATGGATAGATAACATCTATAATAAAAGGATAATCGGACAAAGTTAATAAAAATAGTTCATAAATAAACCGCTTGACGGGAGAACAAGCAAATAGAATCACTTTTGTGGCGTGAGCGGTATTTACCGGTTGATTTTAATCTTTCCCGGCTTCAAGACCAAATTATCAATTTATTTTTTACTTTTGTCATAAAGTTGTAAAAATGATCATTTATGAAAATACATCAGGTCTATTTTTTATTGGCAGGCATTATCTGCACCCCTTTTGTTTCGGGACAGGAATTGAATTGCAGGGTAACCGTCAACAGCGAGAAAATCCAAACATCCAATAGGCAGATTTTTACGGAAATGCAAAATGCCATCACCGAATTTCTGAACAACAGGCAATGGTCGGATTACAAAATGAGCATGACCGAACGGGTTGATTGTTCTTTTTACATCACCATCAGTGAAATGCCTCAAGACAACCAATTCAAGGCCGAGCTTCAGGTACAGGCGGTGAGACCCGTGTACAACGCATCTTATGTTACTACGACATTTAATTTCAGGGATCAAAATCTCGAATTTTCTTATAACACGTATGATGTATTGGATTTCAATGAAACTTCGCCGAATGATAACCTAACCTCTGTTTTATCATTCTATTCGTATATTATTTTGGGCATCGACTTCGACAGTTTTTCGTTGTACGGCGGAACACCGTTTTTCGAAAAAGCCATGAGTCTGGTCAATCAAGCGCAATCGTTTACGGAATCGGGATGGAGAGCCTTCGACTCGTTCAATAACCGCCATGCCGTTGCATCGGCTTATACAGACGATCGATTGAAAGTTTACCGGCAAATGTGGTACAATTATCACCGGTTGGGATTGGATGACATGAGTACCAATGCCGAAAGAGGACGAGCCAAAATCACCGCTGCCCTGCCCGCTCTCAAAGAAGCGTATGATGCGCGTCCCGCCAGTGTGATTTTCTCGATATTCAGCGATACGAAAATGGATGAAATCTTGAATATTTACTCCAAAGCGCCGACCGAAGAAAAAGGGACAGTTTATAAAATATTGCACGACATTTATCCTACCTTGTCGAACCGGCTTGATGTTTTGAAAAATAATTAAAATGAATTTGTCTTTATTCATCGCCCGCCGGTATTTATTTTCGAAGAAGTCCCATAACGCCATCAATTTGATATCGGGCGTTTCCGTATGCGGAGTTGCAGTCGCAACCATGGCTTTGATCTGCACATTGTCTGTATTCAACGGATTTCAAAGTCTTATTTCCGGGTTGTTCAGCCGGATAGATCCACAATTAACCATCGTTCCGGCAAAGGGCAAAGTTTTCGACACGAATAACGACAGTATTCAAAATGTATTAAAATTCAATGAAATAGCTTTATTTTCTTATACTTTGGAAGATAATGCCTTGGTCAAATATAAAGACAAACAGGTGGTGGCCAAGGTGAAAGGCGTCGACGAAAATTATTCCCGTTTAACCGACATTAACGAATCAATCGTCGAAGGTAAATTTCAACTGAAAGACAGTGTGGCTGATTATGCGATACCGGGTGCGGGATTGGCCGGAATGCTGGGAGTTCGCGCCGGATTTTTCGATCCGGTCGAAATATACGCCCCCAATCGCACGGCAAAAGTGAATTTAACGAACCCCGCATCGGCTTTCAATACCGAATACCTCTACACCATCGGCGTATTTTCCGTTTTACAGTCGAAATACGACGACAAATATATCTTTATACCGTTGGATGTCGCCCGTTCGCTGTTTAATTACGAAACACAAGTATCGGCGGTGGAGTTGAAACTCAAACCGAATGTCAATGTTAAAAAAACCGGAGCGAAAATCGAATCGTATCTGGGAAAATCGTACCAAGTCAAAGATCGGGAACAGCAACAGGAAGATGCTTACCGGGTGGTGAGAATCGAAAAATGGATGACTTTTCTGATATTGGTGTTGATTCTTGTCATCGTCATTTTTAATGTCATCGGGTCTTTATCCATGCTGATCATCGATAAAAAGGAAGATGTGAAAACGTTTCGGAATTTGGGAGCCGATAAAAGCTTGATTTTCAAAATTTTTCTGTTCGAAGGCTGGATAATCACCGGTATCGGCGCTATTGTGGGAATTATTTTCGGATTGATTTTATGTTTTATTCAACAACATTTCGGCATTTTACGCTTGGGCGACGGGAGTTCCGCTTTCATCATCAATGCTTATCCGGTTAAAATTCAATTCACCGATTTGTTGCTGGTTTTTGTCACCATCTCATTACTGGGCTTGTTCACGGCTTGGATTCCGGCAAAAAATGCAGCATCGCTGCAAATAGAAAATGAGTGAAGAGGTTGAGAGTTAAGAATTAAGAGTTAAGAATTAAGAATTAAGAGTTTTTAATGATTCTTGATCAGGAATGGCAGGAACACCAAAGTACCGATAAAGAATAAGCAGATGCTTATTCCTAAAATAAGTGTTAATCCCGTTTTTTTGGAGACTTTTTTTAATTTACTTGATGTTATATCCCCTTCAATTCTTCTATAATACATCGGTATTGATGTAATAAACTCACTCCATTGATTCCTTACGGCAGGGATAATTAAAATAATTAAGACACAGACAGATAAATAAATGATTATATAGGTAAATGGGTTCATGATTATTTTATTTAAATTTTTCGATCACCTTAAAAACAAGAAGGCATGGTACTTAGCCTTATCAAGTTTCTCAGGTATCTCCAAACACCTACTAACTACAAACAAAGAAAAGCCCATGCCTATAACATGAGCATTCACTTTTATTACTTTTGTAGTCAGTTTTCTTAAAATTTGGAGATTTAGAGAAACTACGGTAATAAAGCAAACGCTTTATATCATAAAATGTCTTAATTCATTTTATTTCTCCATAAGTAAATCATTTTATGTTTCACTGACAAAAATATGAATTTTTATCAAGAATGCCATCATATATTTAAAAAAAACGGCTCCCGTCGCCGGGGGCCGTTTGTCCTTTCAAACATTCTCATTTCGTCCTGTGCCGAAACCGCTTGTCAGGTGCAGCATACTGCCACATATTTCATAGTTTATCGATGACTTTTCTTGAGGTAAAATTAGATTAAATTAAATCTTGCAACCATGGAACATAGAAAAGAGGCATATAATCATGCCAACCGAAGAAAAATGAAAAAAATACATGAATCACTGGAGCCATCAATACTGATGCAGGAATATAAAAAATCAATTCGTGTTTCGTCATGTGCAGCACAATCGGCGGCAGAACAAAAGTGATAAATGCAGGAATCCCGTAGAATATCCACCAAGGAACACCTTTTCCATAAGATATTCTTGCAAATATCATTCCTCCGACTACTGCAATAATTGATAATAAGATGATTTTGAAAACCGGTTTTTCAGGTCGATTTCGCATTACGAAAAACAAAACGAAAACAAATACGATTAACGCAACAAGCATGTTGATTAGAAATTTGATAATGTCATTCATAAAATTGAATTTTTAAGTTTAATAATTTATTTGATTATCGGATGTTATATCCGGCTATCCCTGCAGGTAGAATGTAAAAAATTGTCAATGTTTCAAAAAAATATTCGTTCTTTTTTGTCTTGCCCGAGACATTATATTGGTAGAAAAACACCGATCTTTCACCTCACCCATCTCCCGTCAGGAACAACATGTTCTCCTCTCCACATTACGTCTCTGACGGGACGAGAAGCAACATTTTTTAGACCGGATTTTTCAAAAAAACGAATATTACATTTTTTACACTCCACTTGCGGAGATGGGTAGGTATAACATTCAATAATCATTATAAATTTAAATGATTATCGGATGTTATGCCTGGCTCTCCCTGCAGGGAGATGCAAAAAATGTGTCAATGTTTCAAAATATTCGTCTTTTTTGTCCCGTCAGGGACATTATATCGGTAGAAAACACCACATCCCTTCACCCCCTGTCCCGTCAGGGACGTAATGTGAAGAAGAAAACATTTAGTCCCTGACGGGACTT
>WRGA01000078.1 GCA_009787405.1 Candidatus Azobacteroides sp.
ATTCGGTGTTCGTGAAAGAGAAAGGCGACACGGTACGGATCGAAAAGTATACGCATCTGTATAGAGACAAAATCATCCGGGATTCGATCCTGAAAATCGATTCGATTCAGGTGCTTTGCCCCGTCGACAGATACGTGAACCGGTTGACCGGCCGGCAGAATTTTCAGATATGGTTGGGGCGGATCACACTCTCAATAATCGGCTTGTCGGTTCTTGTTTGGATTATCCGCGCAAAGCTTAAATAACGCGGAAGCATTTTCTCATCATACTCACTCAATTACAGTTTTTCATGATTCAGACCCGTTTTGCTTGTGAAAGTGGAACGGGTTGTTTTTATTTTTCCTCTTTTATCTTCTCCAAGAGGTTTTCAATATCGGCAATGGAGTTGATCTCATAAACTTCACCACGATATTTAATAAAGCCAAAAACATCACGAGACTTAAATAAATCCGCTATCGGGATATTTAATGATTCGGCAATGCGATTTATTGTATCTAATGACGGCATAGTTTTGCCGTTTACAATATTACTCATATTTGCTTGAGCAATTCCTACATCATCAGCAAAAGAACTGATTGACTTACCTCTTTTTTTAAGTATCTCTTTTAATCGCAGCTCCATATCACCATTTTTGCCGCAAATTTACCTTATTATATGTAATGTGTTATAAAAATAGTGGTAAATATATCGTATTTTATATATTTTTAACTTACTTTCTTTGGTTGATTATAGTATAATAACTATATTTGAACCATATTAATATAGCAATTAAGTAATAAAAATCACACATAATACAACAAAGCAATGAAAATCAAAGAAATTTTTGAAGCAGTGAAAGCAGGTCAGTACTATATGGTGAAAACCCGTGAAACAGGTAACAACACCTATGAACAAATTGCAGATAAAAAATTTGCAAAATTAGCGGAATTGACTGAACCGACTTCGAAAGACGGTACCGGCGGTATTATCTGGCAAGAATTAAACGGTTCAAAAATGTATTTGCAAATATCAGACAAACAAGCGTGGTGTATTGCTTACGCATTTGCTAAAGTTAATGACATTAAATAATCAACTTAAGTAAAAATGAGAAACAATGAAAACTTATAAACTCACAACAAACAGAAGCAGGAAGACTTACACAATCAGAGTTTTTGAAAACGGCAAATTGATCAGCAAATACCGCACAAACTCACAAGGCAGTGAATATTCAGAAAATTGGACTGAAAATGATATAAAAAATTTTCTGCGTTATTCAAATGATTATTATGTTGTAAAGTGATTAATTAAAAAACGGCTGCGCTACCGGCTTGACGGGCAAAAATTATAAAAGCTAATTTGGTGTATCGGTGAAATTTATCCGATAAATTATTTTGACTCATTCTAAATAATAAAATTTTTTTCTTATATTTGCACTAAAATACATGAAGGTGATTGTTGCTTGTTTTTTTGAGACAAAAATACGATTTTATTATGTAAAATAAAGATTATGAACATCTTAATATTAAGCATAAAGCAAAAGCATTTTGATGATATTGCTTCCGGTGTAAAGAAAATCGAAACGAGAGAAATAAGGCCGAATAATTTCTCCCGTTATTGTCGTTATCTGCATAAAGGCACCGAATATATTAACGCAGATGATATACCGGATGACGATGCCGATATAGAAGTCGTACCCGTCAAATACGACGCCGTTAAATTGCTGACAGGCAAATATACCGGTAAACGTCCTTATCTCATTATTGAAATAAAGGATTCAAAGGTATATTTTTTGAAAGACGAAAACGACGAAGAAATGACCTACGAAATCGACGGAAAAACGTATATAGCGGCTGAAATCGATTATGAATTAGGTGATGTAATAGAAAAATCGTTTTAATTCACATATTGTTTAATTTTTTTTAAATTTATTGCCGAGTCAGACAAAGAACAACATTTTCATCGTCCGGTTACAGAGGAGGGCGACAATCCGCAAGTACATCCAGCGGAGGAGCAATTGGCAGAGGCGGACGTTTTATTTCAAGAAACCAGAGATATAGAGATATAAGAGCTGCTCTTGGAACAAGTTCCGGTTGATATGAATCTCATCCGGAAAACTCAAAAATGCATAGACCGTATCAGGCAAAAAACTGATACGGTTGTGTTATTTTGTTCATTCGGTAAGGATTCATTGGTTTTGCTTGATTTACTTGCCCATGAATTCGACAAAGTGATATGTGTTTTCATGTATTTTGTGAAAGGATTGGAACACGTGGAAAAGTATATCAGGTGGGCAAAGATAAAATATCCGAATATTGAAATAGAGCAGGTTCCGCATTGGAATTTAACCTATATTTTACGAAGCGGGATGTTTTGTGTGGTAAATCCGAAAGTAAAATTGCTTAGCCTCGCAGATATGGACAAAGCCATCCGGTTAAAGTATAATGTTGATTATGTCTTTTACGGAATGAAAAAGGCGGACAGCATGAACCGCCGTTTAATGCTGAATACCTATATCGACTGTGAAAACAACGGAAAGGTTTATCCTTTAGCCGACTGGACGCAAAAAGATATTCTTTCTTATATCAAATTTCATAAAATACCAAATCCCGTACGATATTCAAAAAACGCATCCGGCGGGTGCGGCTTTAATATTGAATGCTTCCTTTGGTTGCGGGAAAACTACCCGCGGGATTTACAGGAGATATTAAAAACATTCCCGATGAGCGAAAAGATACTTTTTGAATATGACGACAAACAAAAACGATCAACATGAATTATAATCAATCGGAAACAATCATAATAAAACGTTCTCAAATAAACTTTGCGCCGTACAATCCGAAAAAACACAGTAAAGAGGCAATCAACGAACAGGCTAAAAATATTAAGCGTGTCGGTATTCTCGGTGGTATCGTGTGGAATAAAATGACCGGAAATCTTGTATCCGGTCATAAACGAACAATGGCGCTTGATAAAATCAACAAATATGACGGTACTCCTGAAACGGATTATGATATGAAAGTTGAAAAGGTCGAAATGGATGGAAAAACAGAAAAGGAACAAAACGTCTATATGGATGCCGCCTACACCAATACAATGCAGGATGTAGATTTACTTGCCGAATTAATTCCTCAAATAGATTACAAAAATGCAGGACTGACAGAGGAAGATTTGAGCATAATCGGCGTTGATTATTTATTTCAAACAGATGAAGAGACCGCCATAGCTTCTGAATTGGATAATCTGATGTCCGGTACAAATGGACAAAAAACAGCCGAAAAAGAAGCAAAGAAAGCAGCCGTAAAAGCAATGAAGGAAGAAATAAAGCAAAAGGCGAATGAGAAAGTGCAGGATATGGTTGCTTATATAATGATCTCCTTTGATTCATCGCAGGCAAAAGAGGCCTTTATGCGGCGTTTCGGATACGATAAAAGAGAGAAATACATTAAAGGGGAGGCATTCTCTGAGATGATAGAACGGATCGGTTAACGTACAAACTTCACACTTCGCGCGTGTATGGGAAAGCGTCCGAACATAGATGATTTTGAAAAAGTATGCAATGCAAAAGGCGGCATTGTGTCGAATATAGCTTCTGTTTTTAGAGTAAAACGCAGAAGCGTATACGATTGGTGCGGAAAATACCCGAAATACAAAGAGGCGTTGGATAATTCCCGCGATGTATTTCTTGATATGGCAGAGACAAACTTACAAACGCTTGTAAAAGGAATACCGAATATCAGAGAAGAAGCTGACGGGACGAAAATATTTGACGGCTGGCAGGTTCCGCCAAGCGAATCAGCTATTTTATTTGTGCTGAGAACTATCGGGAAAAAGCGCGGATACACGGAAAAGCAGGAAGTCGACATTAATAATAATGTTAAGGGAAGTATATCCGTTGAAGAATGGATTAAGACCAGAGATAACAATAATGATAATTCCACAGAAAATATATGATCCGCTATATACGAATAAGGATAAATTCATAATTCTTGTCACAGGCGGAAGAGGAAGCGGCAAGTCGTTCAATGTATCCACTTTTATCGAACGACTTTCGTTCCAAAGCGGACATGTCATCCTTTACTCCCGCTACACGATGGTTTCGGCGTCTATTTCCATTATTCCCGAATTTTTGGAAAAAATGGAAATAGACGGTTCGGGGATATTTTTCGAGGTTACAAGCATGGATATTATCAATAAATATTCTGGAAGCAAAATACTTTTCAGAGGTATAAAAACGTCTTCGGGGAACCAGACGGCAAAACTCAAATCAATTCAAGGGTTGACCACCTTTGTTTGTGATGAAGCCGAAGAGTGGGCAAGCGAAAATGATTTTGATAAAATCATACTGTCCATTCGTCAGCCGAATATTCAAAATCGTGTTATCATCATAATGAACCCGACGGATGTAAACCATTTCATTTATAAAAAATACATTGAAAAAACATATAAACAGGTAACCATTGACGGGGTAGACGTGCAGATAAGCACACATCCGAACGTATTGCATATTCATACGACATACCTTGACAATCTCAAAAATTTAGGGAAGAATTTTATCGATGAAGTGCGGGAAATCAAAAATCAGGATCCCCAAAAATACGCGCATGTCATTATGGGACGATGGGCGGATATTTCGGAAGGTGTTATTTTCAAAAAAATAGAGATTGTCGATGAAATTCCTGAATATGTAAAAAAGCGGGGAGTCGGCATCGACTATGGTTTTACAAACGATCCGACGGCAATAATAGAATGTGCATTATATGGTAATGATTTGTATTTAAATGAATTATGCTATAAAACGCGCATGCTGGCAAAGAATATTATCGATGTTTTAAAGCCGTTAAAAATGAAAGTAATGTCAGAAAGCGCAGACCCGCGTTTAATACAGGAGATAGCCAATGCCGGGATATTGATTTATCCTGTCGATAAATATCAAGGATCAATTATGGCCGGAATCGGCAAAATGCTTGAAATGAACATACGGGTTACGGGAACCTCATTAAATATTTTATATGAGTTTAGAAATTATACATGGGATAAAGATAAGGACGGCAATTTTATAAATCAACCGGTTGACAAGTATAATCACGGAATTGACGCATCACGATATTGGGTGCTCGGAGAAATATTGGGGAAAATAAGCATATTCAATGACACAAAAACAGAATCATGGCACAAAAAATAATATTTGCCAAGCCGCTTCCGGAAAACTTTGTATTCATCATTGTTTTTGAACGGGAAGGGGAAATATATCTGGATGATGCCTTCTTTGCGGATAACGCGAAAGAATTGAACCGAAAAATAGCCGAAAACATATCAGGCATAGAAAATGTACGGTATGACGTTTCGGTGTTTATGCAGGAAGGAAAAGATCTGAGAACATTAATTCCGGATGTGCATGTTTTCTGCTACACGCCGAAGAAAAAGCTCAATGAAAGAATTGCATCGCAAACCGAATGGCTGAAAGAGCATTTGATTATCGATAATGAGTATGGACATCCGGATTACATCCGGTTTGTCGGATCGGTCAAAGAATACGGCCGTGAAGATAAAACATGCAACACCATTGCCGTGGACATATTATCGGATGTCGCAAAATATTTCAGACGAATCATCGGGTATGAATAATTTTAAAAATATTATTTAGAATGTTTCCGGATAACAAAAATATCATTACTTTTGCCGAAAAAGATGACGTGCGTTGCCCGAATTGCAAAAAGCTGCTTTTAAGGCAACGGGTGGCGAGGGGAATACAGGAAATAGTGTGTGTCCGTTGCGGATTCAGATTTGAAATAGTCGACGGAAATATCAAAATGATACAAAACAATGCCATAAATGCGGATTCAGTAAAGTAGGGAATCCGACATTTTGTAAGCAGGAATATAATTTAGAGCTCAAGACAGCCGATTTTCATAATAATGTGAAATCGGCTGTCTTTTTATTATGTGGCTATACGATAAGATAAAAAAATTATTCGATCCGGATACGAATGATCCGGATACGAATGATTCAGATGCGAAGAACAGCGATTCGGATATTCCCGTAAGATTACAGCGAAGGAATAATGATTATTCTTTCCTGTTTGACTCCGGAATACCGTTCGTTGCCGACAGAAATTTTATAACGCTCTTTGAAACGGTTCCGGAAGTTGCATTTCCCGTGTTATATATATCCGACCGGATTGCAGGCGGAAATTATCAACTCAAAAGAACAAAAGATGATTCCGTGATCTGGGATAATGAACAGATAAACAAACTGCTGAATAATCCGAACAGCATATCTAATTTCAGCGAATTTATAAAAACATATTACTGTTATTATTATGTAACCGGGAACGCTTATATCGAAGCTTCAATATCGGATACATTTTCTAAAAAGGGGGAAATATGGGAATGGTGCGATAATTATTGGGTACTCCCGTCAAACCGCATCACGATAAATACGCCGTTATATGTCCCGCTGTTTTCAAACGCAGAAAGGGATAAAATTATAAAATCGTACAGGCTGACTGTAAACGGACAGATGCGGGACATAAACCCGAATGCGGTTCTGCATAAAAAAGAAATAAACCTGTCGATAACCGATAATTTTTTGCAGGGGAAAAGCCGTCTGGCATCCCGGATGATGCCCGTATCGAATCTGATTTCCGTATACGAAGCGCGAAATGTGATCTATACAAAAAGGGGGGCGTTGGGCGCAATCGTAAACAGGCAAAGAGACGAATCCGGCGACGTTCTTTTGACACCGAAGGAAAAAGATGAAATAAGAAAAGAAAATCTGGAGATTTACGGATTGCGAAAAGACAAATCTCCGGTTGCAATCATTAACCACCCGGTTGATTTTGTCCGGATGAATATGTCGATCCGGGAATTGATGCCGTTCGAGGAAACTTTTGAGGATGCGATACAGATAGCGGCCGCATACGGAATACCTTCCATTCTGGTTACGCGAAAGGATCAAGGCACTTATTCAAATCAACCGACAGCCGAAAGATCGGTCTATTCATCCATAATCATTCCGGAGGCGAAAAGATTCTGCAATGAGTTGTCTTCGTTTCTCGGACTTGAAAAAAGCGGAATGTATCTGGATGTAGACTTCTCCCACATAGCCGTAATGAAGGAAGGATTTAAAGAAGAGCAGCAGACAAAAGCACTCACATCGGAAAAATGCGGAAAGGAATTTTTGAGCGGAATAATAACATTGAATGATTGGCGTGCCCAAATCGGGGAATCAAAAGTGGAAGATCCGATATACTCGAAATTAATTCTTCAAATGGATGATAAAGAATTAGACAGGATAAGAACAATTTTAACGATTCAATCAAATGGAAGAATTGAAAATCAAAACATACAGAACTAAGACAAGTGATGTAGACGAGATAAAAGGCATTGTTTCCGTTGCGGTAAACGGGATCGGGATAAAAGATGCCGACGGGGATATTTCCGATAAGGGTTCTTTCAACAAGACCTTGAAAGAGAATTTCAGTCGTGTCAAATGGTTTCTGAATCACGATAAGACAAAATTACTCGGATGTCCGATTGAGGGAAAAGAGGAAAATAACAATCTTGTCATGACAGGCCGATTGAATCTGAAAAAAGAAATCGGACGGGATATATTGGAGGATTATAAGTTATACGCCGAGTACGGTAAAACGCTTGAACACTCCATAGGGGTAAAAGCCGTCAAGCGGGATGAAAGCGACAAATCGATTGTTAAAGAATGGTCGCTGTGGGAATATTCCACGCTTACCAATTGGGGGGCCAATCCGAATACCTATTTAATCGACATCAAAGAAGAAAAGGACATCAACTATCATGTAAAGATGATCGAAAAAGCTTTGGGGATGAGATATTCCGATGAGCGGTTAAAATCACTTGAATATAATTTGGAAATCATAAAAAAAGCGGTTATGGGAAATAATATGGTAAAATGCGGTCATTGCGGACTTATATTCGATTACGACAGTGTTCCGGAAGAAACGCTGGAATCGCAGATAATCGATACCGTCGGAGATTATGTACGGTGGGAAACGGAAGGAATAGTAAGTCAGGAAATACGGAAATTACGCCCCGAAATTCAAGAACGGGTTTTGAACATCATCGAATCGAAAAAGTCAATAGATGATTTGTCATCATATGTGCATTGCCCGAAATGCTATACGAGAATATACAGATCAAGCATTATATCCGTTGAGCCGCCCGAAGGCACTCAGCAAAAACAAAGCCGTCATACAGGCACTTTGGGATTAAAGGATATTTCAAAATATTTAACAGATTAATAATTAAAAAACATGGCAGAAAAAACTATTTCATTCGTCGGTTTTGCGAAAAAAGAATCGGAGCTGACAACAGAAGAAAAACAAACACTCGGAAATATCGAGAAGCAGGTGAACGGTGCCGTTACTTCTCTTTTGGAAAAATCCAATCAGGAGGTTGATTCGCGTTTTAAGGAGTTTGAGACAAAACTGGACAAAATGAACCAATCCGGCAGCATGGATGAATTTTTGAAAGAGTTAAAATCATTCAAGGATGATTTAAAAAGTTTGAACAAAGAAGTTGCGGACGTGAAAGCCGGGGGGATAAACATTTACGACAATGAGAATCCGCTTTTCAAGCAAATCGACGAAATCTATGAGTCGGAGAAGTTTAAGAGCTTTATGGAAGGAAAAACAAAAAGCTCCGGGAAAATCGAATTGAAGCTGAAGGATGCCGTAACAAGCATAACGAATAATTACACCGGAGACCGGTTGATTACGCAACAATCTCCGCGAGTGGTTCCGCTGGTAAACGAACGCAGCCTGAATATTCGTGATCTGATGATTGTTGACCGCGGGGAAGATGCTTTTCCGGCAATGTCTTTCACTCAAATTTACGACCTCGACCGTAATGCCGCAAATGTATCCGAGAACGGAAGACTGCCTAAATCATCTTTCAAAATCAGGGAAGAACATACCGATGCCCGCCGTATCGGTACTTATCTCGACATCAGCCGGCGACTGCTGAAATCCAGAATATATGTACGTTCCTTCATTGTCAACCGTCTGCCTTTATGGGTGCGAATGGCAGAAGATTTCCAGATTATGTTCGGAGACGGACAGGGCGATACCAATTTGAAGGGAATCACAAGATATGAAGGCGTAAAATGCGTTTCAAAATACATAACGGAGAATATTGTCACAGGCGGAGCGGGAAGCGTTAAGTCCGTATCGGGTTATGCCGACGGAAATGAAACCATGGTTGAATTTTCATCCCCTCAAAACAAGATTGAAACAGGGCAGAAAATAACTTTCGCAAATGCCGGGACAGGTCTTGACGGGACGTTTACGGTAAAGAAAATGAATGACAATAACATTGTCGTGGAGGCTCCTTATTCCGACGCCGTCGCAGAGGATATTACATTTGAGGTGAGAAATGATTTCTTCAACAATACGGAGGCTCCGAATATCAGCGATGCGGTTGCAGCCATTTTCGCGCTGATGACTTATGCGGAATACACGCCCAATTTCATTGCATTAAACCCGTCCACCGTTTTCCAAGCCGAAACAGCAAAAGATACTACGGGCCGCAATCTTGATCTGGTGACGGTTGTAAACGGAATCAAATATATAGCGGGGCGTCCGATTATAGAAACAAGTTCCGTCATACCCGGTAAATATTTTACGGGAGATATGATAAACGGAGCCGCACTGGTCGATTACACGACTCTTACCCTTGAATTTGCGGAAGACAGGGAAAGCATGCTGCAAAACTTCATTACGCTGATTGCGCAGGAAGAAGTTATGTTACCGGTTTATAATCCCTTCTCATTTGCTTACGGAAATATTCAGGACGTATTAAATGCAATAGAAAAGGCATGAAAATGACGAAGGTAATCCTGACGGGCGAAAAAGCCGAAATTGAAAAAATCATCCGGGAAAACTCGATAAGAGTCGGTCGCGGATCGGTAAATTTTTCGGAATACCCTGAAGAAAGAGGCGAAAAGGAAATCGATGATAAAAAGCCCGAAAAAGCTCCTCCTACAACATCCAAAAAGAAAAAAATAGACATAGACGAATGATCATTATAGATAATTCATATTTTCAAGGCGAGCTGTATCTGCCGGATCTTGAATACAGGATCTCGGATGATGTGGCCGCCGCCTTGCAGATAGTCGGGGAAAACAATCTCGGATGGTTTGCGGATAAATACGAATATGAATATCTGGTCAAATTACTCGGAAAGTCTTTTGCCGATGCTTTTATCAAAGGATTGAAAGATGATCCGGCAGATAAAAAATGGTCGGATTTGAAAGATCATCTTATCATCGATACCGGTGAAAACAGATATTCCCCCATCGCCAATTATATATACTACTGGGTTATGCGATCCGGTAAAACAAAAACAGCGGTGACAGGGGAAAAGGTAGGGAAATCATCTTATACATCCACCGCTTATATAGGCGATAAGGTCGTTAAAGCTTGGAATGACATGGCCGATATGTCGGTCGGGTTTCTCGTATGGTTGAAGAAAAACAACAAACCGTATGAAGAATATCAGACCGGCAATCCGGATTGGAGAGACATATTGTCAAAAATAAATACAATCGGATTATGATTAATTTTTCGGCCAACAGGGTAATGGGCTCCGTAATTTACAGAACAAGGGAAAGCCTGAATAAGAATATACAATTTCTGGATAATATCAAAAGATGTTATTTTTATCCGACTGTCGTAACCGGCGGAAAAATAAATCTCTGGCATTATCCGGGAACACAGAACGAGATTTCGGACATTTTCCTGAAATTGGCGGAAAAACCGACAGGAAGAAAATTGAAATTTCCCTCTGTTTTTAATATGCAGGCAATTCATCAGCAGAGAGGAGGTGCGGACTATTTAAGTAATATCAATTACAGTCTTATATTTACCGCTCCTGTTGTGAGTCATTGGACTACCCCGGAGAGAGAAAAAGAAGCATTTGATTTCATTTTAAGGCCTATTTACAATGAATTTATGAATCAGGTGCAAAGATGCGGGTATTTCGATTTGCCTTATGGTATTCCTTTCCATGATTATTACGAAGTATTTACCACCGGAGAATCAACCGGGCATCTGATAAAGCGATACGGAGATAATTTTGATGCAATAGAACTTTGGAATCTGAAACTTAAATTAAGATTATTATGCGAAAAAGATTTTCTTGAAATAGAAAATGAAAGTAAAAAAGTAACGGAAATATTTATATTTAAAAAGTAAAATTATGAGCAGTTGTTTAATGAACGCCTTTAACACAGGTCTTCCGAATTGTGATATAAAACCGGGCAAACCCTCCGGCCTTTTATTTTGCACCGAAGACGTACAAATTCCGAATACCGCAGATGTATTGTCTGTTTTTAAGGAAAAGGTCATTGCCGAAAATCCCGAAGACAGAGTATTCCCGATATACGGAATGAAACAGGTAGACAACGGTTATACCGAACCTACACAGGGTACTCTGGCCGGATACGGATACTCGGAAAAACTTGCCGACGGTACCATTATCAGCACATTCAATTTTCCGATGCAGATATGTGTCGCCAAAATGCTTGCCGGAACAGACGGATTCAGAGGGAGGGTGTTTATCCTTTGCGATAACGGCATTCTGTTATGTGAAAGGGGATCAGACGGAAACTATATCGGATTGAATGTGGACAATGTAGGATTTCAGATGAATACACCGTTCGGTGACGGTCAAAATGTTGCGGTCGTAAAAATTTCCGTGAATTTCGGTTCGGATTTGAGAATGGCAAAATCAATATTCGGAATCAAAGCGGATTTCGGCGCGAATGATCTTCCCGGACTGATCGATCTTTCTCTGACCCAATGGACTCCGATGACATTTGTCGTCACAACCACTTGTATGGGGTCGAATTTGTTTGACGGATACAAAACGGAATTGTCGACGGCAACCATCTGGAATGTGACAAGGCTGGATACAAACACGAAAGTCACCGTAACATCGGTGACTCCCGATGCCGTGAAATCGGCATTCAAATTGACTCTGTCCGGAACAATCCCGGCCAATACAGCCTTGAAAGTGTCGCTTGCGCCGCCTTCACAGTTGGATAACGCAGGAATATCCGGATATGCACAGGCTGATCCCGTCATCGTAAAAGCCGTTTGATTATGATTATAGGAAATACGGGATTTAATGCCGGTTACGCAAAATCAGTCACTAAAAATGAATTTGTGTCCCATTTCGAAAAGACCGGCGTATGGATCGATAATCCGGACAGATTAAAGGATTTTGCGAAAGCATACGACGTGCTGACGGGGAAAAAGGAAGAAAAAGAAAAAAAGGGGGATGAGTCCCTGCCTGACGAAGGGGAGCATTAAGCTCCCTTTTTAATTAAAAAAATATGGCTACGGTATCAGATGTCATGAATAATCTTTCTTCTCTGAATATTGAAGAAATGATACAGGATATAGTCAAGGATGATTCCGGTACTCTTCTGGACATTCAAAAAGAGCAGTTAATGGCCGGACAGGATAACGAAGGAAATCCGTTGACGCCTTCTTACCGTGATGATCCGTTTTTTAAAACACTGGAGGCGGCACAAAGATACTCCGATTGGAAAGACAGAATAACCCCTCCGACCGGCACGAGAGCATATTCCGAGAGGCCGAAAGGAACCCCGAATCTTTTCATCAACGGATATTGGCAGAGCGGGATAAAGTTTATACCC
This sequence comes from Candidatus Azobacteroides sp., assembly GCA_009787405.1. Classification (GTDB taxonomy): domain Bacteria; phylum Bacteroidota; class Bacteroidia; order Bacteroidales; family WRGA01; genus WRGA01. The sequence goes on from WRGA01000078.1 coordinate 12,676, forward strand.
GAAAACGGACTTTTCGAGAATGACAATCCGCTGAATACGGAAATAAAACCCAAATATCCTTCTTCACTCGGATTGAATCCGGACGGTATAAAGTATTACAGGGATTTCTATTTCGATGAAAAATTTTTCGGGGAGATTCATGAAAAAACGGGATTATGAAAGATTGCGGATGCGGAAAAAGCAAACAGGCGGACGAAAACTACATGAAGGTTAAAAAGCTGGCACAGGCATATTCGGATAAAACAAAAGAATGGATCGTTTTGTATTTTCTTGATTGCGGAAGCTGGGATTTTTCAAAAACGGATGAATTTGATGAAAGAGGAAAAAAGAATATCGAATATATCGTGCCGGTGTATTGACATTACGCTTGACGAGTTCATGGATTGCGTATGCAACGGCAACTTTTCCAGAATAGTGCGCGGCGGGAATCCGTCCGACGGGGAAATCTCGGAGGCGTGGTCTGAATTGTACGCCGAATACTCGGAACTGTCCAGAAATATGAGGTATCAATATATTTTCAACCTTTCACGCGAGATTTATATGCTTTCGGCAAAACTCGAATTAGTGGGCAGGATACTCTTGTTACCGAAAGACAATATGACGGCACATCTTAAACTTCTTAAATATAACGGAACACCGAAAAATATCAAGGCCGAAATAAAGCGGCAAAGTCTGGTTTTATCCGAAAAAGAAAAGGAGTTGTCGGGAATAAACAGAAAAGACGGCGGAAAAATGACAGAAAGAGACTTTATCAAATGGATCGTTCCCGTAAGCAGATTTATGAATCAGAGAATCGACAAAAAAACGACATCTCTATTGGAGTTTCTCGAAATGAACAGGGAAATGGAAGAATATTACGAACATCTTAACAGAAAATAATCATGGCCGGACAAAAAGGTATAATAGATCAGATTGCCGACATAAACGCCATAAAAGCGCAAGTAACCGAGGTAAACGGAGAGCTTGACAAAATTTCCTTTAAAATATTGGAGATAGTAAAAGGAGGAGCCGAAAATCTTGAAAAGATGAAAAAAGCGGCGAACTTTTCCGATTTACAAAAAGCGGCTCAAAATTTTAAAGAAGATATAAATAAGATGACGCAAGCCGAAAAAGAAAGGGCTAAAGTTATTGATGATAACAGGGTTTTACTTGCTAAAGCAACAGATATTTTAGAGAGATATTCGGCAGATACTTATGAGACTCAAAAAGCTTTGGCTAAAGTAAAATCCGAGCTTATATCCGTTAATGAAAAAATAAGAGAAAACGAAAAAGAATATAAATCAGGAGTAAAAACAGAATGGCAATATATAGATGCATCCACCGAATTGATAAAGAAGCAGCAGGAGCTCAAAGCCGCACAATCAGAATATTCATTGCATTTAAAAGAGGCGGTAAAATATGAAAAGGCAAATGAAGATACAGACAAAGGAAGAGCTGTTATACTTGGAAGATTAAAAGATTTGTACAGAAATCTGACCGATGAAGAAAAAGAGTCGATCAATCAAACTAAAGGGTTGATTGATGTCATTCAAAAATTAGACAACGGATTAAAAGAATCGGATGCCGCAATAGGAAATCATCAACGCAAAGTCGGAAATTATGAAGTCGCAGGAAACTCAATGCGATCCGAACTTACAAAAATGACGAATGAGTTGGCACAGATGCGATTAGAGGGAGAGTCAGGCGGAGAAGAGTACGAAAATCTTGCAAGAAAGGCAGCTGAATATAAGCAATCCGTAAATCTCGCCAATAGTGAATTGAAAAATTTAGCATCCGGGACGGGAAATTTAAAAGCGGTGGGGCAGGCAGTTCAAGGGGTCATGGCTTCATATGCCGCATTCAAGGGGGTGACGGCCGCGCTCGGTATTGAAAACAAAAACCTTGAAAAATCAATGAATACGTTAATGGGATTGATGACGGCGATGAATTCGCTTACTCAAATGTCAAACGTATTCAGAAAAGACAGCGCATTAATGGTTGCACTCCAAAGAGTTCAATCATGGGCTTTAACCAAAGCAAAAGAGCAGGAAGCGGCTGCCATTGCACGAAAAATGATTGTCACGCAGGCGGAAACCTCGGCAATGGCGGGAAATACGGTTGCGGGAACGGCCAATACAGCGGCAACGGCGGCGAACACCGTTGCGGCAACGACGGGCACGGTGGCAAATACAGGACTTGCCGCATCATTTCACGCAGTTAAAGCGGCAATTTTATCTATTCCCGGTTTCGGGTGGATTTTGGCCGTAATGACAGCATTGATCGCTCTTGTTTCTTATTTTTCAAAAGAAACAAGTGGGGCTTCAAAAAAACAGGAAGAATTAAACAAGAAAATGGAAGAATCTAAAATAATAAATAAAGAGCAGGCTGATGAAATATCTAAATCTTATGGACAATCAATAGGGAAAATAGAAGCATTGCGTGCGGCATTAGACTCCGAGAATATATCAAGAAATAATAAGCTGAAAATCGTAAGGGAATTGAGTAGGATAATACCCGGTTATAATGCTAAACTAAGCGAGGAAGGTCGTATTATTTGGGAGAATAAGGGCGCTATTGATGCTTATTTGGCGAGCTTGGAAAAACAGTTAAAATTCAAAGCCGCTGAAAGCAGATTGCAGGAATTGGCCAATAAACAAATGCAGCTTGAAATAACCAACAAAGATGCGATTTTAGCATTTAAAGCCTTTGAAAAACCACTTCCGGGAGAAACGGAACAATCAAAAAAGGCCCGCTTGGAAACGTTAAAGATATACAGAGATCAATACAATGTATATAAGATGCAAACTCAAGAGATAAAGAATCAATCTAAGGAAATAGAGAATTTTATCAAAAGAAATGATCTGTTCACTGAGCTTGATTTTAATGATTCGAAAGGATCGTCGGGCGGCGAGAATAAAACAATCGAAAGAATAAAAACCGAACTCAAGGCATACGGAGATCTGAATGAATTAACCGAAAAAATAAATGCGGAAAAGAATAAGGCTGTTGTCGACCAAGATAAAAATTCCTACAATGAAAGAATAAACCTCCGTGAAGCTTTTGTGAATAAGCAGAAGGAACTTGTCGGAAAGGAAATGACGGAATCTTTCAACGGTAATGTAGATCTTCTTGCACGTCCTCTCGTTGATGCCGCCGAATTAGTCAAAAAAGGATGGGAAGACGCGGGTGAGGGAATCGCCACCGTGTTCAGTTCTCAATTCGGCATTGAAGATAAGGACGGTAATATCGTCGAGATTTTAGTAACCCCGATTTTACCGGACGGAACGATTCTGTCGCCGGAGGAGTTGGACGGCTATATACACGGACAATTGGAAGGGGCTGAAAGTATTTTGGCTGCCGATACAAAAGGCATTGTTATTTCGGTGGATGTAGACCCGGACGGAGAAGCAGGAGAGCGGCTTCATCAATTACAGGAACAGTACCACAATTTAAATGATGAAGCCGGACAAAATAAAATAATTGAAAGTGACGAGGAATTTTTCAGTTTGAGACTTAACGCTTTGGATAAATATATAAAAGCCCGACAATCCGCCGTTGAAGCATCAAGAAAGGCTGATATTGATGAACTCAGAAATAAATACAAGGGTCAATTCAAAACAGAGGAAGAATTTCAAAAGATAGCGGCAAACTCCATTAAGCTTATAAATACAACGGCGGATAACGAAAAAACCAAAATAACCGAAGACGGAGAAAATCTCCGTTTGAAAATTACCGGAGATTATATTAAAGAAAAGGTCAAGGCCCTGAAAGAAGGAATGGAGAATGAGGCAAACGCCATCAAAGATAAAGAGCAGAAGGAATATGTCGAGCTGTCAGAAGCTTATGCTTCAGGTAAATTAACCAAAGAGCAATACGAAAGAGAAAAGAATGCGGTTGAGCAAAAATACAGGGATTTAAGTTTTCAAAACGAGATCGATCATTTGAAGAAAATGGCTGGTCTCATCGAAGATCCGGGTGAAAGAGACGCCGTTTTGAAACAAATCAATGACAAAGAAATAAAATACAATGAGGATAAGAATAATGCCATAGTCAAATCCAACGAAGATACGGCCAAAAAAAAAGAAAAAATAGAAGAAGATCTGGCAAAGCGTATAAAGGAACTTCAAAAAAAGCTTCTTTCAGAATCGGTATCCTTACTTAAAGATGCGCTCTCGGCACAATTCGAGGCTCAAATAGAGAGTCTGGAAAATCAAAAGACGCTCGTCGACGAAAGAAAAGATCATGAAATAGCCGCATTGGAAGCCATGGGCCTTTCATCGGAAGAATACGAGGCCCGCAAAGCCATGGCCGAAAGACGGGCGGACGAACAAAAGAAACAGATCGAGGAAAGGCAGAAAAAGATAAAAATACAGCAGGCCAAGTTTGAAAAAGCCGTAGCCGCAATGGAGATAGGAGTAAGTACCGCAGCGGCGGTAATGAAAAATATAAAACAATTGGGATATATCCCTGCCATTCCGATAAATATTTTAACCATTGCATTAGGCGCCGTTCAATTGGCGACGGTCTTGGCAAAGCCCATTCCCCAATACGCACGCGGAACGAAGGATCATCCCGGCGGCCCGGCATTTTTGGGAGACGCGGGGAAAAGCGAGGCGATCATATTACCCGGCGGAACCGTGATGAAATCCCCTTCACATAAAACGCTGCTTGATCTTCCCGAACACACGGCGGTATTGCCTGATTTCAACGATATAGTAAAATTCTCCGAAGGAGAACGGTCGTATAAGATCAACCGGATACTCAAATACGAGAGACGGGGGAATAATTTCAATGACAAGAACATCATCAAGGCAATCAGAGATTCACAGACCTTGTTAAACATCAATCTGGACAGGAACGGAATGTGGAGATACGGCAGCGGTAAAGCGGAGAAGATCCGCATTTTGGAGTCGAGGCTGAGATTAAATTAAAATACGGACAATCCGATTTGTTGTAAATAAAATCACTACCAAAAAAATTATGGAAGAAAGCATTTTTAAAAGAGATTTCCGTTATTCTTTTTTAAGAAACGGTGTCATAGAATTGGTATCGGAGCATGCCCCTATCGGCTGGGAAGATAATCCGGTCACTTTTAAACGGGCGGCCAATGTCGACAGTCTCACGTCGAGCTATGTCTCCGATTTTGAATTTGTGAAAGAGGCAAGGGATTATCTTAAGGAAATATTCGAAAACGAATATGAAAAAGGAATGAATCCCAAAGTGCAATTGAAAATAGAACAATTCGACACAAGTGATTTCAAATACAAATTTTTCTACATCGGGGATGTATCGTTCTACGAAATGGAAATATCGAAAATTTCGGCAAAGTTTAATGTCCAGAACTTAAATCTTGAATCGAGAATAAATGCAAACACCAAAACGGTATTCGAGTATCCTCTTTCCGAATTGCCGACACGATCGGTATTTTATGGCAGGTTGATATTGGAAAATAAAGCCGAAATATTTGTCCAGACAGTTGATACTAAAATTGCTTATGAACATATTATAAAAACATTTGACTTGGGGATAATTACGGATGAACTTCCGTCAGGGGGATTCCTTATTCAAAATAATATAGATAAAGAAAACAAAAATAACAACAATTTTTTTCTCCAATCTCTTAGAATATTTACTCAAAGTGTCAATTTTGATATAAAGTTTAACGGAGACGTTCGTGTAAGACCGCATGACTATACGCACCTATATGTTCAGATTATGATAGTAAAGCCCGACAATACATCTGACTATAAAACACTTTGGTACGGAATATGGCGTAACACAAGCTACGAGATAAACGGAATCACATATCAAAATCCGGTGTATCCGTCAACCTTTCCGATTGAAATAAATTATAACGAAAGCATTGATTTTAATAATGAAGATAAGGCGTATTTGATTTATGATTTTCTAAATTCGGTTCCAAATGATCTTGTATTCGTTTTTTATCCAATCTTAAATCTTTCGGGATATATGAATCTGTCATATTACGCAAGATCAGAAAGAAGCCGGCTGATACCCGCCGTAAAACCATCCGATCTTTTACGTTCGGTATTGACAAGATTAGCCGATGATGCTGTTTATGACCTTGATTTGAGTTGGCTGGAAAGCAATCCTTTAAATAATTGCCTGATCACATCGGGGGACGGCATACGCGGAATAACGGATGCGAAAATAAAAGTGTCTCTGGATAATCTGATGAAACATTTGAGATCGACAATCGGAATGGGGTACGGATACCGAATGGACGAAGCCGGAAAACAGACTTTTTATGTCGATCTCATCGATAATTTTTATAAAAAAGACGAACTTCTTTTTGAACTTGGAAGGGTGAAGAATCTTATCGTAAAATCCGATGCGAATAATATATACTCTAAAGTGGACGTCGGATACAGGGATCAGAATATAGACAATCTGAACGGAAGGTATGATATTCATTCCACTGTTTCGTTTACCACAATGGGAAATGATTTGGATAAAAAATTCGACTGCGTATCCCCTTTCATCGCATCCTGTTATGCGATAGAATATCTTTTGCTCGATTACGAAAAAAATCCGTCGACGGACAGTTCAAACGATAACGATTGTTTTATTTTCCATTGCAACTCTGATGTGGTTAATGGAATGGTGACGCTTGACAGGCGCATCATCTCCGCCGGGCATCCTGCCGGAGATTCGTTGTTTAATCTCGGATTTACCCCGAAAAGAAACATGTTGAGATGCATCAGCATCATAAGGTCTTTCACTTCTTTATCGGGAAATTCGCTGTATTTCGCATCCAGCCCCAAAAATGAGAATGCGAGAACAAAAGAGCCGGGAAATCACCCGTATATTACCGAGTTTGATGATCTAAACAATATGGGTGATTATAAGGAAATATTCAGGATGATCAACTACGAATTTGAGAATCAGGATGCCGAAAGACTTGCGGCCAAACTTGTGACGACGGGAGGATACGGATACATTACTTTCACGGACGATGACGGAAACACGCGGAAAGCCTTCGTACAGGAAATCGGAGAAAATGTGGCTGTTAACATGGATCAGAAATACAAACTTTTGAAGATGATTGAAGATGATTGAATAAGTCCAAGAGAGTATGCTCTTTTTATTTTAATGCTTAATCAATCCATTGACCTTGCCACCGCTGTTTTTTGCAGTTGTTCGGGCCTTCTCCTGTATCTGTCGAAAGCTTTGGATTTTTCCGAATGCCCGGACATCGAGGCAACAACATGGAGAGGTTCTCCGGCCTGACAAAGAATGTCGATAAATGTTTTTCGTGCAAGGTGGGAAGATGCCAATTCATACAGTTTAAAGAATTTTTCTTTTTTTTCGTCCCTGTCATATTGCACTATAACCCTGTCCAATCCGGCAATCCTGAAAACCGCTTTAATATTTTCGTTATAATCGGATGAGTTTAAGAAAGGCATCAACAATTCATCCCGTCTCCGGTCTTTTTTATATTTGTTGATTATTTCTTTTGCTCTTTCGGAAACAGGTACGATTATTTTTTTCAAGACATCATTACCTCCGGTTGTTTTTTGCGGGTAATAAACAACTTGATTGTTTTGCAGGTTGTTTACGGTCAATCTCAAAAAATCACCCACCCGACATCCGAATGCGGCTTGTAAACAAAACATGTCTTTTGTCAATTCAAATTCTTTATTCTCAAATTTTGTATTGTATAGTTGTGCCAATTCCTCCCGCGACATGCAGACGGGTTCATCATAGGCTTCCCTTCCGATCTCCTCTGCAAAGTCTATCTCCGAAAATGGATTTGATGATATATATTTTTTCTTTTTTGCATGGTTGAAAAATGCTCTCAATCTCTTTAACAGACATACGGCAGTGTTTTCGGATAATCCCTCATCTTTTTTGAGATAGTTTTTATAATGCATCGGATCGAAATTATGTTCATTCAGTTCATGTTTTAAGTATGAAGAATAGGCTGTCAATTTGTTTTTATCGGATTTTAAGTGCTTCATTCTTTCCTTTGACACTTTTCCGTTTTTATCGGATATGTATAATTCATATATATCAAAAAAGGGCAAATTTTGGTTGATAATCGCCTTTTCATTATCCGATTCTTTTTGCTCCCCTAATTCTTCCCGCAAATACTTTTTAAAATCTTCCTTTGAGAATATTTCAAACTCCCGTCCTTTGTAGTGTTTTTCAAAGACGGACAATGCGGCATTATCCAATTCTTTTAATCGTGCATTTATAACGCTTGCGGAGACTCCTGCCTTATTAAACGTATTTTTCTTTGCCTGTTGGATATAAACAGCCGAGTTGCTTAATATCACCTTTTCTTTAATAAAGTTTTCCGGACTGATTCTATGACCGGAATAGTAAAATATCTCGTTTCCCTCTATTGTGGCTACAAGGTGTATCTGACTTTCACCTCTGCTTTTTCCGGAAGTGATCAAACTGAATCGTGTTTTAAATCTGTGTATTTGCATATAGCATTTCCTAAGTACCTGACAAAAGTACTTAGGAATTTTATACTTATGAAATATAATCGAAACTAATTATCACTAATTTAAACTAACTGATTATATTTTTGATTGTCAGATATTTAAATACACAACTGACTCAATATATTAAAAAACAATTGATTATATTATGTGAAAATAAAACTCCCGTCAGGGACGTAATATTTCCCCCGCATATTACGTCCCTGACGGGACTTTATCCATCGGAGAAATTCTCCTTTCTACCGATATGTTGTCCCTGACGGGACTTGGGCGAAAAGGAGTCTGACATTATTCTACCAATATTCAGTCCCTGACGGGACAAAAAAAACAAATATTTTTTTAATATTGAAACATTTTTTATACCCCACTTGTGCGGGAACAGGTAGGTATAACATTCGATAATCATAAAATGTTATTATTGACATTATGTTTCTCCCGCCATGACGGACATGTTGTCCGTCAGACAAAAAGATTTCTCATTGGAAATAAAAATATTTTTATCGACATTTTCTTTCTCTCATTATCATGAAATCGGTGTAAAGAGTCGGACTGCAAGTTTTTTTGAACAGGCAACGGACGGACAGCATGTCCGCGGGGGGAAAAACGGTCGGAAAGATGAAACAGGGAAATCCCCGCGGGCTTTTACCTTGTTCTTTACTTGGAGTTTTTGATATATTTCAGGTTGCGGATCATGGCCCGCAAATCTTCTCCCGGAGTAAACAGGATTTTGGCCGAACGGATGTAACCGGC
>WRGA01000079.1 GCA_009787405.1 Candidatus Azobacteroides sp.
ACGATACGAAATTGTACGCCCCGCCTCCCGGCGAAACGGGCAACCCGCAAAAGATACTTTCCCTGGGAAATGCGGATGTGACGGCATTTCTGCTGCTCTCTTTTTTCACCGCAGGCTGCTACCTTGTAAAACGGAGACACGCACGGTAAACAGTAGACGGGTAAACAAGTTGACGGGTAGACGGGTTTCGGGTGTTACAAAGCCGGACTCGTCTACTTGTCTACTTTCGTCTACTGATTTAATATTTTCGGTTAAAAATCTCACTGTAAATAATTCCTTTTTTGATTTCGGAGAGGTCATTTAATCGAAGGTCGATTACAGAAAATTCAGGTTCGGATTCTGTTGCCGGGTTCTGTTCTGCGATTTTTTGTGAAATGAGAGACTGAACCGGTTTTTGTATTTCGTTCGTAATTTGCGAAGAAACCTGCATGGAACTTTGGGCCTGACCCTTCGGCTGAATTTTGGTTCGATGTGCCGGTCGGGATTGAGGTTTTTCCGGTTCCTTTTCTTCGAGAGATTGCAGAATATCGATCCATGAAGGAGCTTTTTTCGGTTGTGACCCCGCTTGTCCGGAACCGGGAACCCGGGTTTGAGCCGGCTCTTGTGTTTGACTTGCTTGTTGTTGTGGTTTGCGCATCACGGGCGGCACGGTGTTTTCTTTCGGCTTTTTTTTCGTTACGTTCGAAATCAGCGAACTGATGATGGCAATACCGATAAATATTATATACAGCCAATCTCCTATTTTGTTCATAGCTTTTTGTAATTTTGCAGTAAAATTAATGATTTACCTTATATAAAAGAAAAAAAATGAACAAAAATTCGGAAGCGGACTTTAAATCCGTAACCGGTGAATCGTCCAAAAAATTATTTATCGAAACATATGGTTGCCAAATGAATGTCGCAGACAGCGAAGTGGTGGCTTCCATCATGCAAATGGACGGTTATGAACTGACCGGAATGCTTGACCATGCCGACGCCGTTTTCGTCAATACCTGTTCCATTCGTGATAATGCGGAACAAAAGGTATTGCAGCGATTGCAGTATTTTAATTTATTGAGAAGGAAAAATAAAAAACTGATCATCGGGGTGTTGGGATGTATGGCGGAGCGCATCAAAGAAGAATTGATCAGCAGGCATCATGTCGATTTGGTGGTCGGTCCGGATGCTTATCTTGATTTACCGAATTTGGTCGGCGCCGTGGAAAGGGGTGAAAAAGCCATTAATGTGGATTTATCCGTAACGGAAACCTATAAAGAAATAATTCCCTCTCGTGTGGCGGGAAGTAAAATTTCGGGTTTTATTTCCATCATGCGCGGGTGCAATAATTTCTGCTCGTATTGCATTGTTCCGTATACACGCGGACGGGAACGGAGCCGCGATCCGCAGAGTATTTTGAACGAATTGGCGGATCTGCGGGCCAAAGGATTTAAAGAAGTGACGTTATTGGGACAAAACGTAAATTCGTATCGATTCGGGAAAGACGGGCAAATCGTGAATTTTGCCGCTTTGTTGTCTTTGGTTGCCGATGCGGTACCCGAAATACGGGTGAGGTTTTCGACTTCGCATCCCAAAGACATGAGCGACGGAATCATTCAAGTGATTGCAAGCCGCCGGAATATTTGCAACCACATTCATTTACCGGTGCAGTCGGGCAGTTCAAAAATTCTCAAACTGATGCATCGGGGATATACCCGGGAACAGTATTTGGATCGCATCGCCGCCATTAAAAAATATATTCCCGATTGCGGACTCAGCACGGATGTTTTTTCCGGATTTCATTCCGAAACCGAAGAAGACCATCAACAAACGCTTTCATTGATGCGGGAAGTCGGGTTTGATGCCGCGTTTATGTTTAAATACTCCGAACGGCCCGGAACGTATGCCGCGGAGAAGCTGAAAGATGATGTTCCCGAAGAAGTGAAGACAAAGCGTTTGCAGGAAATCATCGATTTGCAGAACCGGCTTTCGGCCGAAAGCAATCGCCGGGATGTGGGGAAAACATTTGAGGTATTGGTGGAAGGATATTCCAAACGTTCGAAAGACCGTATGTTCGGACGAACTTCGCAAAATAAGGTGGTTGTTTTCGATAAATCAGACAGTAAGATCGGTGAATATGTGCAAGTGAAAGTCATTTCTTCCTCTTCCGCCACACTGATCGGCGAAAGAGTCGGGCCGGTTGCATTTGACAAATTCAGACCGCTGTGGTCGGAAAGTTTGTAAATAATTTGTAAATATAAAAAGAAGCGGCCTCAAAAGTAATTGCAACTACTTTTGAGGCCGCTTCTTTTTTTGAGCCTCTTGTCGGATTCGAACCAACGACCCCGAGATTACAAATCACGTGCTCTGGCCGGCTGAGCTAAAGAGGCAGGTGGGTAAGCTGACTATATCGCGCCGCTACAACCTGCGACCCTTGCTGCGGTCAAGCCCTGGGGGAATTGACAGGGAGCTGGCCGTATAGGACTTACCCGGGCGCAAAGGTAGTCAAAAATATCGGATGTGCAAACTCTGCTTTGCAAAAATATCCTGCAGAAAAAAATATCGTTTTTTGGCCGTTCTTTTTTATTTTATATTTTTATATCTTTTTATATTTATATACCTTTGCCTTTTTTATTTCAAATTCACGATATGTCCGAGATTGTCAAAATAAAGGATAAAACATTTAAATTATCCATAACGGAGAAAGAAATAAGTCACGCCATCGACCGGATCGCCGGCCGGATGAATGAAGATCTCGACGGAAAAGATCCTTTGTTTATTGCCGTCTTAAACGGAGCATTCATGTTTGCCTCCGAAATCATGAAAAGGGTAAACATTCCTTCTCAAATAACCTTTGTCCGTGTTCAATCTTACTATGACGAAATACAGACGACCGGCAAATATAAAGAGGTATTCGGTCTGACCGAAGACATTGAAAACAGAACGGTGGTCGTCCTTGAAGATATTATTGATTCCGGATTTACCATTCGAAACATGCTGGAATTATTGCAAGCGAAAAAACCGGAAAAAATAAAGATTGCCGTATTGCTGCTGAAACCCGATGCGCTTCAATGCGAGGTGAAACCCGATTATGTGGCGTTTTCCATCCCCAATGATTTTATTGTCGGGTACGGATTGGATTATGCGGGATACGGACGGAATTTGAAAGATATTTATTCGATCGTGGACGAGTAAACAAGTAAACAAAGTTCGGATGTCACAAAGCCGGACTCGTCTACTCGTTTACTGTTTACTGTCATTAATTAATAGTTTTTTAACGGATAAAAAATAGTGAATATTGTAATTTTTGGGGCTCCGGGCTCAGGTAAGGGTACCCAAAGCGAATTGATCATTGAAAATCACGGGTTGCATCATGTTTCCACCGGAGATGTATTGCGGGACGAGATTGCCAAGCAATCGGATTTGGGGAAAATTGCGGATGGTTATATTTCTAAAGGATATTTAATGCCCGATGAATTGATCATCAATATTTTAGATCGGTTGCTTGATGAGAAAATCATGAAGAAAGGGATTATCTTCGACGGTTTTCCGCGAACCGTCAATCAGGCCGAAGCATTGCAGAAAATGCTGAATAAATACGGTCAGGATGTTTCTGTCGTAATCGGTTTGGAAGTGCCTGAAGATGAATTGATCACCCGGTTGGTGAAAAGAGGCCGGATTTCCGGTCGTTTCGACGATAATGAAGATACCATCAAGCAACGCATTCAGATTTATCATAAAAATACCGAGCCGTTGGCAGACTACTACAAACAAGCGGGAATTTATTATCCCATCAAAGGCATCGGTACGATCGATGATATTTTTAAACAAATTGCCGGAGTTTTAAAATCCGTTTCGGATAAGGAATCCGGAAGGCAACCGGCATAAATTCGGTCGATTTTTAAAATAAGTACACGACAGAATTTAATTTATTTCAACCGTGAAGATGCCAAAGTTGCGGAGAATTTAAACTTGGCGTCTTTTCGTCTTGGTGTTTAAACTATAAATTATTTTTTGCGACATACTTATCACTGTCAACTTTTAACTTTTAACCTTCAACTTTATGTCCGGTAATTTTGTCGATTATGTAAAAATTTATTGTCGTTCGGGGAAGGGCGGAAGAGGTTCCATTCATTTACGGCGGGAAAAGTATATTCCCAAAGGAGGTCCCGACGGCGGTGACGGCGGAAAAGGCGGTAACGTTGTTTTACGCGGCAATCGGAATTATTGGACGTTGTTGCACTTAAAATTTTCACGGCATGTTTTTGCCGGTGACGGAGAAAATGGTTCGGCAAAAAAAAGTTTCGGAAAAGACGGTGAAGATAAAGTGATCGAAGTGCCTTGCGGTACGGTGGTGTATAATGCCGAGACAGGTGAATATGTTTGCGATGTTACCGAACATGAACAGGAAGTGATCTTGCTGAAAGGAGGTCGCGGCGGATTGGGAAATTGGCATTTCAGAACATCGACCAATCAAACTCCGAGGTTTGCGCAGCCGGGCGAACCGGCGCAAGAGATGAAAGCGATTTTGGAATTGAAACTGTTGGCCGACGTCGGACTGGTGGGATTCCCGAATGCGGGAAAATCTACGTTGTTGTCGGTGGTTTCCGCTGCTAAGCCGAAAATTGCCGATTATCCTTTTACGACCTTGGAACCGAATCTCGGAATTGTTTCCTGGCGCGATGAAAAATCGTTCGTCATGGCCGACATTCCGGGAATCATTGAAGGGGCCGGTGAAGGGAAAGGATTGGGGTTTCGCTTTCTCCGCCATATCGAACGAAATGCTTCTCTGCTTTTTTTGGTGCCTGCAGACAGCAGTGATATTGCTGTGGAATACCGGATTTTGTTGTCGGAATTGGAAAAATACAACCCGGAACTGTTGGATAAACGGCGGGTATTGGCCGTTTCCAAATCGGATATGCTGGATGACGAATTAATCGCGGAAATCGAAAAAACATTGCCCGACGTTCCTCATATTTTTATTTCTTCCGTAACGGGTCGTGGAATTACGTCGTTGAAAGACATCCTTTGGAAAGAGTTGAATAAAGATGCAGATTCGTCTTCTTCCGAAACGCTGGTTCATAAGTCGATCGATCCCCGGCAGGTGACGTCGGAAGATAGCGAGTATAATTGGGAAAAAGATTCGCTCGACAAAGACAGGGACGATTTGGACGATTCTTATGATGATGACCTGTACGAATCATTTTAATTAAAAGACAAAGAATAAGCGCGGTATTTTTTGTCTTCCCGATCGGTTTACTGTTTTTCATTTTCCGGACAATGTCGGCCCGAGAAGGGGAATCTAAAAAATAATATCATTGATTTTTTCGGAAAAGTATTATCGACCGGGGGGATTCTATTCCTTGCATCGGGAGAAGAATTTACGACCTCATCATTTGGCTCCGTCGAACGTTGTTTCAAATTGTCGCATTTTCGTTTTTAAACATTCCGTCAGGCAACACGCCGTAGGCGTGAAATGTCTTAAAACTAAATGATTATCGGATGTTATGCCCGGTTTTCCCGGCAGGTGAGGTATAAAAATGTACTATTCGTTTTTTTGTCCCGCCGGGGACAATATATTGGTAGAAAGGAGAATTTCTCCGCCGGCCAAAGTCCCGTCAGGGACGTAATGCGGGAAGGGAAAACATGTTGTCCCCGGCGGGACAAGGGGTGAAGGGCCGGTGTTTTTCTACCGGTATAGCGTCCCTGACGGGACAAAAAAGAACGAATATTTTTTTGAATATTGAAATATTTTTCATACCCTCCTACACGGGGATAAGTAGGTGCAACATCCGATAATCATTTAAAACTATTATAACTTATTTATTCCTCATGTATAAAATATTATAAATCAGCGGTTTACCCTTTACTTTTTTATGTTGAT
Organism: Candidatus Azobacteroides sp.; assembly: GCA_009787405.1. Lineage (GTDB taxonomy): Bacteria > Bacteroidota > Bacteroidia > Bacteroidales > WRGA01 > WRGA01. The sequence continues at coordinate 5,861 of WRGA01000079.1, forward strand.
ACGGGAACGCACTGTTTATTGCCGGTGAACTGTTTTTATTGCTGCGGTTTTTGTTCTTAAAACTTGGATATATTATTTTTCTTTCCTACTTTTGTAGGGTTCAAGCGTATAAGGTATTAAATTTCAAATGCTTATATAAAATTCAACGATGTATTGCAGAAATTGCGGAAATGAAGTCTCGGATAAGGCTGTGATCTGTGTAGCATGTGGGGTTCCTCCGAAATCGGGGGATAAATATTGTTATAATTGTAGAGCGGAAACGTATCCCAATGCTCAAATTTGTACGTTAGCCGCCACCCACGCGACAGTGTAAAGCAGGGTGCAGAGGGAAGGCAACTCTAAATTGGTTTTATATAATAATTTAGAAGTTGCGCCCGACACGAAGCAGGGATAAAAAATGGTACAGTTTGAAACTCAAACAGCAAAATGAAGGTTGGAGACCATTCAAAAAACGGGGGCGAGTCCGAAAAACCAAATGAATAGGAGAAATCATTTACCTCTATCAATTAATTTAGTATGGAAAACAATTATGATTTGAATGGACCCAAGATTGATCTTCCCAATGCCACCATTGTATTGGTTTTAGGAATAGTATCTATTGTAGGAAATTGCTTTTGTTTTGGTTTTATAGGACTTATTTGCGGAATCATTGCATTAGTATTAGCGAAATCTGCAAAAAATCTTTATATTTCTAATCCTGACCAATATACGGAAAATTCGTTTAAAAATGTGAATACAGGAAAAATATGTGCATGGATAGGGGTATCCTTAGCTATTTTAGTTCTAATCGTAGTAGGGATTTTAGGGGTTTTGGGTGCTTTTTTTGAAGCTGTTATGCCTTTGGTGGATGGATTTATATCTTGGTTTTAAAAAATGAGATTTATTGCATTTAGAAAAATACGAACACGAAGAAAAAGGGCAGCGGTTAACGAGTGGTAGTGCCCCGCCTGCCGTCAAGCCGCCGATACGAAGTGCGGAGTTGCCTTGTCTTCAAAACAAATAAATGATGCAGTGGGTAAAGATTGGTTGAGTACTTTTTTACTGTGTTTCTTTTTAGGAGTATTCGGCATTCACCGGTTTTATACCAGGAGCATGAGGGTGGGGAGTGACACAATTTCTGAGGGGCAGTGGTTGCGGTATTTGGGCATTGATTGATTTCACAATGATATTGACAGAGGGTTATAAGGACGGGAACGGGAATCCTCTTATGAGAAGGAATTAATTGTTTTTCGGGAACTGAATGTCACATTTTTGAAAATAAATTATAATAAATAATTGATAAAAGTCGGCTTATATTTTTTTAAGCACTTTATAAGTGGAGACCGGAGCCCACTTTAAAAAACGGGGCGTAACTGAAAAGCCTGATGAGTAAGACTTTTAAAATTAAAAATTTATTTTTATGGCAGAACAAATTCCTGTATTTAAAAACAACCCGGTAATGGTACTCGTTCTCGGTTTCGTAACTTGCGGACTTTACCTGATTTATTGGAACATGAAAGCTGCGGAAGTGATGAATGCCGTTGCAGAGAAAGAAGTGATCGCTCAGCCGATTGCAATTATCGGCGGTTTTTGTTTCGTTGTCAGTGCTTATTTTTATTATTCGGCGGGAAAAGAAGCTCTTCCTTCACTGTATAAAAAAGTAGGCGAAGCAGATAAAGATCAATCCATCTTGTTATTGGTTTTGGGACTCCTCCTTTCTCCTGTTGCTGCAATGATTGTTCAAGGTGATATCAATAAATTATACGAATAAAGTATTTTTACGCCGAAAGTTAATGGGAATGGCCTGTGCATTTTTAATGCTGGCCGTTCCCTGCTTTATTATGGTCGTCAATAAAGACGATCATAACGTGCAGCATCTTGAAGAAAAACAGTCGCTTTGTCCCTTTAAAATGCTGACGGGTTTTCCTTGTCCCGGTTGCGGAATCACCAAATCCTTTGTTTGTATTTACGAAGGAAATTTTGAAAAAAGCCTTCACTATCATTTGTTCGGTATGCCTGTCATGGCGACAGCCGCATTTTTGTTGGTGTTATTCGGTGTGGAGATTGTTACCGGAAAAGATTATCTGCATCATTTTTTATACAGTAAGAAAACGGCTTATGCCTGTGCGATTGCCCTTGCTTCTTATCATCTGATCCGGACGATTTATTTTTGTTCTACGCATACCTTAACGCAAATTTTGCATGAATCTATTTGGAGGTGATGCTCTTTTTCCCTTCTTTTTGTTTTGATTGATTAAAAAATAACGCATAAAGCTTATCTTTTATTAATTTTCCGGGAAAAAACTTACAGATTGTTTGCTTGTGTTTAAAATTGCTCTACCTTTGCTCAAGTTTTTTAAAAGATCGTTATTACAACAGTAAAATGATAAATATATCTTTCATATTGCTCGGCAGCCTTATTATTATTCTTCTCGACAAAAGAAAAGAAGAGGGAAAGGCGCATGTAGGTATCTGAAGATATATGAAGAAATATGGAAAACCTTTCTCTCCAAAAAGAGAAAGGTTTTTTTTTGAAACTTTGTAACTAAATGTGAATATGTTTGATAGATTATTTATTTTTGACACCACATTGAGAGATGGTGAACAAGTCCCCGGCTGCCAATTGAATACAGTTGAAAAAATTCAGGTGGCGAAGGCGCTGGAAGGATTGGGAGTGGATATTATTGAAGCGGGATTTCCCGTATCGAGTCCGGGCGATTTCAACTCGGTCGTGGAAATATCAAAAGCCGTGACATGGCCCACGATATGCGCGCTTACCCGCGCCGTGGAAAAAGATATCGTTGTGGCAGCCGAAGCATTGCAGTATGCCAAGAAAAAAAGGATTCATACCGGAATCGGAACATCGGACTATCATATCAAGTATAAATTTAATTCGACACGGGAGGAAATCATCGAACGGGCTGTGGCCGCCGTGAAACTTGCCAAAAAATACGTGGAAGATGTCGAGTTTTACGCGGAAGATGCCGGACGTTCCGACAACGAATATTTGGCGCGGGTGATCGAAGCCGTGATCAAAGCGGGCGCTACGGTTGTTAATATACCGGATACCACCGGTTATTGTCTGCCCGAACAATACGGACAAAAAATCAAGTATTTGACGGAACATGTGAAAGGCATCGAAAAGGTAGTTATTTCGACACATTGTCACAATGATTTAGGGATGGCGACCGCCAATACGGTGAGCGGTGTGCTGAACGGCGCACGGCAGGTGGAAGTTACGGTTAACGGAATCGGTGAACGTGCCGGAAATACATCGCTGGAAGAAGTGTCCATGATTTTTAAAAGTCATAAAGACCTCGGCATTGATACGAATATTAATACCACGAAAATTTACGGCATCAGCCGGATGGTATCGAGCCTGATGAATATGCCTGTTCAGCCGAATAAGGCGATTGTGGGACGAAATGCGTTTGCGCATTCTTCCGGAATCCATCAGGACGGTGTGTTGAAAAACCGGGAAAGTTATGAAATCATTGATCCGAAAGATGTGGGAATCGACGAAAATTCAATCGTATTGACTGCCCGCAGCGGACACGCCGCATTGAAACATCGTTTGGAGGCTTTGGGCGTGAATTTGGATAAAGATCGGTTGGATAAGGCTTACGAAGAATTTTTGAAGCTTGCCGATAAAAAGAAAGATATTAAAGACGACGATGTGTTGATGTTGGTCGGAAAAGAACGATCCGATAACAACCGCATTAAACTCGAATATTTGCAGGTGACTTCCGGTGTCGGATTGAAGGCTGTTGCAAGCATCGGCTTGAATATTGCCGGCGAATGTTTTGAAGCGGCTTCTTCCGGTAACGGCCCCGTGGATGCCGCAATCAAAGCGTTGAAACGAATCATCCGCCGACAAATGACGTTGCAGGAATTTCTCATTCAAGCCATTACCAAAGGCAGCGACGATGTGGGAAAAGTTCACATGCAAGTCGAGTACGAAGGAGTCAATTACTACGGGTTCTCTGCCAACACCGACATAGTGGCCGCCTCTGTGGAAGCCTATATCGATGCGATTAATAAATTTGTAAAATAAGAAATCAGGCAATTTAATGGCTGGATTATAAAATAATTAAACTTATGGCTAAAACATTATTTGACAAGATTTGGGATGCTCACACGGTGACACAAGTTGAAAACGGCCCTACACAATTGTATATCGACCGGCATTTATGTCATGAAGTGACAAGTCCCCAAGCTTTTGACGGTTTGAGAAGACGGGGATTGAAAGTTTTTCGTCCCGGTAAGACAACGGCAACGACTGATCACAACATTCCTACGGAAAATCAGGATTTGCCGATAAAGGATCAGGTATCTCGGTTTCAGGTGGATACGTTGACCAAAAATTGTGAGGAGTTCGGAATTACACTTTATGGATTGGGAAATGAGAAAAACGGTGTGGTGCATGTGATGGGCCCCGAAAACGGATTGACGCAACCCGGAATGACCATTGTTTGCGGCGACAGTCATACTTCCACTCACGGCGCTTTCGGAGCCGTCGCTTTCGGTGTCGGAACCAGCGAAGTGGAAATGGTGCTGGCCTCTCAATGCGTTTTGCAATCCCGCCCCAAAACCATGCGCATTACGTTCGAAGGTAAACTGAACCCCTTTGTTTCGTCAAAAGATATTGCATTGTATATGATTTCTAAGTTGACGACGGGCGGTGCCACCGGTTATTTCGTGGAATATGCCGGAGAAGCGATCCGCAATTTGTCGATGGAAGCCCGGATGACGCTTTGTAATTTGAGTATCGAAATGGGCGCCCGCGGCGGATTGATCGCTCCGGACGAAACGACTTTCGAGTATGTGAAAGGGCGTGAATTTGCTCCCCAGGGAGCGGATTGGGATAAGGCGTCGGCGTATTGGAAAACATTGAAAACTGACGAAGGGGCGAAATTCGACAAGGAAATAACATTCAATGCCGGCGAAATCGAACCCATGATTACTTACGGAACCAATCCGGGAATGGGCATGCCGATTACGGGTACGATTCCTTCGCCGGAAAGTATCGGGGAAGCCGGACGCATTTCTTTTCAACGATCGATGGAGTATATGGGATTCAAACCGGGAGAAAAGATGTCGGGTAAACCGGTCGACTACGTTTTTCTGGGTAGTTGCACTAACGGACGCATCGAAGATTTTCGTGCATTTGCAAACTTTGTGAAAGGCAAGAAAAAGGCAGGCAATGTAACCGTTTGGTTGGTTCCCGGTTCCCGTCGGGTGGAAAAGCAAATCCGGGAAGAAGGATTAGACAAAATATTGAACGAAGCCGGATTCGTATTGCGCCAACCGGGATGTTCGGCCTGTTTGGCCATGAACGACGATAAAGTTCCTGCCGGAAAATATTCGGTGTCAACCTCCAACCGCAACTTCGAAGGCCGCCAAGGTCCCGGCGCCCGCACATTGCTGGCAAGCCCCCTCGTTGCCGCCGCCGCCGCCGTCACCGGTAAAATTACCGATCCGCGGGAGTTATAGCAAGATTTGTAATAGAATTGTCCTCAAATTATAATATTATAAATACATGGTAGAATTTAATATCTATTATTTTAAATGCGAAGATGCAAAGACGCAAAGTCACAAAGAATTTAAACTTCGCGTCTTTCCGACTTTGTGCCTTAGCGTTTAAAATATAAACCGGTTTTTACGATATATTAAATAGTTAGAAAAATGAATAAATTTCAAACATTAACATCAACTTGTGTTCCGCTTCCGATGGAGAATGTGGATACAGATCAGATCATTCCCGCCCGGTTTTTGAAAGCGACCACACGTGAGGGATTCGGCGATAATCTTTTTGCCGACCGGAGATATGATAAAGAAGGAAAGCCTGTGGCAGACTTCGTGTTGAATAATCCGTTGTATAAAGGAGAAGTGCTGGTCGCCGGAAAAAACTTCGGCAGCGGGAGCAGCCGGGAACATGCTGCCTGGGCAATTGCCGGATATGGTTTCCGGGTAGTGGTGTCGAGTTTTTTTGCCGATATTTTCCGGAACAATGCATTGAATAATTTTGTGTTGCCGGTCATAGTGTCGGATAAATTTTTGTCGGAATTGTTTGCCGACATCGATAAAGATCCGAATACGACGGTGACCGTCGATTTGGAAAAACAAACGATCGTCAATAATGTTTCGGGAAAATCGGAGACATTTGAAATCAGTGCCTATAAGAAAAATTGTTTGTTGAACGGATACGATGATATTGATTTTTTGTTGAGTAATAAGGATAAAATAGAAGCGTGGGAAAAGCAATGGGTATAATTCGTTAAGGATGTCGCAAAAACCGTTTTTTTATGAATAGGCATATCGAGATCATGGATACCACCTTGCGCGACGGTGAACAAACATCAGGTGTTTCATTCGCTCCGCAAGAAAAAATGAGTATCGTCAGATTATTGTTGGAAGATTTGAACGTAGACCGTGTCGAGATTGCTTCCGCCCGTGTGTCGGAAGGCGAGTATGAGTCGGTGAAAATGATTGCCGATTGGGCGCGGAAACGCGGACATATTCAAAAAATCGAAGTACTCGGATTTATCGACGGACGAGAATCGCTCCATTGGATACGGAATGCCGGTTGTTGTGTCATCAATCTGTTGTGTAAAGGCTCTTATAAACATGTTACGCAACAACTCCGCAAAACTCCCGGACAGCATCTGGAAGACATTGTAAAAGTTGTTTCCAACGCGCAGGACATGGGAATTGAAGTCAATATTTATTTGGAAGACTGGTCGAACGGAATGATTCATTCTCCCGAATATGTTTTCTTTTTGACGGATGAATTGGGAAAACTGCCGATTCGGCGCTTTATGCTTCCGGATACGTTGGGAATTTTGACGCCGATGCAGACCGGTGATTTCTGCCGGCAAATGATTGACCGTTATCCTGATCTTCATTTCGATTTTCATGCCCATAACGATTATGATCTGGCTGTTGCCAATGTGCTCGCAGCGGTGAACGCCGGCGTGAACGGGATTCATTCAACCATCAACGGATTGGGCGAAAGAGCCGGAAATGCTCCGTTGTCCAGCATTTTGGCCGTGCTTCACGATCAATTGAAAGTCGATACCAATATTCGTGAAATGAATATCAATCGGGTAAGCCGGGTAGTCGAATCGTATTCGGGCATCCGTATTCCCGCCAATAAACCCGTGATCGGGGAAAATGTGTTTACGCAATGTGCGGGCGTGCATGCCGACGGCGACAATAAAAATAATTTGTATTGTAATGATTTGTTGCCCGAACGTTTCGGACGTACACGCGAGTATGCGTTGGGCAAGACATCGGGAAAAGCGAATATCCGGAAGAATCTGGAAGCATTGGGTATTGAGTTGGATGAGGCTTCCATGCGGAAAGTGACGGAACGGATCATCGAGCTGGGCGATAAAAAACAACTCGTCACGCCCGAAGATTTGCCGTACATCATTTCCGACGTGCTGAAACAAGATTTGCAAAATGCCAAAATCAAAATGCTCGGATATGCTTTGTCGGTAACCAAAGGATTGCGTCCCACGGCAACCGTCAAAATAGAAATCGAAGGAAATGTTTATCAGGCAACGGCAGCCGGAGACGGTCAGTACAATGCTTTTTCCAAAGCGTTGTGGAAAATATACAAACCGTTGAATAAACCGACGCCCATTTTGATCAATTATGTGGTGACCATTCCTCCCGGCGGGCAAACCGATGCGTTGGTGCAAACCACCATCTCTTGGAATTTTAAAGGAAAAGATTTTAGAACGAACGGACTGGATCCCGATCAAACCGAAGCGGCGATCAAAGCAACGATGAAAATGTTGAATATCATCGAAGACATGTGACCGGGAAATTTTACTTTAACAAATATCGGTAGGTAATTGTTCCTGTTTGGTTGTTGGCGGCAGTGATGGAATTGAATTTTGCTTTTTTGGCGGCATCGACGGCCGATTTTCTCATGGTTGCATCGCTGATGTCCGTTCCTCCGCCCACTTCGGCAAAGAGGACATTTCCTTTCGGATCTACGGTGATGTTTACGACAATGCGGCCTTCTTCTTTAATGGCTGCGGTCGGACGGGGCAATCCGTCGACTCCCAAAGATCGTCCTTGCAAGGAAAAGCTTGAACCGCCTAATCCTCCGACTCCGGAGTTGCTGCCTCTGTCGGAATTTCCGAACGGGTTGCCTTGATTACCCTGCCCTGACGACGATCCTTGACTTCCTTGTCCGGTTCCGGCTCCGAATGCGCCGGCTGCCATGTTGTTGATTCGGGCGGCCTTGGCTTGTTCTTCCCGTCGTTGCTTGTCGGCTTCGGCCTGTAGGCGTTGTTGTTCTTGTCGTTGCTTGAGCTCCTGTTCTTTTTTCCGTTTGTCTTCTTCCTTCTTTTTCGGATTTTCGATATGCACGGTTTTTTCGATCTCTTGGGAAATGATGTTTTGTTTGACTTCCGGTTCGGGAATAACGGGAGCAGGTTCCGAGGGTTCGGGTATGACCGCTTCGGGGTTCTTGTTGTTCGGTTCGAAAAGCCCTTCGGCTTCGTTTACATTTCCGAAATTGACTAAAACTCCGCCCGATTCTTGAATGACCGGACTTGTAAAATAAAAAATAAACAGGCACAACAAAACAATCCCGTGAAAAATCAAGGTACCGATAAATCCGTATAATTTGTTTTGATCCTTCATTTTTGATTTTTATCAGTCGGTCGGACGAGTTGCAATCACCAGTTTAAACCGGTTCCGGCCCGCAATGTCCAAAATCTTCACAATGTCCTTATATTGAACACTTTCATCCGCATAAAGCGCCACGTACATGTCGGGACTTTTGGTTTGACATTCCCTCAAAAACGGCGTTATCTGCTCGAAAGTAACCTGTTTTTCTTTTTCGTTGCCGAATGCCACGTAATAATTCAAATCTTTGTCGATCATAACGCGGGAAAGCGGTTGTGCCGAAGTTTCTTTTTTGCTTTGCGGCAGATTGAGTTTGATGGTATTCGGCATCACGACGGTTGCTGTAATCATGAAAAAAATCAACAGCAAAAAGATCACATCCGTCATGGATGCCATGCTGAAATTAGTATCTATTTTTGCTCTTCGTTTTAAAGCCATCTTTTCAGTTAAGAGTTAAGAGTTAAGAATTAAGAGTTAAGAGTTAAAAATGGTAATGATATACAAGTTTACACCACATAATAAATAACAAGGTATTGTTGATCTTATATAGATTTAAAATAAAAACCTTGTTCCTTAAAAGTTCCCTTAGTAGCTGATATAATGTTAAGTGGTTTCACCCTTATTTTCCTTATTTAAATACAATAAATGTCAATAAAATTCCCTGAAATGAATAAGGGCAGAGATCAGATATATTCCCGGGCTGCTAAGGGAATTACAAAAATAATGGTTGTCTATATCTGTTTAATAATGCCAAATTATTTTTAAATCGGTTCGTTCAACAAATCCATAAAGTCCATTGTGCGGGCTTCCATTTTGTTGACAACGTTGTTGACCATGGAAACCAGATAGTTGTATGCAAAAAGGGCGATGATGCCGACAATCAGCCCGGCAACGGTGGTGACCAAGGCTTCGTAAATCCCTTTGGACAAAACGCTCATGTCCAGAGCGGCGCCTGCATTAGACATGTCGAAGAATGCCCGCACCATTCCGGTAACCGTCCCCAAAAATCCGAGCATCGGGGCGGCGGCGGCAGCCGTCGCAACCAACGGAAATCCTTTTTCCAGACGCGATATTTCAATGTTGCCCACGTTTTCGATGGCGACCAAAACGTCTCCCATCGGACGCCCCAAACGGGTGATTCCTTTTTCGATCATCCGGGCGGAAGGCGTGTCGGTGGTTTTGCATAAATCCAGTGCCGAATCTATTTTTCCGCCGTGAATGTAATTTCTGATCCGGGACATAAAATTTTTGTCTTCTTTTCCTGCTTTTCGAATGACAAAATATCGTTCGAAGAAAATAAATATAGCGATAATCGATAATAATCCGATGGGAATCATAACAATGCCGCCTTTCAACGTCAGATCGAAAAGATTCATTTTCGCTTCGGGTGCAGGTGTTAAAGATACGGATTGATCTATTGCGGTTGTCGCGTCTAAAATAATGCTTAAAAAACCCATATTATTAAATTAAAAATTACGAATTGAAATCTTGGTGTTTAAGCAGATAATTAATTCATTCTTTGATTTATCTTAAACAATTTTTGTAAGCTTCGATTGTTTTCTCGATACCTGAATACAACGCATCTGCAATAAGAGCGTGTCCGATTGAGACTTCTTCCAACCAGGGAATGTTTTCCGACAAATAATGCAGATTGTCGAGATTCAGGTCATGTCCCGCATTGATTCCCAATCCCATTTGACGGGCAAATTTGGCTGCTTCGACAAAAGGATGTATTACTTCGGCGGGCGAGAGTTTGTATCCGGAAGCATAAGGCTCGGTGTATAGTTCAATGCGGTCGGTTCCGACTTTTGCCGCGTATTCGATGTTGGTCAAGTCGGTATCGATAAAAACAGACGAGCGGATCCCCGCGTTTTTCAGTAATTCGACGATTTCCGTCAAAAACGATTCATTTTTTTTGGTATCCCAACCGGCGGAAGAAGTGATGGCTTCGGGCGGATCGGGCACCAAAGTTACTTGTTCGGGATGAATTTTCAACACCAGATCCAAAAAGCTGTCGGAAGGATAACCTTCAATGTTAAATTCGGTTTTGAGAACCGGTTTAAGTGCATAAACATCCTCATATTTGATGTGCCTGCCGTCGGGACGGGGATGTACCGTAATTCCTTCCGCTCCGTACTTTTCGCAATCCACGGCAAACCGGATCACATTCGGAACATTTCCTCCCCTTGCATTTCGCAGGGTTGCCACTTTATTGATATTTATACTCAACTTCACCATAAAAATTAAGGATTAGACGTTAAAACTAAGAATTAAAAGACATCGAAATAAGAGATTTTTTCGGATGTATTTATTTTAAAGTATTCAAAACAAGAGCTTTATCTAAATCGTCCGTTTAATTCTTAATTCTTAATTCCTGATTCTTAATTTTTTTTGTAACCTTTGCAGTTTCAAGGTGCAAAATTATAGTAATAATTGAATATTCGCCTCAAATGTTTGCAAAAGAATTGATATCGGAAGAAATTCCCGTTCTGCATCAAAACGATACCGGAAATCGAGCCTTGGAATTAATGGGAGATTTCAAAATCCGTCATTTGCCGTTGATTGACCACGACGAATATGTTTGTTTGGTATCGGATAAAGATGTATTCGGAATGAGAAAAACAGACGATCCGATCGGGAAAGTGAATATTTTTGCACCCGCCGTCCGGGAAGACAGAAATTGGACGGAAGCGTTAAATATAGCCGATCGGTTTAATTTAAGTTTGGTGCCGGTTGTCACGGAAAATAATGTCTATTTAGGATGCATCACTCTAAAGACACTGATCGCCAAATCAGCGGAAATGTTCAATGTTTCGGCTGAAGGAAGCATCTTAATTTTGGAAGTGAATCCGCAAGATTACACCCTTTCGGAAATTGCCAAAATCGTTGAATCGAATAATGCCAAAATACTTTCATTGTTTACCGGAATCATTGGGAATACCAATAAACTCAGAATCTGGATGAAAATAAATCTGGAAGATGCGTCACCCGTTATTCGAAGTTTTGAACGGTTCAATTACAATGTTTTGTTTTATTTCATGCGTCGATCGATCATCGATGACCTCCTTCAAAAACGGTTGGACGAATTTTTGCATTACCTGAAAATTTAACTTTTACTTAAGTATGCCGCAAAAAATAATATCTATTTTAACCGCCAAGTCACAAAGACGGAAAGACGCGAAATTTAAAATTTTTGCGGCTTTATACCTTTGCTTCTTCGCATTTAAATTAGTAGATATTAAATTCTGCCGGGCATTTAACTTTTAACTCTTAATTCTTAACTCTTAACTCTTTAAATGAAAGTTGTTATTTTCGGAAATACCTATTTTCACGATAAATTGAAATGCATTCATCCGTTGATTGATTTTATGCAACAATCGGAAGTGGAAATGTATGTCGACAAATCATTTTATGATTTTGTATCCGCCAAATTAAACATATCACCCGAAGTTGCCGGATTTTTCGAAGATTCGGAAATTCCGTATGCCGACATTGCATTCAGCATCGGCGGCGACGGAACTTTTTTGAGAACGGCCGCACGCATCGGAAAAACCGGTATTCCGATATTGGGAATCAATACCGGCAGATTGGGTTTTTTGGCGGACATTTCGGGAAATGAGGTAAAAAATGTTCTGCCGGAAATCATTGCCGGGAATTATCAGATAGAGAGTCGGACTTTGCTTCGGTTGAGTACGGACAAAAAATCTTTTTCGGGGTTTAATTATGCGTTGAATGAGGTGGCTGTGCTTAAATTGGATGTTTCGTCGATGATTACGATTCATGCGTATATCAACAACAATTATTTGAACTCTTATCAGGCGGACGGATTGATCATTGCCACTCCCACAGGTTCCACAGCTTATTCCATGAGTGTGGGCGGGCCGATTATTGAACCGACTTCTTCCAATATTGTTCTTACTCCTGTGGCCCCTCACAGTCTGAATGTGCGCCCTTTAGTCATCACCGACGATTCCGTGGTCACTTTGAAAGTGGAAAGTCGTACCCGAAATGTAATGATTTCTTTGGATGGCCGTTCGGAAGTATTTGACAGTGATACAGAAATTATCATTCGCAAAGCCGATTTTGCAACCAAAGTTGTCAAGCGGTTTAATCATACGTTTTTTGATACGATTCGCAACAAACTGATGTGGGGAGCCGACAGCCGATAAATTAACCGGAATCAGAAGGTTGTTTAATGCTTTAATAAAAAAGGAATCGCCTATAAAAGTTGTGAAATCCGGACTGCAAGTCCTTTTTGAATAATCAGGCAGACGGACAACATGTCCGCCACAGCGGAGATTATGAAAATACGTTGTAATCGTATTTACGTAATATCGAAGAATACAAAATCAATAGAAAAATATGTGAAAAAAACGGCTTTGAATCAGCGTTTTCTATAAAATCTGTTATTAAATGTACAGGTATTTTTACTTAATTTAAAAAATGAAGAATTTAGCCTTTCGGGGGAGTGGAGTTAAACGGCCGCCGGTTAATCCCACTCCGTAGAGACCATGCCACGTCTCTACATATTGCGGCGTCACAATGTCGATAAACCGGTTACCGGTTGCCATGTACCTAAACCAAAAGTATTTTTGTGGAAACCGGACTGTAAGCCCTTTTGAATAAACAGGCAGACAGACGGACAGCATGTCCGCTGCGCCGGATTAAAACAAAACTCCTGTTTTGCGTCTTTCCGTCTTTGCGGCATGGCGTTTAAAATAGATATTGTCGGTTAAGATTTTTTAAGTACAGAAAAAGAGTATTTTATCTGTTTTTTTGACAAAGAAAGTATACTTTTGTCGAAAGAAAGGCAATTTTGAAAAACAGATGACTTGGCAAATGGAAAAAATGAACAGTTTTGACTTGGCCTGCGGTGAAAGCAGCCGACACAGTGGATTGCCGGCGTGTTGCAGCCCCTGCGTGGGGAGGGGGGTAAATCACTTATTTTCAATGAGTTAGTAATTTTAGAATAACTATATTTTCATACAGCCGTATCGGATTGGGTTCCGGTGCGGCTTTTTTATTTTATAAACAAATCAAAAAATTGGTATTATGAAAACAAAAAATTTACTTTTAACAGTGCTCATAGCTTTTGCTGCCATAAATGCAACAGCACAAACTTGGAATTGCGGCTATCCGAATGTAACGGATGTAACGGCTACGCTCAGCGACGGTACAATGACAATCAGCGGAACGGGAGAGATGGGGGAGGCCCCTTGGTACAATGTAAGTAATCAAATTCGAAATCTGGTAATCGAATTCGGAGTAACATCGATAAGTAGTAGCGCTTTTCATAATTGTAGCAACCTTACATCCGTTACGATTTCGAACAGTGTAATATCTATCGACGATTGGGCTTTGTTTGGTTGCGGCTTTACATCCATTACCATTCCCGAAAGCGTGACGAGTATCGGAAGTGGTGCACTTGCCGGTTGCCTTTTTTCTTCCATAACTATTCCAAACAGTGTAACAAATCTTGGTGACTATGCTTTTGAAGATTGCGAAAATCTTACTGCCGTTACTATCGGTGCCGGCGTGACCCGGATTGGCGATTGGGCTTTTGTAGAATGCACCGCTCTTTCCTCCGTTACTTGTCTGATTCCGGATCCTTCCGGTATTACCATGGGCGATTATGTCTTCGATGGCGTAGATTTGGAAAATTGCGTCCTGATGGTTCCCGACGGTTCTGTTGATTTGTATAAGAATGCGTCGCAATGGAAAGACTTTAGTACTATAGAAGAAACAAACGAGGGAGGAGGAGTCGTGGATACTCATCTTGCGAATTTAAGCGTCAATGCGGGAACATTGTCTCTGGAATTCAGTCCGACCAAGTATGTATATACTGTAGCCGTTCCCTACAGCGTTGAAAAGATTATGTTGACGGCTGTTCCTGTCGATGACGGCGTTGTTGTTTCAGGCGACGGGCTGAGAAATTTGAATGTAGGAGAAAACCGCTTTGAAATAACGGTCAGCGCATCGGAAAGAAATTCTGTTTATATGGTAATTATAACCCGGGATATTCCTCATCTTGCGAGTTTGACCGTCAGCGCGGGAACATTATCTCCGGAGTTCAGTCCGACTGCGTATGTATATAGTGTAGCTGTTCCCCAAAGCGTGGAAAGTATTACGCTGACGGCTGTTCCGGCAGATGATAATGTCGTTGTTTCGGGCGACGGGCCGAAGAGCTTGAATGTAGGGGAAAACCGCTTTGAAATAACAGTCGGCACTCCGGAAGAAAATTCCGTTTACACGGTAATTGTAATCCGGATGGCAAGCGATTATCTGCTTGAACTGACCGGTTTCGCTGAAAAGACAACAGGGAATCTTATCACGACTTATTTCGACCCTGTTACGAATCGTAATGCAACGGCTCCGGTGATTGACCGGTATGAATTGGAATATGTTCTGTCAACCGGTAGTTTATCGGGAGATATTCCCTTGCATTTCGAAATAGAAAATGGACGATACATCTGCGACAAAACAATCAATGTCAGTCCGAACAGTATTTACACATTTACTCTTTACTTAGACGTAAACTACCGTGAGTATAGTGATGATATTACGTTTACTACACATTTTGACAGTTACGGCCGTCCTTCTTATGTCACGATAGGCTACAGTCGCCATTTGTGCAATGTAATTGCATCGGACGGCAATAATGTATTATCGGCAGACGAAATAAATATCACCGGAAGCAGTATGCGGGATATTTCCGTTTCCGACCCCGTTTTTATCGGAACCGGTAATTTCTCCTCGGTAAAAGAATTATCTGCGGTTCCGGGCATTACCGTTTTCCCGAATCCTGCTACGGATTATATTACGATTTCCGGCTTGCAAGGCGGCGAAACGCTGTATTTCTATACCATCGGCGGTCAATTACTGTTCTCCCGCCAAGCCGCAGGTGAAACGGAACGGATTGCAGTCGGTCATTTGCCGGCAGGCCTCTATTTTGTGAAAACCGGCGGAAAGACATTGAAGTGGGTGAAACAGTAAAGTTAAGAGTTAAGAATTAAGAGTTAAGAGTTAAAATAAGAACTGAACAAAAAAATGGTATGAAAAACAGGATATAGTTTATTCGGCTGTACCCGGAAGGCAGCGTGTGCGTTCGTTGTGATAATCAGCTGTCCGCCCGCTGTTCTATTCGGAAGGACATGTTGTCCGATAAAAAGAAAATGCTTTAATTAAAAATAAAAATCATTCTTTGTTTATTTGTTTTTAAAAAAAGGTATTTTTGTAGAAGCCGGACTGCAAGTCCTTTTGAATAAACAAGCAGACGGACAACATGTCCGCTGTGGCGGAGGGACACATATTGTCCGATAAGTAACATGTAAAAAATAACTTGGCAATTTTGATGGTAAACTGCTAATAATAAATTAGTTATATGATATAAATTACTATCTTATTTTTTACACATTACTAAATTGATATAATTATCCGATATGCTGTTTTTGTCGGATATGTGGAGGAAATTGGACAAATTGTCCATGTTTTTGTTATAACAATACAATCCGTTTTTCCGCTTTGTCTATTTTTAGCCTTGCCGGAAAAAAGGGTTTCAGTTGTAAAGTCAATTCAGATGAAATTGATTTACAAAACATGGATGCCGGTATTTATATTGTAAAATTGATTATTGAACAAGGTGAGCTGATCCGGAAGGCGGTGATAAAAAAAGGGATTTTTCGGGAAAAACAATAAATCCTGCAATATCATCTGATGTTGTAAAATTTATTGTATTTTTTCGGTTTCTTTGCGGATTGAATAATTTTTTATGATTATCGGATGTTATGCCTACTTATCCTCACAGGTAGGGTATAAAAATGTAATATTCGTTTTTTTGAAAGTTACATGCTAAAAAATATTGT
>WRGA01000080.1 GCA_009787405.1 Candidatus Azobacteroides sp.
GCAAAAAACAACACAAAAAGATAACATCAACGGGATGAAAAAACTGACAAAAGATTCGTTTTGTATGTGCAATAAAGGGGGAAAAATCAGTTTCACGGATTCAGGAAAGAATACCTTTGTGGACAGTGAATAATTTTCCGTCACTGTAAGCGGCAGCTGCTGTCAATCCGGGTGCACCGGTATCGGAGCGGTAGACCTCTATTCTTTCATTCAGGACGAAATGAAAGCCGGCAGGTTTTCTTCCGGGTATTGGGAAGACCTGACCAAAACTTATGACTTTAATCGATCAATAGTGATTTTTTGTTTACATTTGCATTCATAAGAAAGAGCCGGATGTCTTTATTCAAATGATGATCAAAAAACAACGTTTGTCTTCTTGGGCTTGGGTACCTTCCCTTTATTTCATGGAAGGGCTGCCGTACGTCATGGTAATGAGCGTATCTGTTGTTTTGTACCAACGGTTGGGAATGAGCAATGCCGATATTACCTATTACACCGGTTGGCTGTACCTCCCTTGGGTTATCAAACCGTTTTGGAGTCCTTTCGTCGATTTGCTGAAAACAAAACGGATGTGGATTGTTTCCATGCAGCTCCTTATCGGTGCGGCTTTAGCGGGTGTTGCTTTTACGATTCCCGCTTCATTTTACATCCGGGCAAGTCTGGCTTTTTTCTGGCTGACGGCTTTTGCTTCGGCAACCCATGATATTGCCGCCGACGGATTTTACATGCTGGCATTGGATGAACACGATCAATCGTTTTTCGTCGGTATCCGTTCTTCGTTTTTTAAACTATCCGTCATGTTCGGGCAAGGAACGTTGATTTACATTGCCGGTATGCTGGAAGAATCCGCCCGATTGTCGAACCTGTTCGGAACAAAACACATTCCGTATGTCTGGTGTTTGATTTTTTTCTTTACGGCCGGACTGTGCATCGCTTTTTTCCTGTATCACCGTTTCATTCTTCCCAAACCGGCATCTGACAGGCCACAGAAAAATATTACGGCCAAACAATTAGCCGTCGGATTTTTACAAACCGGCATTTCATTTTTCCGGAAAAAAGGAATCGTTCCCGCTGTGTTGTTTTTGTTTTTATTCCGTTTTGCGGAAGCTCAAATCACAAAATTAATCCCGCTCTTTTTACTCGACAAACGCATCAACGGCGGTTTGGAATTGACCACCAAAGAGGAGGGACTCACTTACGGAACCATCGGCGCCGTTTCTCTGGCGCTCGGCGGAATTTCAGGTGGAATCGCCATTGCCAAAAAAGGATTGAAATATTGGATTTGGCCGATGGTATTGAGTCTTAACCTGCCGAATTTGGTGTATATTTATTTATCTCAATTTCAACCTCAAAATTTATTTTTGATCAATGTGGCGGTCGGAATCGAACAATTCGGATACGGATTCGGATTTACCGCTTACACGATGTTTATGATATACTTTTCGATCGGGGAAAACAAAACAACGCATTATGCCATTTGTACCGCTTTCATGGCATTGGGCATGATGCTTCCCGGTATGATGGCCGGAAAAATACAGGAACGGATCGGTTATCCGGATTTCTTCGTTTGGATTATGATTTGTACCATCCCGTGTTTCATAATCACCGCTTTTCTGAAAATCGATTCCGGATTCGGGGAAAAAACGGAAAACAAAAGGAATGCGGAAATGCGTTGACAACATGAAAAATTCTTGGTGATGCAAAAAGTCAACCGGGTTTTTCAAACAATAAGTTTTATTAGTACATTTGTACCCGGATTGTAATCTCCACATTACAAAATGAGTTCGATAATAGAACATAGAGGTATCATTCAGGAAGTTTTCCCGGATAAAGTAATGGTGCTGATTGAACAAACATCGGATTGTTCCGGTTGTCAAGCCAAGTCAATTTGTCACGCTTCAGATAAAAAAGACAAATTAATCGAAGTGACCACATTATCCGTCAACGATTTTAAAAAAGACGAAGCCGTCAATATACAAGGAAAAAGTTCATTGGGATTACTTGCCGTGTGGTACGCATTTGTGTTGCCCCTGATATTGATGTTTGTTCCTTTATTGATCCGAAATATTC
This sequence comes from Candidatus Azobacteroides sp., assembly GCA_009787405.1. GTDB lineage: Bacteria > Bacteroidota > Bacteroidia > Bacteroidales > WRGA01 > WRGA01. The sequence continues at coordinate 2,071 of WRGA01000080.1, forward strand.
GTCAAAATGAAGCAATTGCAAGCCTTACGGCTTTGAGCATATTGGCGGTTTATTATTTGATGCTGTATGCCTGCCGAAAAAAACTCAAACAAAAATTCATTTTTAACATTCAAAAAATAATCTGAATGGATTTGATTTTATCGGCTGTTATTTCGCTTGGAGTCATCGGGGCTGTAGGAGCCGTTGTTTTATATTTTGCTTCCCGGAAGTTTAACGTATATGAAAATCCGGGCATCGGTTTGGTCAATGACGTTTTACCCGGCGTGAATTGCGGAGGATGCGGATTTCCCGGATGCAAAGGTTTTGCCGAAGCTTGTGTCAAAGCAGATTCATTGGACGGATTATTTTGTCCGGCAGGTGGCATGGAAGTCATGAGTAAGGTCGCCGGGATTCTGGGCCGGGAAGTTCAGTCCGCCGTTCCGATGATTGCGGTTGTGCGGTGCGCCGGATCTTGTGAACAAAGACCGCACGTCAATATATACGACGGTGTGCTATCTTGTGCAATTGCCGCATCTCTTTACGGCGGCGAAACCGGATGCACGTATGGATGTTTGGGATTCGGGGATTGCGTCGAATCTTGCCTGTTCGATGCCATCCATATAAATGCTCAAACCTTGTTGCCCGAAGTGGTGGAAGATGCCTGCGCTTCTTGCGGAGCATGTGTGAAAGCTTGTCCGAAAAACATCATCGAACTGCGCAAAAAAGGTCCGAAATCCCGTCGTATTTTCGTTTCCTGTGTCAATAAAGACCAAGGCGCCGATGCCCGAAAGGAATGTAATGTAGCGTGTATCGCCTGCGGAAAATGCGAAAAGGTTTGTGCATTCGATGCCATCACCATCGAAAATAATCTGGCGTACATCAAATTCAATAAATGCACGCTTTGTCGTAAATGTGTGAAGGTATGTCCGACCCATGCCATCCCGGAAGTGAATTTTCCGCCTGAAAAGGAAAAACCGCCGGTGACCGTCGAAGAAAATGAAATCCGAAATTAATCGAATCCGATTTTTAAATTTTAACTTCACAGCATGTTGAAAACATTTCGTCTCGGAGGGATTCATCCGCAGGAAAATAAACTTTCCGCCGGAAAAAAAATCGAAACATTGCCGACACCCGGACAAATTGTCATTCCGTTGTCGCAACACATCGGGGCACCTGCCGTCGCCGTGGTACAAAAAGGAGATGCCGTGAAAGCAGGAACATTGATTGCCAAGGCAAACGGGTTTGTTTCCGCCGGCATTCATTCGTCTGTTTCGGGAATCGTCGTGAAAATTGATGATATCACGGATGCAAGCGGATACCGGAAACCCGCTGTTTTCATCAAAGTGGAAGGAGACGAGCCGGAACCGTTTATCGATCAAAGTCCCGGATTAAATAAAAATATAACATTATCCTCGGAAGAGATCATCCGGAAAATAGCCGACGCCGGCATTGTGGGAATGGGAGGAGCGACATTTCCCACACACATCAAGCTGACGCCTCCGTCGGATAAAACGGCTCAACTATTGATTATCAACGGAGTGGAATGCGAGCCGTATCTTACATCCGATCATGCGTTGATGCTTGAAAAAGGGAATGAAATCATGGTCGGCACTCAATTGTTGATGCGGGCGCTGAAAGTCAAACGAGCCGTTATCGGCATCGAAAACAATAAAAAAGACGCCATTGTTCACCTAAGCGATTTGAGTAAAAATTACGACGGAATAAAAATTTGTCCGCTGAAAGTCAAATACCCTCAAGGCAGTGAAAAACAATTGGTGGATGCCGTCATCAAACGCCGAATCGGAAGCGGCAAGCTCCCGATAGAGGTCGGAGCCGTGGTGCAAAACGTCGGAACCGCTTTTGCCGTTTACGAGGCCGTTCAAAAAAACAAACCATTGTTCGAGCGTATCGTTACCGTTACAGGAAAGGGAATCAAAAATCCGTCGAATTACCGGGTGAAAATCGGAACACCGGTCAACGAATTGATCACAGCCGCAGGCGGAATTTCCGAAAACACCGGAAAAATCGTCGGCGGAGGCCCGATGATGGGTAAAGCCCTTGTCAATGCCGAGGTGCCCGTAACCAAAGGATGTTCGGGGATATTGGTTTTACCGGGGGAAGAAACTGCCCGGAAAGAAAGACGAAATTGCATCCGTTGTTCCAAATGTGTTTCCGTTTGTCCGATGGGGCTTTCCCCTTATTTGTTGATGACCGTCTCCGAATTTTCGGTTTGGGATAAAGCAAAAAGCGAATGCATCACCGATTGCATCGAATGCGGTTCCTGCAGTTATACCTGTCCCGCAAACAGGCCGTTGTTAGACTATATCCGGCTGGGGAAAAACAAAGTTCAGGCACACGGTGTATCGCGCATCGTATAGAGTAGTTTTTATTTTATGGAAAATAAATTATTAATATCTCCTTCTCCTCACATTCACGGAGGCGACAGTATTGCGAAAAATATGTACGGCGTCTTGATTGCCTTGATTCCTGCATTTCTTGTTTCTCTGTATTATTTCGGAATCGGCGCTTTGCTCGTAACTGTAGTATCTGTCGGAAGTTGTGTTTTGTTCGAATTGTTGATACAAAAATATTTGATGAAAATTAACCCGTCGGTATGCGACGGATCGGCAATCATCACCGGTGTATTGCTTGCTTTTAACCTGCCGTCGAATTTACCGTTGTGGATTGTCGTCATCGGAGCTTTAGCAGCCATCGGCGTCGGAAAAATGACATTCGGAGGGTTGGGAAACAATATTTTCAATCCGGCTTTGGTAGGACGAGTGTTTCTGCTGATTTCTTTTCCTGCGCAAATGACCGTCTGGCCGAAACCGGTCGAAACAAGATGGATTTTTTTCCCGACCGTTCCCGACGGAATCGACGGACTGACGGGCGCTACTCCGCTGGCCATGATTAAAGGGCATTTCGGACATCTTCCCGATTATTTGGACATGCTTCTCGGAAATACCGGAGGAAGTTTCGGGGAAGTCGGCGCCGGTGCATTGATTCTGGGATTGATTTTTATGCTTTGGAGAAAAATCATCACGTGGCATATCCCGGTATTTACGGTACTGACGGTTGCGGTTTTCACCGGCATCATGCATGCGGTCAATCCGCAAGAATATGCATCTCCGCTGATTCACGTTCTTTCGGGCGGATTATTGCTCGGCGCTATTTTCATGGCAACCGATTATGTCACTTCACCCATGAGCAAAAACGGCATGATCGTTTACGCCGTCGGAATCGGCATTTTAACTTCTGTGATCCGTTTGTTCGGAGTCTATCCGGAGGGTGTGTCTTTCGCCATTCTGATCATGAATGCTTTTACGCCGCTGATCAACACATACATTAAACCTAAACGATTCGGGGAGGTCGCGAAAAATGGCTAAAATTCAATCATCTCTTTTAAACATGTTCCTGTCTCTTACGATTATATGCGTTGTTGCAGGATTTCTTGCGGCGGCATTAAACAAGGTGACCGAAAAACCGATCAAAATATCCCGAAAAGCGAAACTCGAAAATGCCGTCAAAGAAGTGGTTCCCGCTTTCGACAATTCTCCTTCGGATGAAGCGTATTACGGCGTTGTCGGTGAAGACTCGTTAAAAATCTACCCGGCCAAAAAAGGCGGAAATTTGGTGGGTGTGGCCGTAGAAAGTCGTTCGATGAAAGGATTCGGCGGAAAAATCAGCCTCATCGTAGGATTCGATCCACAAGGAAAAATCATCAATTATGTTGTATTGAATCATGCCGAAACTCCCGGATTGGGATCCAAAATGGACAGCTGGTTCAAAACGGATAAAAACAAACAGAGCATTATCGGAAAAGAATTGTCGAAAGGCAATTTGAAGGTTTCCAAAGACGGCGGGGATGTGGATGCCATTACCGCATCAACCATTACTTCCCGTGCATTTTTAGATGCCGTGAATCGTGCATATACTGCCTATTCAGGAAAAAATACGGACGGTGTTTCCGGCGCTTCCGCAACCGACGCAACCACCGGCGCCACTCAACAAACAAAGTAAAGATCAATAATAAATCTAAAAATCCCGATTTTTGACTTTAAAAATAAACCAATCGATGAAAAGCAATTATCTGAAAACATTCACAAACGGTATTCTCAATGAAAACCCCGTTTTCGTGCTGTTGCTGGGAATGTGTCCGACGCTGGGAACCACGTCATCGGGTCCTAACGGCATGGCGATGGGGCTTGCCACCATGTTTGTACTGACTTGTTCCAACGTGGTGATTTCCTCATTGAAAAACCTGATTCCCGACCAAGTCCGTATTCCGGCTTTTATTGTAGTCATCGCGACCTTCGTCACGGTGGTGCAAATGTGTATGGAAGCGTATGTCCCGGCATTGTATGCAAGTTTGGGATTATTTATTCCGTTGATCGTGGTCAATTGCATCGTATTGGGACGCGCCGAAGCTTTTGCCGCCAAAAACGGCATATTTTCGTCCATGCTCGACGGATTGGGAATCGGAGCGGGTTTCACTCTTGCGTTGACGCTGCTCGGAAGCGTGCGCGAACTGCTCGGCACCGGCAAATTATTCAATAAAGTCATCTATCCCGAACATTTCGGTTCGTTGATTTTTGTATTGGCTCCCGGCGCATTCATCGCCCTCGGCTATTTGATCGTAATTGTCAACAAGTTGAAAAGCAAAAGCAAAAAATAATCCGGACTTATCACTCAACTCTTAACTCTCAACTCTCAACTCTTAACTCTTAACTCTTAATTCTTAACTCTTAACTAAAAAAATGGAATATATGTTAATATTCGTAGCCGCAGTTTTCGTCAATAACATTGTGTTGGCGCAGTTTCTCGGGATTTGTCCGTTTTTGGGGGTATCGAAAAAAGTAGAAACGGCTGTCGGCATGTCGGCTGCCGTGGCTTTTGTCATGACGATTGCCACGTTGGTTACTTTTTTGATGCAAAAATATGTGTTAAACCCGATGCATTTGGAGTTTATGCAAACCATCAGTTTTATTCTGATCATTGCGGCATTGGTGCAGATGGTGGAAATTATTTTGAAAAAAGTTTCGCCGGCACTGTATCAGGCATTGGGTGTTTTTCTTCCTCTGATTACGACTAACTGTACGATTTTGGGTGTAGCCATCATTGTCATTCAAAAGAACTTCGATTTGCCGACCGCTCTTGTATATGCCGTTTCCACCGCCGTCGGATTCGGATTGGCTTTGATCTTGTTTTCCGGTATCCGCGAACAATTGAATTTGACGAAAATCCCCCAAAGCATGGCGGGAACTCCGGTCGCACTGATTGTTGCGGGTATTTTAGCCATGGCGTTTATGGGATTCGCAGGAATTGTGAAATAGCCGAAAAGGATATTAACACAAAGAGGATGTCCCGGTAAAACCGGTCATCCTCTTGTTGCTTTAAGTACATGACAACATCTAATTTATACTATTTTAAACGCAAAAATGCACAGACACAAAGTCACAAAGAATTTAAACTTCGCGTCTTTCCACCTTTGCGCCTTGGCGTTTAAAAATATAAACTATTTTTTACGACATACTTATATCAAATACGTTATTTTAATTCAGCCAACGCTTTTTTTACACGGCGCATAGCTTCTTTCAAATTGTCTTCCGACGTCGCATACGAAAAACGGATACAATCGGGAGCACCGAATGCTGCGCCGCCGACCGAGGCAACGTGACCATCTTCAAGCAAATACATCGCCAATTCGCCGACATCTTTAATTTCTTTCCCGTTCGGCGCTTTTTTACCGAAATAGGAACTGCATTCGGGGAAAATATAGAATGCTCCGTCGGGAACATTGACCTTGAACCCGGGAATTTCTTCGGCTAATCCGACGATCAAGTCGCGACGACGTTGAAAAGCCGCGCACATTTCTTTTACGCAATCCTGAGAACCGGTATAAGCTGCTTCCGCCGCTTTTTGAGCCACCGAACAAGGTGCCGAAGTATATTGGCTCTGGAGTTTGTTGCACGCCGCCGAAATCCATTGCGGAGCGGCAATGAACCCGATGCGCCATCCTGTCATCGCGTATGCTTTCGAAACTCCGTTCACAACCACAACACGGTCTCTTACCTTTTCAAACTGAGTGATGCTTTGATGTCCGCCGATGTAACTGATATGTTCGTAAATCTCATCCGAAATGATGATGATATTCGGGTATTTAGCCAACACATCCGCTAATCCTTTCAATTCCTCTTTGGAATAAACGCTTCCCGAAGGATTGGAAGGAGAACAAAGAATCAATGCTTTTGTTCTGGGAGTAATGGCGGCTTCCAATTGAGCGGGCGTAATTTTGAAATTCTGTTCGATGCCGGCGGTAATAACCACATTCTTTCCTTCGGCCAGTTTTACCATTTCAACATAACTCACCCAATAAGGAGCGGGAATGATTACTTCATCGCCCGGATTGACAATACTTAAAACAACGTTGCAGATCGATTGCTTCGCTCCACCTGACACTACGATTTGTTCGGGTTTATAATCCAATCCGTTTTCATTTTTCAGTTTCGCACAAATCGCTTTCCGCAATTCGGGGTATCCCGGAACCGGCGAGTAAAATGAAAAATTATTATCTACAGCCTTTTTTGCTGCTTCCTTTATATGTGCCGGAGTGAAAAAATCGGGTTCTCCCACACTTAAATTGATCACATCAACCCCCTGCGCTTTCAACTCTGCGCTTTTTTGAGACATCGCCAATGTTTCTGACGGTGACAATGCTGCTAAACGTTCTGAAACTGAGTTCATTGAATTGTCTTTGATTAATGATTATATATATTCAGGATACAAAGAAAGTGATTTCACAAACATAAAGAAAGTATTTTGCCCGTTTTTTTCTGAAAAAAGTATCGAATCAGGATTTATATTTTAACAAAAGGACAGAAATCGAGGCATTTGGATTTCATAATGATAATTTATGCTTATATTCACGGTAAATGAGTAAACAAGTAAACGAGTAGACGAATCAAATGCACCCGGTATGCATTTGCGTACGAGAAGGCGTTTTTAAATTAAATGTATATCTTTGTCTGTAAATTCGGATAAAATGACATGATGATGTTATCTTATCCGTCCGGAAATAAACAGATGTAATTTATGGGAACAGCAATGAGAGATACCAGAGATACCGTAGAGATTTATTGTAAAAACACCGATCAAAGAATGGCGGTTCCGGTTGGTTCGGATTTATTGTCAGTGTATAAATCAATGGATTTTAAACTTCCGTATCAGATTGCCAATGTAAAGGTCAATAATAAAACGGAAGGCCTTTCGTATCATGTATATAACAAAAAGACCGTTGAATTTGTGGATATCACCGATTCGTCGGGGATGCGCACGTATGTGCGGTCTTTGTGTTTTATCCTTTACAAAGCCACCGTAGATTTGTTTCCCGGAAGCAAATTGTATCTTGAACATCCCGTATCGAAAGGCTATTATTGTAACATTGAGTTGGACAGGCCGTTGACGGAAGAAGATGTGCTTCGGATTAAAAAAAGAATGCAGGAAATCATTGATGCGGATATGCCGTTTAAGCGGGTGGAGGCTTATACCGAAGAGGCCATCGAATTGTTTCGGCAGCGGGAAATGCATGACAAGGTTTTGTTGTTGGAAACTGTCGGAACATTGTATACGCATTATTACATTCTGGATGATCAAATTGATTATTATTACGGGAGTTTAGTGCCGTCGACCGGATATGTTTATTTGTTCGACATCATCAAATACAACGGCGGAATATTGCTTGTCATTCCTCACCGGAACGTTCCGACAAGACTGGAAGAAGTGACGGAACAACCGAAAATGATGGAGATATTTCAGGAAAATCTTAAATTTAACAAAATTTTAGGATTGAATAATATCGGCGATCTGAATGAAATGATTTCTCAAAAGGAAAAGATTTCCGAATTAATTAAAGTCTCGGAAGCATTACACGAAAAAAAAATTGCACGGATCGCGGAAAACATTGCGACGAGAAACGTGAAGGTCGTATTGATCGCCGGACCGTCTTCTTCGGGAAAAACAACCTTCAGTAAGCGGTTGTCCGTGCAATTGATGACTACTTTGAAGTATCCCGTGGCCATTTCGTTGGATAATTATTTTGTGGATCGTGACAGAACGCCGTTGGACGAGTTCGGGGAATACGATTACGAATCGTTGTATTCATTGGATTTGGAATTGTTCAACAGCAATTTGGAACAGTTGGTCAATGGAGAAGAGGTACTGATGCCGACCTATAATTTTGCCACCGGCAAGCGTGAATATAACGGCGAGAAACTTCAAATAAAAAAGGATTCGGTCATTATTCTGGAAGGCATTCATGCTTTAAATCCCGAACTGACGAATCATATATCCGATGATGCGAAATATAAAGTTTACGTTTCGGCTTTGACGACCATCTCCATTGATGATCATAACTGGATTCCGACAACCGACAATCGGTTGTTGCGGCGGATCATCCGGGATTTCCGTTTCAGGGGATATTCCGCACAAGAAACCATTTCCCGGTGGGACAGTGTACGCCGGGGAGAGGAAAAATGGATTTTTCCGTATCAGGAAAATGCCGATGCCATGTTTAATTCGGCTTTGTTGTTTGAATTGCCGATTTTGAAAAAATTTGCCGAGCCGATTCTGGAAGAAGTTCCTCAAAATCATTCCGAATATGCCGAAGCGCATCGTTTGCTGAAATTTTTACGGTATTTCATCACGATTCCCATTCTTGAAGTGCCTCACACCTCTTTGTTAAGAGAATTTTTTGGAGGAAGCAGCTTCAGGTATTAATTAAAAATCAAAAATGGTAAGAAGAATTGCAAAGGTAGTATTTTATTCCCGTTATTCCCGCACAGATTTGACTCCGTCGATTTTCAATTCACGGATTCCACGGATTTTGAAAACATCCATTAAAAAAAATATGTCGTAAAAACCGGTTTATATTTTAAACGCGAAGACACAAAGTCACAAAGTTTAAATTCTTTGGGCCTTTGTGTCTTTGCATTTTCGCGTTTAAAGTATAAATGGCACTTAAGTGATCCCGCTTTTCATTTTCAATTTTCGATCGTTATCGAGAGACATTTCCATTCCCGTTCTTCGATTTTCTCCACTTCGGCTTTATATCGGTGTTGAACGGGGGATGCGGATTTGTTTATTTCTTCGACCGGGGCAGTAACGGTATAAATATTTTTGTCGGATGTCACGGAAACACCGGGATCGTTGTATGCCGGAAACACCAATGAATCGGCTTTCGGTAACGATTCTCCGACACAATCTTTGGTGGCGTAAAAGGCTCTTTCCCGGGATAGGTTCTCTTCCGGAGTGACGGCTTGTTCTTGCCGGATTTCGGAATTGCGATCCTTTTCATGGTTGCATTTCTTAAATTCCGTGAATACGACGAAAACAGCGGCGATCACGGCGCCGATTTTCAGATATTTCACGAAATCGCTATTTTTATTTTCATTCTCCTCCATATTGTTGATCCTGTTTAAAGGTTATAAAATCTTGATCACAAATAACCCGGCAGACTATTTTTCCTCCGCTGAATGTTGAGACTGCACCTCCACCTCCGAGATAATCTTTTGCACCTCTTTTTCCGTTTTATATAATTTTTCTTTGCATAAAGAAATCAATTGGGCCGCCGTACTCATTTTTTCACTCAGCTTATCGATGTCCAATGCATTGTTTTCGATTTCGACCAGGATTTTTTCCAATTGCTCCATTGCCTCGTTATAACTCAACTGTTTTTTTGCCATATCTGATGTTTGAATGTCATTTTCCGGAAAACGAAATTGTAAGCCTGTCCATTTTGCGACAAAAGGTGGAACAAACTTAAAGAATATTTTTCAAATTAAAAAATTCATCGCTAAAGCAGCGGACTGAATAATCGGACGACCGATTCGAAAAATTTTTGCATGCGCGGACGTTTTTCCCATTGATGCAAAGTAATGCGTTCGGAGCGGCTGATATCGTCCAGAAATTTATTTTTCAGCATTTCGGCAATCCCTTCGTCGTATATAAAAACATTGGCTTCGAAATTATGTTCGAAACTTCTGAAATCCATGTTGGTGGAACCGATGGTCGAAAAATAATCGTCGATCACCATCATTTTGGAATGCAAAAAACCGGTGCGGTAAAAATAAATTTTAACCCCCATTTTCAACACTTCCTTGATAAAAGAATGCGTCGCCGCACGTATAAATATCGAATCGGATTTTTCGGGAACCATCAGTCTCACGTCCACACCGCTGGTGGCGGCAAGTTGCAGAGCCATCAACAACGTTTCGGTCGGAAGAAAATAAGGCGTTTGGATGTAAGCATATTTTCGGGCGCCCGTTATAGCTTTGAGAAATCCTTGCAGAATTTCTTTCCAACGGCTGGTCGGTCCGCCGGCAACGACTTGAGTGTTGATGTTGCCCGTATTTTTCGAGGTCGGAAAATATTTCTTGTCGCTCAAAAAAGAATTTTCGGCTAAAGACCAATCAATCAGGAAAATGATTTGCAATCCGAGCACCGATTCTCCGTCAATCCGGACATGCATATCTTCCCAGGAGCCTCCCCATGGTGTACCGGAAATGTACCGGCTTGCGATGTTCATTCCGCCGATATAACCGATAAGTCCGTCGATAATCACTATTTTGCGGTGATTTCTGTAATTCATTTTGCCGGTGAAACTCGGAAAATGCACTTTCAAAAAGCTGTACACTTCGACGCCGCCGTCGGTCAGTTCACGAAAAAAACGTTTTTTAGTGTGCCAACTTCCCACATCGTCATAAATAACCCGGACTTCCACTCCGTTTTGCGCTTTTTCGATCAGAATGTTTTTCACCGTTTGTCCGATTTCGTCGTCGGAGAAGATATAATATTCTAAATGAATATGGTTTTCGGCATTTCTCAGGTCTTCGAACAAAGTTTCGAATTTTTCTTTACCGGAAGTGAAAATCCGAATGGAATTTCGAGAAAGCAGCGGGTATAGATTCCGGTCATACAGTTTGACGAGCCGGTCGTATTCAGGCTTTACTTCGGGCGCTTTTCCGAATAAATTCCGTCCCGAATTTAATTCCCGGAGTTTTTTAATCTCCTTTCTCGGTAAATATCGTCGTCGGATATCTTGTCCGAAAAAGAAATAAAAAATAAGGCCCAAAAACGGTAAAAAAATCAGAATTAAAATCCAGGAAATGGATTTGACCGGATTACGATTGGCGGAAATAACCACCACTACCGCACTGACAATGGTTGCGAAGTATAAAACTTCCCAAGCAATTTTTAATGTTTCCTTCGCACTTATAAATGAAATAATGAAATTCATGTTTTTCGAGTAACCGAATAGCCCGATAATCAGACATTTGATAACCGGTTGCCGGTCGGGTTATTCATTCGTTTTATGTGTTGCCTGCAAGTTCAGTTCTTTTTTGCGACATGCCGGAGAAAAGGAACAAGACAAAGTTACGATAATATTTCAATTTTATGACTATCTTTACCGGGTATTTGAAAATTATTCGAAGAGATCAGTCCTCAATTATTTAATCATTCAGTGAGTAAAAAAATGAAAAAACTAGTTGTTTTATGTATTACGGCAATCGCTTTGTACGCTTGTAACAGCAGTAAAACCGACAAAAATTCTTTCACCATCGAAGGAAAAGTTGTGCCTCGGGAAATAAACGGCAAAACGGTGTTTCTTCAAAAATTGGACGAAAAGACAAATTCATTTGTAAACATAGACAGTGTGATGATCAAAGACAGTGTTTTTGTTTTGAAAGGAAAAGCCGATACGGTGGGAATCGGGTCGTTATATATCGCCGATATGTTTGATATTCCGGTGGTACTTGAACCGGGAAAAATCAGGGTGTCAATTTCGCAAGATATGATTCCGTCTATATCCGGAACGGCTTTTAATGATTCGTTGCAGGCATTTTTTAACCGGATGAATGCATTGCAGGAAGAGAATAAAAATATTTTGAGCCGGTTTCCGCAAACCGAATTGACACCTGACCGGCAGGCCGAGTTAGATCAACAAATGGATGCCGTTTCCGAAAAATCCGATGCGGCGATTATTGCATTTTTGAAGAACAACATCAATAATCCGGCGGGAAAATATTTTGCAGCGGATTTTTTACCGATGTTTGAACCTGAAGTTCAGGAAGAATTATTGAGCGTTGCGGATGATCAATTTAAATCGTCGGAGAGAGTTCAAATGGCCATTGCCGAGCTGGAAGCCGTGAAAAAAATAATCGGAACGCCGTATAAAGATTTTGCATCATATACTTCCGGCGGCCGACAAGCGCATTTATCGGATTATGCCGGAAAAGGCAAATATGTGCTGGTCGATTTTTGGGCGTCGTGGTGTGTCCCCTGTCGTGTCGAAATGCCTGAATTGGCAGCTCTTTACGATAAATATAAAACCAAAGACTTTGAAATTGTCGGCGTGTCGTTGGATGAGAACAGCAAAAATTGGAACGACGCGATTGCCGGTATGAAAATGACATGGCCGCAACTATCCGATTTGAAAGAATGGAATTCGAGTGCGGCAAGGATTTATGATGTAAGAAGTATTCCTTTTACCGTACTGATCGATAAAGACGGCAAGATTATTGCAATGAAACTTCGGGGGACGAGACTGGCAAAAAAACTGGAAAAACTGCTGCAATAAACTGAAAATTGAAAGTTGAAAATGAATCCATTTTCAACTTTCAATTTTCAGTTTATATAGAATAAGCAATTTTTAGATATTAAACAAATTGATAATCAGCATAGTTATCATGGCATTGTTAAATAGATAATAGATATAGACAACCCTTGTTTTGTAGTTCCCTCAACAGCCCGATAATCATCTGATCTCTGCCTTTATCCGCTTATTTCAGGGGATTTTATCGACATTTATTGTATTTAATAAGGGTAAGACCGGGTTGCATTGTATCGGCTGTTAAGCTACTAAAGGGACTTTTAGAAGATAAAGTTTTTATTTTAAATCTATATAAGTATGGTGGAAAAAATAGGTTATATTTTAAACGCCAAGTCGCCAAGGTGAAAAGACGCGAAGTTTAAAATCTTTGCGGCTTTGTGTCTTTGCATCTTCGCGTTTAAAATAATTTAAATTAAATTTTGCCGGGTACTTAAGATTAACAATACCGTTATTATTTAATCAATATAATGTCTGATTTTCAAAAAGGAGGAGGGAGAGATTTTCTCCGTCAAAGGCGGCGTATGAAAAATGAGAAATCCAATCGCCCAAAATGATGATGCGGGAATTTTCGGCAAGCATTAAATCAAGCAGGATGTGTCGATGTCCGAAAATAAAAAAATGAATATCCGGATGCGTTTTTAAATATTCTTTTGAAAAAAGGACGAGAAATTCGTTGTTTTCACCTAAGTAAGGAATGTTTTCTCCGTTTTCCCGGCTGTGATTCGACCATGCGTGTGCCATTCCGATTGCCCACCGCGGATGAATGCAGGAAAAAAGCCGTTGGCAAAAGCGGTTGTGAAAAAGACTCCGGACGATTTTAAAAGACTTGGATTTGTCGGCCAATCCGTCACCGTGCGCCAAAAAAAAGTTTTTTTCGCCGAGCCGGATTTCTTCGGGTTTTTTATGAACGATGACACCCAATTCCTTCGGAATATAATCGAAAATCCAGATGTCGTGGTTGCCGGTGAACCAATGGATTTCTATTCCCGAATCGGTAAGCTCGGCCAGTTTTCCGAAAAAACGGACAAATCCGCGAGGCACCGTTTTTTTGTACTCAAACCAAAAATCGAGCATGTCGCCCATGAAATATACGGCCGCAGCATCGTGTTTGATAAAATCCAGCCACCGTACCAACTTTTTTTCGTGTTCTTTCGGATTTTGAATGGAGCGGGCGCCCAAATGTGCATCGGAAGCAAAATATATTTTTTTTGTCGACATGAATAACTCGTAACCGGTTATAAAAATCCTAATTCCAATTTGGCTTCGTCACTCATCATGTCTCTGTCCCATGCCGGTTCAAACACCAAATCGACTTTCACGCTTTTTATGCCGTCCACCGATTCTACTTTCATAATCACATCTTCCACGATAAAATCGGTCACCGGGCAATTGGGCGCTGTAAGCGTCATTTGTATCACGACATTTTTCTCGTCGTCGATGTCCACATCGTAAATCAGTCCCAAATCATATACATTGACGGGAATTTCGGGGTCGTAAACCGTTTTTAAAACAGCGACGATCTTCTCTTCCGTTTCCAAAAAATTCTTTTCCATGATTGCGAATATTTATAAATCAAGCACAAAGATACGAATAATCAGGTAACGAGCGTCAGCTCTGCCTGATGGCAACGTGTTTGTTGTATGCCGTATGTTGAAATTCCTTCCCTTGATTAATTGACTAAACAGACTGGCTTTCTTTCGGTTATTCGTTATCTTTGCGGCATGGAAATAATTTACGAAGATAACCATATCATTGCCGTTAACAAATCCTGTTCGGAAATTGTGCAGGGAGACAAAACGGGAGATGTTCCGTTAAGTGAAACGATCAAACAATGGTTGAAGGAAAAATACAATAAACCCGGTCATGTTTTTGTCGGGGTTACACATCGTTTGGACCGACCGGTGAGCGGAATCGTTCTTTTTGCGAAAACAAGTAAAGCACTCGCCCGGTTGAATGATATGTTAAAAAACGGCGAAATCAAAAAAACGTATCGGGCAATCGTAAAAAAAATGCCGCCGAACCGGGAAGACGAATTGATCCATTATTTAGTTCGTAACGAAAAACAAAATAAATCGTATGCCTATGACACGGAAAAACCCGGTTCGAAAAAAGCGGAGCTGTATTATCGGGTGATCGGCAAATCAGATCGTTATTTTTTGCTCGAAATAGAATTGAAAACAGGACGCCATCATCAAATCCGCTGTCAATTGTCCAAAATCGGATGTCCCGTCAAAGGCGATTTAAAATACGGATCCGAACGCTCGAACAAAGACGGCGGAATCAGTTTGCATGCTTACCGCATTTCATTCATTCATCCGGTATCGAAACAAATGATCAATCTTGAAGCGCCATTGCCGGAAGATAAGTTGTGGAGGAGTTTCAATTTATTATGACACAAGCGGCCGTTCGAGTCGGCATTTTAACCGGCAAAGAAATAGCTTTCATTTTTACCGGAAATTACTCGCTTTCCGGAGTGGAAATAACTACCGGTCACTTTTTTTCAGTCCGGTATGATCACGGCGAAATCCTTTTTCAGGGGAAAAAATATAAAGAACTTTTGTTTAAAGCGTTGAATCGGGAAGCTGCATTCCTGTTGCAGAATGTCACCATCGGGGTGACTTTCCATTGGGAGCGGAAAGTCGATCAGCTGTTTTCGGGGGATTTGAAGATTATTCTTTCGGGAGAAACGGTCACCGCAGTGAATATCGTGCCGGTGGAAGATTATTTGGTCAGCGTGATTTCTTCGGAAATGAGTTCGACTGCATCGCCGGAATTTTTGAAAGCGCATGCAGTAATTTCCCGCGGTTGGCTTTTGGCTCAAATCAATAAAAATAAGCCGGAAAAGACTGAAGAAATCTCATTCTCGTCGTTGGTTCGGAATGACAACGAATACATCCGTTGGTATGACCGGGAAGATCACGAACTTTTTGATGTCTGTGCCGATGATCATTGTCAACGGTATCAGGGCATTTCGCATATTTTGTCGCCCAAAGCGGAGCAGGCCGTGCATGACACGTGCGGACAAGTTCTGACGTATGATCATCAAATCTGCGATACCCGGTTTTCGAAATGTTGCGGCGGAATGACGGAAGAATTTCAATCTTGTTGGGAGCCGGTCAAGCATCCTTATTTAATCGCTTTGCCGGATAAAAATCCGGATTCGGGAGAATCGGTTTCCGATCTGTCGGATGAGGATCATGCCCGGATTTGGATCGAGTCTTCTCCCGAAGCATTTTGTAATACTTCGGATGAAACTGTCTTGAAGCAGGTGTTGAAAGATTACGATCGGGAAACCACGTCGTTTTATCGATGGAAAGTCGAATATGACCGGGAAGAATTAGCCGGACTTATATCTCGTCGTTCGGGAATCGATTTCGGAACCATTATCGATTTAATCCCGGTGGAAAGAGGAAAATCCGGACGTTTGGTCAAATTGAAAATCGTCGGAACGAGAAAAACATTGATCGTGGGAAAAGAATTGGAAATAAGGCGGATATTATCCGAATCGCATCTTTACAGTTCAGCATTTATCATTGAAAAAGAAAGCATAACCGATCACCTTCCGCAAAAATTTATACTCAGGGGAGCCGGTTGGGGACATGGCGTGGGGTTGTGTCAAATCGGTGCGGCCGTGATGGGCGAAAAAGGGTACCGATATGATGAAATACTCCGGCATTATTTTCCCGGAACAACGATCGAAAAAAGGTATTGAACGAGAAATATTTTTACCTTTGCACTTCTTTAAAAAAGCGTATAACGATAACCATTAACATGAATATTCAGCAAATTGTTTCTTCAGGCATTCGAAAAGCATTGGAGGCTTTATATCAATTGCAGATACCCGAGTCTCAAATTCAAGTGACGAAAACGAAAAAAGAATTTGAGGGACATTTGACCTTTGTTGTTTTTCCTTATCTGAAAGCATCCCGAAAAAATCCGGAAGAAACGGCCCGGGAAATCGGCAATTATCTGCAAGAACAGGTAACCGAAATTTCCGGGTTCAATGTCATCAACGGTTTTTTGAACGTTCATGTGGCGCCTGAAGTATGGATAAAGGCGTTGAACGAGATTTCAGCCGACAACCGGTACGGAATTGTGGAAGCCGGAGACGATGCGCCGCTGGTCATGATCGAATATTCTTCTCCGAACACCAATAAGCCGTTGCATTTGGGACATATGCGCAATAATCTGTTGGGATTCAGCCTTGCCGAAATCAAGAAAGCCGCCGGGAATAAAGTCGTGAAAACCAATCTCGTAAATGACAGAGGAATTCACATTTGTAAATCGATGCTGGCTTGGAAAAAGAAAGGGGAAGGCGTAACACCCGAATCGTCGGGCAAGAAAGGCGACCATTTGGCAGGCGACTTTTATGTTCTTTTCGACCGGTGCTATAAGGCCGAATTGTCCGATTTGCAAAAAAACGGGTTAAGCAAGGAAGAAGCCGAAGCAAAATCCGAATGGATGTCCGAAGCCCGGGAAATGCTCAGAAAATGGGAAGCCGGAGATTTGGAAACCGTCGCTTTGTGGGAAAAAATGAATTCGTGGGTATATGCGGGATTCGACGAAACGTATAAAAAAATGGGAGTCGATTTCGATAAAATCTATTACGAATCGCAAACGTACATCGACGGGAAAGAAAAAGTATTGGAAGGACTTCGCAAAGGAATTTTCTACAAGAAAGAAGATCAATCCGTTTGGGCGGATTTAACCGGTGAGGGTCTTGATCATAAACTGCTTTTGCGCGGAGACGGCACTTCCGTTTACATGACGCAAGACATCGGTACGGCCAAACAGCGTTTTGACGACTATCCCATTAATGAAATGATTTATGTGGTGGGGAATGAACAAAATTATCATTTTCAGGTGTTGTCCGTGTTATTGGATAAATTGGGATTTGATTGGGGGAAAAGCCTGATCCATTTTTCATACGGCATGGTCGAACTGCCCGAAGGAAAAATGAAATCGCGCGAAGGGACGGTTGTCGATGCCGATGATCTGATGGCTGAAATGATCCGGACAGCGGAGGAAACCTCACGGGAGCTCGGCAAATTGGATGAGTGTACACCCGAAGAAGCCGGGAAAATCATCGAAATGATCGGCATGGGAGCCTTGAAATATTTTATATTAAAAGTCGATCCGCGCAAAAACATGGTGTTCAACCCGAAAGAATCCATTGATTTCAACGGTAACACCGGCCCGTTCATCCAATACACACATGCCCGTATTTGCTCCGTTCTTCGTAAAGCGGCTGAACAAAACATTGCGATTCCCGGGCAAATTTCGAACCCGGTCGAATTGTCGGAAAAAGAAGAAAATTTGATTCGGTTGTCAGTCGAATTTCCTCAAATCGTACAAGAAGCAAGCGATGAATGCAACCCGGCGCTTATCGCCAACTACATCTACGATCTGGTAAAAGAATACAACCAGTTTTATCATGATTATTCCATTTTGCGGGAAGAAAAAACCGATGTGAAGTTATTCCGGCTGATGTTATCCCGAAACATCGCAAAAGTAATCAAAACCGGGATGAGCCTGTTGGGTATTGATGTCCCGCAAAGAATGTAATTAAAAATTTAATTGTTACATATTGTAACTCGTAACTGAAAAAAAATATGCTTACTCTGAAAGTTATTACCGAGAATCCCGAAAAAGTGATTCAATGTTTGTCCAAAAAGCACTTTGCCGGTCATCAGATCATCCATGAAGTGTTGGAACTGGACCGGAAAAGACGTTCTACACAGAATGTTTTAGACCGTAATCTTGCCGAATTGAATATCATTTCCAAATCGATCGGACAATTGATGAAGGAAGGGAAAAAAGAAGAAGCGGATGCGGCCGGAAGTAAAACGTCGGTTTTGAAAGAAGAAGCCAAACGCTGCGAAGAAGAATTGAAAAATACGGAAGTCGAATTGCAGACACTGTTGATGCAAATACCGAACCTGCCTTCGGATTCGGTTCCCGAAGGAAAGACTGCCGAAGACAACGTGGTGGAAAAAACGGGAGGAATATATCCCGTTTTGGATTCGGATGCTTTACCGCATTGGGAATTGGCAAAAAAATACGATCTGATTGATTTTGAATTGGGCGTGAAAATCACCGGAGCGGGTTTTCCGGTTTACAAAGGAAATGGAGCCCGTCTGCAACGGGCTTTGATTAATTTCTTTCTGGACAATGCACGCGATGCCGGTTATTTGGAAGTGCAGCCGCCTTACGTGGTAAATGCGGCGTCCGGTTACGGAACGGGTAATTTGCCGGATAAAGAAAGTCAAATGTATTATTGCTTCGAAGACGATTTATATCTGATTCCGACGGCGGAAGTGCCGGTAACCAATATTTACCGGAATGTTATTTTGAATGAAACGGATCTGCCGATTAAAAATACTGCTTATTCGGCTTGCTTTCGTCGTGAAGCCGGTTCTTACGGAAAAGATGTTCGCGGATTAAACCGCCTGCACCAGTTCGATAAAGTGGAAATTGTGCAAATTGCGCATCCCGATGAATCGTATAAGGTACTGGACGACATGGTGAATTATGTGGAAAGTCTGGTGCAAAAGCTGGAAATGCCTTACCGTATTTTACGGTTATGCGGAGGAGATATGAGTTTTACGTCGGCGTTGACGTTCGATTTCGAAGTATATTCGGCCGCCCAGCAACGTTGGTTGGAAGTCAGTTCCGTGTCGAACTTCGAAAGTTATCAAGCCAACCGGTTGAAATGCCGTTTTCGTTCGCCGGATAAAAAAACACAACTTTGCCACACGTTAAACGGCAGCGCACTCGCTTTACCCCGAATTGTCGCCGCCTTATTGGAAAACAACCAAACACCCGAAGGCATCCGCATCCCCAAAGTGTTAGTGCCATACACAGGCTTTGAGAGGATATTTTGAGAGGATATAAAGAATTGCATTGAAGGAAAAGATGTGTTTTTGGCTCTGAAAGAGCAAAATCAATAGCGCAGGACATCGCTTTGCGGGTATAAATCAAGCGGATATCGGAAGCCCTGAAAGGCTTTCTGTTTATTTTCGTCTTTTCCGTCAACAGGGCGATGACTTGCGTTAATGATTTAAGGCTTTCAGTTTTTGCTTTAGATGCACGGCAACCGGGTAACCGGCAACCGGTTTATCGACATCGTGGCGCCGCAATAGGTAGAGACGTGGCATGCCGCGTCTCTACGATTTCACAATTTACAATTTGTTGAAATGTGCCGTCAGGCACCGGATATCGGTAGAAAAATGTTGACGGCACCGGCCGGCGTGCCGTCAGGTACGCAATATAAAGAGGAACGAACAAAAATAAATCACATTTTCTGACGGCACAAAACAGCGGGTTTTCTTAATATTTCTACCGACATTTTGTCCCTGACGGGCCGGGGGGTGAAGGGGTGGTATTTTTCTACCGATATAATGTCCCTGACAGGACAAAAAAGGACGAATATTTTTTGAAACATTGACACATTTTTTACATCTGCCTGCAGGGAGGGCCGGGCATAACATCCGATAATCATTTAATTTTTTAAAAACTTTTTTTCTTTCGCCGTGGCGGACATGTTGTCCGTCTGCCTGTTTATTCAAAAGGACTTGCAGTCCGGCTTCCACAAAAATACCTTTTTTAAAACTGATAAATAAAGAATGATTTTTGTTTTTAATTGAATCATATTTTTTCTATCGGACAACATGTCCTTTTGAATAGAATA
>WRGA01000081.1 GCA_009787405.1 Candidatus Azobacteroides sp.
GGGGTGGTGCTTTTCTACCGATATGTTGTCCCCGGCGGGACAAAAAGAACGAATATTTTTTTGAAACATTGACACATTTTTTACATTCAACCTGTGGAAATATCCGGGTATAACATCCGATAATCATATAATTTTTTTATATAACTGATAGTTCTTTGGGCATGTTGCCCTTTACATGGATTCCATGAAAAACAAATTATCGGCTGAACGTCCCTCCGCTAACGGGATGAAGTCGTTCGACCTGTAAAATAGGCGGCTCACCCGTTAAAAAAGAAAAGGGAAGCTCTTTTTCAGAAACCTCCCTCTTCCTTGCGTACCCGGAGCGGGACTTGAACCCGCACAACCACAATGGTCACAAGATTTTAAGTCTTGCGTGTCTACCATTCCACCATCCGGGCAGACCTCATTAAAAAAGTGAGCGAAAAACGGGACTCGAACCCGCGACCCTAACCTTGGCAAGGTTATGCTCTACCAACTGAGCTATTTTCGCGTTACTTTAACATTGTTCGGTTAAATCTTGCCAAGGTTAGTTTTTACTCTATACCTTTGGGGCAAGATTATGCTCTACCAACCAAGCTATTTTCGCATTTAATGTTTAGGCAAATTTCCATTGATATTTGCCAAGGTTCCCTTTTTACCCTTTGGAGCAAGCAAGATCATGCTTTACTCACCAAACTATTTTCGCATTTTGCGGGTGCAAATATAAGATTGTTTTTTGTTTTCGGCAAACATAAATTTAAAAAAGTAAAAAAGAACAAGTTGACCCATCGACCGGTCAACAGCCGGAAAAATTGCAAATGCATTTTTTCGGCCGTCTTGTTTGCCGGTCGGTTTTTCCGCCAATTCGTTTTATCATTACATAATCGGCGGGTAAAACGCATCTTCGATATGATCAATTTCCCACCCTTTCGGGGTTTTACATATGCTGATGATGTCGAACCGGGGAGAAAGATCGATGTCGTTTAACCGGATATAACCGTCGGCGGCAGAGACAATCCGTTTTATCTTACTCTTTCCCACGGCATCTTCCGGCGCTTCATAATGATTTGATGTCCGTGTTTTGACTTCCGCAATGATTAACTCGCCGTCCTTTTCGGCAATGATATCCAATTCATAACTCCCGTAATGCCAATTGGTATGCAATATCTTATACCCTTTTTTTTGTAAATAAATGCGCGCCTCGTTTTCTCCTTCTTCGCCGGTATGATTGTGTTGAGCCATTTCGATTTACAATTTACGGGTTATTATTTTGTGATATGGGCTTCCGGGATTGTGTCGATGCCCGGATATTGAACAAAAGTAGATAATATCTTTTATATTACAAACAAGTGATGTATTTTTGCGGCGGAAAATGAAAAAAAGAAAGAAACACATAGCCTCCGCATTGCCTCGCACTCATAAAGTTACGATACTGCTTAACGATGAAGAGTATAAGGTGATGCACCGTTATCTTTCCAAATACAAAATAACCAATCGTTCCCGGTGGATGAGGGAGACTGTCATGTCTTCTGTTTTCCGGCGGTTGTCGGAAGATTATCCGACTCTTTTCAGTGAACCGGAAATGAGAGGATGACTTGATGTATCATTTTTGTGCGCTGACAATTCAAATTTTTTACCTCATTCAAGGATAAGTATATGGCAGAATTTAATATCCACTATTTTAAACGCGAAGATGCAAAGACACAAAGTCACAAAGAATTTAAACTTCGCGTCTTTCCGTTTTTGTGGCTTGGCGTTTAAAATATAAATTATTTTTTGCGACATACTTAATATTATTCTTTTTATGCCTTTTTCCGACGAATATTTTATGAAACAGGCGTTGACGGAAGCCGAAAAAGCCTTTGAAAAAGGAGAAATTCCCGTCGGAGCCGTGATTGTTTGCAATGAGCGGATTATTGCACGTGCTTGTAATTTGACCGAAATGTTGACGGATGTGACCGCTCATGCCGAAATGCAGGCGATTACCGCCGCCGCCAATGTTTTGGGATCCAAATATTTGACCGACTGTACGTTGTACGTGACGTTAGAGCCTTGTTCGATGTGTGCCGCCGCCATCGGTTGGGCGCAGATTCCGAAACTGGTTTTTGGGGCATTGGATGAAAAAAAAGGGTATACCCGGTTTGCACCCGGTGTATTGCATCCTAAATGTGTGGTGAAGGCGGGAATCCTGAAGGATGAAGCAGCACGATTGATGAAGGATTTTTTTGCGGGTAAAAGGTAATCGGTGATAATGATAGTTTTTTTAACTCAATGTGAATGTATTTTTGTACTTTTGTCGAACTTTAAGGGGGATGTTTTCTGATGATTAACAGCCTAATTTGTAAATAGTAACTGTAAAATAGTAAGTTATCGGATGAATTTATTGGAATTAAGTGAGCAGGAAATTATTCGCCGGCAGAGTCTGGAAGAGCTTCGCGCATCGGGTATTGATCCTTATCCTGCTGCGGAATATGTGACCAATGCTTTTTCCACGGATATTAAGGCAACGTTCAAAGATGATGAAGAGCGTCGCGACGTGTCGGTTGCGGGGCGCATCATGAGCCGCCGTATCATGGGAAAAGCGTCGTTTATGGAGTTGCAAGATTCGAAAGGGCGTATTCAAATTTATATGACGCGCGATGATATTTGTCCGGACGATAACAAAGATTTATACAACACTGTTTTTAGACGATTACTTGACATCGGCGATTTTGTGGGAATTAAAGGATTTGTTTTTCGCACCCGGATGGGCGAAATCAGTATTCATGCCACGGAATTGACCGTGCTTTCCAAATCGATTCGTCCGCTTCCGATTGTTAAATACAAAGACGGAGTGGCATACGATGCATTCGAAGATCCCGAACAACGCTATCGTCAACGTTATGTCGATTTGGTGGTGAATGAAGGGGTGAAAGACGTTTTCCTGAAACGAACGAAGATCTATCATTCGATGCGGGAATACTTCAATTCGTTCGGCTATATCGAAGTTGAAACGCCTGTTTTGCAGCCGATTCCCGGAGGTGCCGCAGCTCGTCCGTTCATTACGCATCATAATGCGCTGGATATTCCTCTGTATTTACGTGTTGCCGATGAATTGTATTTGAAACGATTGATTGTCGGCGGATTCGAAGGGGTATATGAATTTTCCAAAAATTTCCGTAACGAAGGGATGGACCGGACGCATAATCCGGAGTTTACCTGCATGGAAATTTATGTGGCTTATAAAGACTACAATTGGATGATGAAATTTACCGAAACCATGCTGGAGAAAGTCTGTATGGATATAAACGGAAACACCGAAATGAAAGTCGGGGAAAATATCATCAGTTTTAAAGCGCCGTTTAAGCGCGTGACGATGATTGATGCCATTAAAGAACATACGGGAATCGATATTTCAGGCATGGATGAAAATGCATTGCGTGAGGTTTGTAAAAAATCGGGAATTGAAACAGACAAAACCATGGGTAAAGGAAAGTTGATCGATGAAATTTTCAGCGAAAAATGTGAAGGAAATTACATTCAGCCGACTTTCATCATCGATTACCCGATCGAGATGTCTCCGTTATGCAAGCGTCACAGAAGCAATCCGGAATTGACTGAACGTTTTGAATTGATGGTCAACGGGAAGGAGCTTTGCAATGCTTATTCGGAATTGAACGACCCCATCGATCAATTGGAACGGTTTCAGGAACAATTGAAATTGAGTGAAAAAGGCGATGACGAAGCCATGTTCATCGATATGGATTTTATTCGTGCATTGGAATACGGTATGCCTCCCACTTCGGGAATGGGTATAGGTATGGACAGGCTGGTGATGTTGCTGACCGGACAATCGGCCATTCAGGAAGTATTGTTTTTTCCGCAAATGCGTCCCGAAAAAGCACAAAAAAAAGAAGAGATATGAATATACCCGGAAGAATAGGCGTTTTTGGAGGTGGAAGCTGGGCTACGGCCATTGCCAAAATACTGTTGATGAATGACGAGCAGATTAATTGGTATATGCGCAGAGAAGACCAATTGGAAGATTTTAAGCGTCTCGGACATAATCCTGCTTATATTACGAGTATTCGGTTTGATATCGAACGGATAAATTTTACGTCGGACATTAATAAAATTGTCAGAGATTCCGATACGTTGATCTTTGCCATTCCGTCTCCGTTTGTGAAACAGCATCTTTCGAAGCTGACGGTGAACTTGTCGGATAAGTTTATTGTTTCTGCTATAAAAGGGATTGTCCCGGATGAAAATGTAGTGGTTTCCGATTATTTTATCAAATATTACGGTCTTCCTTCCAAAAATATGGCCGTTTTGGGCGGTCCGTGCCATGCCGAGGAAATTGCGCTGGAACGGTTGTCGTATCTCACGGTTGCTTGTTCGTATAAAAGTCAGGCCGAGAAATTTGCTCAAATGTTAAATTCTCACTTTGTAAAAACTTCGGTTTCTGATGATGTGTTGGGAGTTGAATATTCTTCGGTATTGAAAAATGTATATGCCATTGCCTGCGGGATTTGTCATGGATTGAAGTATGGCGATAATTTTCAGTCGGTGTTGATTTCCAATGCCATTCAGGAAATGGACGTTTTTTTACATGTCGTGCATACGTTGACGCGCAATGTGTGTGATTCGGCTTATTTGGGCGATTTGCTGGTGACGGCGTATTCCCGTTTCAGCCGAAATCGTATTTTCGGAACTATGGTCGGGAAAGGATATTCGGTAAAAACGGCGCAAATCGAGATGGAAATGATTGCCGAAGGGTTTTACGGAACGAAGTGTATCAAGGAAATCAATGATTGTTATGGCGTGGAAATGCCGATTTTGAATGCCGTATACAATATTTTATATGAAAAGAAATCGCCGAATACGGAGATTAAAGAATTGACAAAACATTTGAGGTAGATCAGCAAAACGGATTAATAAAAATATACTTATAATATGGAAAATATTAAACTGAACATTGAAAAAGCTTTCGGCTTTGTAGCAAAGGATCGGGTGTACGGATACGAAGAGAAAGCGAACGCCTGCAATAAAAAGTTGCATGAGGGAACGGGTAAAGGAAACGACTTTTTGGGTTGGGTGAATTTGCCGTCTTCCATTTCCGACCAATTCATTACCGAAATTGAGACGGTTGCAAAGGGTTTGAGGGATAAGTGTGAAGTGGTGGTGGTTGCCGGAATCGGCGGAAGTTATCTGGGGGCAAAAGCTGTTATAAATGCCTTGTCGGACGGTTTCGACCGGTTACGGGAAGACCGGGAAAATCCGGTTGTTGTATATGCCGGAAATAATATCAGTGAAGATTATCTGGCCGAGCTGACAGAATATTTGAGTGACAAACAATTCGGCATCATCAATATTTCTAAATCGGGTACGACGACTGAAACGGCATTGGCTTTCCGTTTGTTGAGAACGCAATTGGAACATCAAGCCGGTAAAGAGGAAGCACGGAAACGGATTGTGGCAATTACGGACGCTTCTAAAGGTGCTTTGCGTAAATTAGCGTCCCAAGAGGGATACCAAACGTTTGTGATTCCCGATAATGTCGGCGGACGTTTTTCGGTATTGACTCTCGTGGGATTGTTGCCCGTTGCAGTTGCCGGGTTGAATATTCGTGAATTGCTGAAAGGTGCGGTCGATATGGAGAATTTGTGCGGAACGGAAACTTCTTTTGCCGGGAATCCGGCTGCATTGTATGCCGCTGTTCGGAACGAATTGTATAAAAACGGCAAGAAAATCGAGATCCTCGTGAACTATCATCCGAAACTGCATTTTGTTTCCGAATGGTGGAAGCAATTATACGGAGAGAGCGAAGGGAAAGAAAATAAAGGAATTTTTCCCGCCGCGGTGGATTTTACGACCGATCTGCATTCCATGGGGCAATGGATTCAGGAGGGAGAACGTTCCATTTTCGAAACGGTGATTTCGGTAAAGAACACGAATAAAAAAATGGAAATCCCTTTTGATCCCGAAAATTTGGACGGATTAAACTTCTTGGCCGGGAAGCGGGTGGATGAGGTTAACAAAATGGCTGAACTCGGAACTCAAATCGCGCATATCGACGGTGGTGTTCCGAATCTCCGCATCGAACTTCCGGCATTGAATGCGTATTACATCGGGCAATTGTTATATTTCTTTGAAAAAGCGTGCGGCATCAGCGGGTATATCTTGGATGTAAATCCGTTTGACCAACCCGGTGTGGAAGCTTACAAAAAGAATATGTTTGCGTTGCTCGATAAACCGGGATACGAAGAAGAAAGTAAAGCGATAAAAGCGAGGTTGTAAGAATAAAACATAAGTCTTAATATATCCCCTTAAATTCCGGAAACAGAATTTAAGGGCTTTTGTAAAAATACATTATCTTCAAAATGATGAAAAGCGATTTTTTAAGAAAAATACTGAATATCTTTTCCTCCGTTCATAATTTTTACCTTAACCATAAGGTCTTTTTCTTTGCATTCTTTGTATTGTTTGCATTTATATATATTTTCCTTTTGAATTATTATACTCCGCTTCTTTCCGATGATTATGCTTATAGTTTCATTCATGGCACAACACAGCGAGTAGCGGGAATAAAAGATATTATACGTTCTCAACATTTGCATTACCTTTTATGGGGAGGAAGATGTATTGCTCTCGGTCTTGCTCAATTTTTTCTTTACTTGGGAAAGCCTGTATTTAATGTTATTAATACAATCGGATACTTAATTCTCACTTTTTTAATATATTTCCATATAAACACATCCAAACGAATTAATGTTCCTTTGTATGTTATTATAAATCTGTTGATTTGGTTTTTTACGCCTGCTTTTGGTGAAACAATTCTTTGGGTTACGGGGACATGTGTATATATGTGGACAACAATATTTGCATTGGCTTTTCTTCTTCCGTATCGTTTTTATTCTTCCGATCCGGAGAAATTCAAATTGAACTCATTTCCGGTTATTCTTTTGACAAGTATTTTAGGAATTATTGCCGGTTGGTCTCAAGAAAATATAGGAGGAGGAACTGTATTTGCTGTAATTTTGTTTCTTTTTTATTTAAAAATATCAAAGATTAAAATCCCGTGGTGGTCAATTATCGGTTTTTTCACTTCATTGGGAGGCTATTTGATCCTTCTATCAGCTCCCGGAAACTTTACCCGGGCAGAACTTGTTCATAATGAAAGAAGCATCTTTGTAAAAATGCTTTATCGAGGCACGATGATTACAAAAGACTTGTATCTAAACATGTACTTCATGTTCTTCATTATTGCAATCTTGATTGTTTTATATTTTTATTTTAATAAGAAGCAAATGCAATCTTTGATAAAACCCGGGATCTATTTTTTTATTTCAATGGGAGCTGCTTATTGCATGGCATTGAATCCCGGAGGCTTCCCTCAAAGAGCATGGTTTGGCGTTATGATTTTTATGTACATTGCCATGGGAATATTATATATTTATTTGGAAAACAATAGTCTTACTCTTCAATTGAAGCGCTGTTCATTGTTATTTTTGATTATTCCTTTCTGCATTACATATTATGAAGCTCTGACTGACGCTATGTATGTTGACAATTTTGTTGAAAGGCGCATCGGATATATTTTAGAGCAAAAATCTAAAGGCATATTAGAGATTGAAGTGACCCATATTGTTGCCAAAAGTGAATATAATCCGCGTTATACTTATGATGATATTGATTGGGATGAAAATTATTTCGGAAATACGGGAATTGCTCATTATTATGGCTTGAATTCGATAAAAGCCGTAAAAGAAGATCCTTACAAAGGATTTAATCTTAGCCGTTATCCAAAATAATTTAAATATTTTGATTCAATATATGCCTAAAAAAAAGGAAATAATCAGATTCGGTAAATTTGTAATGGTTGGGGTTTTAAATACAGGCATTTCCTTAGCTGTTATTTATGTTTTGATGAATATTTTTCATGTTAACTACAAAATATCTAATTTAATCGGATATGTTATCGGGGTTATAAATAGTTTCTTTTGGAATAAGCATTGGGTTTTTCAAGCTAAAAAAAGTGGTGTAAAGAGAGAGATTGTATTGTTTTTGATTGCATTTGGTATTTCGTATTTGGTACAATATTTTTGTTTGATTATAATGGTCGAATGTTTTCATCTGAATAAAAATTTGTCTCAGTTATTGGCGATGGGAGTTTATACGATTACAAATTACACATTGAATAAGTTTATTACTTTTAAAATATAAAAATCAGGTATGGGCAGATTTTATGGTGATTAAATGCAATCAGATTCCTTGAAAACAACTAAATTTTTTAAATACCAAGATAAAAAGCGCAAATGAAAATCAGTGTCATAATCCCTTGTTACAACGAAGAAGAAGTATTACCTTTTTCTTACGATCGGTTTTTATCCGTCATGGAGAAAAGCAAATATGATTATGAATTTTTGTTTATTAATGACGGCAGTAAAGACAATACAGGAAGTATTCTTGCGGAACTTGCCGATAGAAATCAAAACGTAAAAGTCATGTCTTTTTCCCGAAACTTCGGACATCAATGTGCCGTAAGTGCAGGCATTAGCAATTGTTCGGGAGATGTGGCTGTAATTATTGATGTCGATTTACAAGACCCGCCGGAATTGATTCCCGATATGATCGATTTATACCTTAAAGAACAATGCAACGTTGTATATGCGGTTAGAAAACAACGAAAAGGCGAAACGTTTTTTAAGTTATTTACGGCAAGTTTGTTTTACAAGCTGTTGGCTAAACTGTCGGATGTGGAAATTCCGCGTAACACCGGTGATTTCCGATTAATTGACAGAATAGTCATTGACACTTACAAGGCACTTCCCGAGAGAAATAAGTTTATTCGGGGATTAATCAGTTGGATGGGATTTAAACAAATTCCGTTCTACTATGAACGGGAAGAACGTTTTGCGGGTTCCACCAAATATCCGTTCAGAAAAATGCTGAAATTGGCGTCTCACGGCATTTTCGGATTTTCGAAAAAGCCGATCAAGATTGCAACAACATTAGGAATAATCAGTATTATTTTGGCATTTCTGATGATGATTTGGGTATTGTACTTGAATATATTCATACCCGAAAGATTGGTTCCGGGATGGGCCTCAACTATTGCTATCGTACTTTTTATGGGGGGGGTTCAACTGTTCACCATCGGCATATTAGGCGAATACATCGGGAGTATATTCGATGAAACCAAAAAAAGACCGGAATATATTATTAAAGAAAAACTTAATTTTGACAGATAAATAATCATTGTTTTAAAATGAAATTAAACATAGCTGTATTACCGGGCGACGGAATCGGAGAAGAAATTATCGCACAAGCGCTGGATGTCGTAAAAGCCGTATGCAAAAAATTCGATCACGAATTGACTTATCAAAAAGCATTGGTCGGAGCATGCGCGATTGATGCAACCGGCAATCCGTACCCGGATGAAACGCACGAATTGTGCCTTAACTCCGATGCCGTGCTTTTCGGTGCCATCGGAGACCCGAAATACGATCATAACCCTTTGGCAAAAGTTCGTCCCGAACAGGGATTGCTGGCCATGCGCAAAAAACTCGGATTATATGCCAACATTCGTCCTGTTACGACCTTTCCGTCTTTGATTCATAAATCACCCTTGAAAAACGAATTGATCGAAGGAGCCGATTTGATGTGCATTCGGGAATTGACGGGCGGAATTTATTTCGGTCGTCCGCAAGGTCGCAGTGAAGACGGAAATACGGCTTACGATACATGTGTATATACCCGCGAAGAAATCGAGCGCATTGTCCGGCTGGCATACGACTATGCACAAAAACGGCGTAATAAAGTGACCATCGTCGATAAAGCGAATGTTTTGGCAACGTCCCGTTTGTGGAGAGAAGTGAGCCGGGAAATCGAAAAAGAGTTTCCGAATGTTGAAACGGAATATATGTTCGTGGATAATGTCGCCATGCAATTGGTACAGTGGCCGAAACGGTTTGATGTCGTGGTGACCGAAAATATGTTCGGAGATATTTTGACGGATGAGGCATCTGTCATCACCGGTTCGCTGGGAATGTTACCTTCGGCATCGATAGGCATTCATACCTCTGTATTCGAACCGATTCACGGTTCTTATCCGCAGGCTGCCGGAAAAGACATTGCCAATCCGTTGGCAACTGTTTTGTCGGCTGCATTGATGTTTGAATATGCATTTGATTTGCAGGAAGAAGGAGCTTTAATCCGAAAAGCGGTTAATGCATCGATGGAAACCGGTGTTGTAACGGAAGATATTGCCACGGAAAAAGCGTATAAAACTTCGGAAGTGGGAAAATGGATTGTTGAATATATTTCTAAATAGTCAAGAATTAAAAGATGAGAGTTAAAAGCTTGGCAACGGTTTGTTGTCGGCCTTTAACTTTAGCATTTTTGAACGTTGTCAGAGAATTCGGGAAGATTGGCGTTGTTTGTTTTATGAGGAAGTTTTTTTTAATATTGTCTATCGTATCGATCTTGATGATTTTTGTTTTTGCAGGTTTTCAGCTATTTAAAATCAGAAAAAATCAGGAACTATTATCACCGAGAACTTTTCCCGGTGCTCATATCACAGGGAAAACAGTACCGCCGCAATATGACGATTTCAAAGAAAAAATCTGGGTGCATCGTGTAAATACACGCGAAAAGTTGATGTAGTTACAGGATAAGTATAAAGGGATTGAACTTGATATTATCTTTGATGAGGAAAATAATGTATTTTATGTGTCTCATGACCCTGTTCCTCCTCCTCATTTGTTACTGTCTGATTGGTTTGCTTCGGTGAAAGACATAAAACAACATTATTTTTGGCTTGATTTTAAAAATCTGAATGAAAATAACCGGAAGAATGCATTGTCTCGGTTGACTTTTTTAACGGAAAAATACGGAATAAATCCGTCTGATCTTATTGTTGAATCGAGAAGACCGGATTGTTTGACAAGCTTTACTGAATCAGGATTTCGAACAAGTTATTATTTGCCTACTGTCCATCCGTATAAAACACCTGATGATGAAATCGTGGAGATTGCCCGTAAAATTAATTCGTCTTTGTTAAGCGGAAAAGTTAATTATTTATCATCGAATTATATCTCCTACTGGTTTATAAAATTTTATTTTCCTCAGGCGCATATATTGTTATGGACGATGACCGGAAACGACAATAACCGTCCTGTCATAAAAAATGTACTTGACGATCCTTGTGTAAAAGTGTTTTTGAAAGAAGAGTTGATGGCAGGTGAGGAATAAGTTTTGAATGATTTAACATGAATATTGCTGCATTGGTTTCCGGAGGGGTCGACAGTTCGGTTGTCGTGTACCGGTTGAAGGAAGCGGGTTATGACCCGACTGTTTTTTATATTAAAATCGGTATGGAAAACGACCGGGGCTATATCGATTGTCCTTCGGAAGAAGATATTGAAATTACCGGTTATATTGCAAAAAAATACGGGTGCAAATTCGAAATCATTTCTTTGCACGAAGAATATTGGGAGCATGTTGTCAGTTACACCATTGATGCGGTGAAACGCGGACTTACCCCCAACCCGGATATGATGTGCAATAAACTGATCAAGTTCGGATGTTTTGAGCAAAACCGGGGAAAAGATTTCGATAAAACGGCTACCGGACACTATGCGACGACAACGAACATAGACGGAAAGATTTACTTGTCGACAGCCAAAGATAAGGTAAAAGATCAAACCTATTTTCTGGGACAAATCGACTACATGCAAGTTTCCAAATTGATGTTCCCGATCGGCGATTTGTTGAAAAGCGAAGTCCGGAAAATAGCCGCCGAACAAAAATTGCCGAGTGCTCAACGGAAAGACAGTCAGGGAATTTGCTTTTTGGGGAAAATCAATTACAATGATTTTATCCGTCGTTATCTTGGTGAAAAAGAAGGAGATATTATTGAACTTGAAACAGGTCGGAAAGTCGGAAAGCACAGAGGATACTGGTTTCACACCATCGGGCAACGCAAGGGATTGGGACTGAGTGGCGGACCCTGGTTTGTGATCAAAAAGGATGTCGATTCAAATATCATTTATGTTTCCAACGGATACGATCCCGAGACTCAATACGGAAAAACGGTTCGTCTCGGAGCTTTCAAATTCATTACGGAAGATGTTTGGGGTGAATTCGACGATGAAAAAGACATTACTTTCAAAATTCGCCATACGCCCGATTTTACAAACGGAAAATTGAGGCGTATCGGAGATATATATCGAATCGAATCGGAAGACAAAATTCAGGGGATTGCATCGGGGCAGTTCGGAGTTATTTATGATAAAGAATCTCGGTTATGTTTGGGAAGCGGAGTGATTGTATAGAACCGGATAAGGGAATAAGCATTAAAGAATTTCTACATATTTGTTTGAAAAGAAAATATGATTTTTTCTTTTTTGTGTACATTACAGCTTTTATTCCTTTTTTTGCCTTTGTGGATGAAACCATTGAGCCGGATCTTTATTTCAAAATCGTGGTGTTTTCTTTTGGAATAGCAATTCAGCTTTTTGCCGTTTCTTTACTATTCAAACAAAAGGTAAGATGTGTATTTTTAAGTTTTTGTTTGCTTTTTACCTTTATTCCGAATTTGATCATATTATCGTATTTAATTATGAGTCGTGTTTTTATGATTCGGAATAATTTTTTTGTTATCTATGAGTCAAATGTTTCCGAATCAATGGAATTTATCCGGTCCTTTGTCACATGGAAAGTTGTTCTATCGGTTCTGTTATATTTCAGCATGCCTGTAGTTTATCTCATTCGATCAAGGAAATGTAATTTAAAAATATTCCGCATCTGTTTTTTTGGAAAGATGTGTATAAATTATGCATATATTCTTGTTTTTATGATCATTTTCGGATCAATCCCTTCTTTTACGAATAATTTATTCATACTTGACTGTGTGCCGTCTACCTCATTTTATAAGAATTTATACAGATATAAGGATTTTATTTCTTTTGTCAATAAATTCAACGACTATAAAAAGAATCAAAATTATCGGGTAACTTGTCATTTCCCCGACAGCATTAATAAAACATTTGTGATTATTATCGGTGAGTCTTTGTCTCGAAATCATATGTCCATTTATGGATATTCGAGGGAAACAACTCCTTTATTGGAGTCAAAAAGAAAAGATTTATTGATTTATCGGGATGTAATATCTCCTGATGTTTATACAATTGCATGTTTAAAAAGAATCTTGACTTTTGCAACGAACTTTGAAGATAGCGCTTTTTTTACCAAGCCTTCACTCATTGAGTTATTTAATTCGGCAGGCTTTAAAACATATTGGATCGATAATCAAGGTCTTATTGGTGACCATGAATCTTTGTTCGGAGTTTTGGCAAAACAAGCAACACATTTAACAGATTTAACGGAGAAAAGTAATTTTGCCTATGATGAGGTCGTTTTCCCATATTTGCTTGAAATATTGAATGATAAAGCGGTAAAAAATAAAGCTGTATTTATACATTTGATGGGAAATCATACGTCTTATAATCAGAGATATCCGAAGGCATTTGATAAATTTGGAATAATCAGGACTTTTAATCCGACAGATGTAGCGCAATCCGCTTCGCTCCCTGCGCTACATCGAGCTTCCCGTAACGTAGTTACGGGAAGCTCGATGGGAAGATCATTGACTTCTGCGCAACAAAAGATTATTAATGAATATGATAATTCCGTATTATACAATGACTTTATTGTTTCTTCAATCATAGACATGGTCAAAAAGCAAACCGATTTTTCTTATGTGTTATATTTTTCTGATCATGCCGACGAGCTCTTTGAACATGACGATTTTTACGGACACTCTTTTTCAAAGACGTCAAAAGCAATGTGTCAGATCCCTTTTATTTTGTGGCGGTCGGAACAATATAAGGAATTTGTGAAAATCCCGGAGGAAACTTCCCGACCTTATACGACAAACGGATTAATTTACGGCATTTCTCAATTATCGGGCTTGGAATATGAAGATTACGATGAATCCAAAAGTATATTTTCGGTTTCTTTTAAAGAAGCTCCGAGAAAAGTCGGAGATAAACTATATGATAATTTAAAATAACCGGTTATAATGAAAAATTTCAACGAATTAGCCAAATGCAGGCGCAGTATCAGAAAATACACTTCCGAACAACTGAATCCCGAAGAAGTTGAACTATTGATGAAAACGGCATTAATGTCTCCTACTTCAAAAAATTCGCAATCGTGGGAGTTTATTTTGGTGGATGATAAGGATAAATTGGCTCGTTTGGCTTTATGCAAGCCTTATGGATCCGCTTTTATCGAACATTCGGCATTGTCGATTGCAGTAGGGTGCGATATTGAAAAAAGCGATGTATGGATTGAAGATGCGGCCATTGCGTCAATCATGCTGCAATTGCAGGCTGAAGATATGGGATTAGGCTCCTGCTGGACGCAAATTCGCGGCCGATTTACGGCCGACGGAGAATCTTCGGAAGATTATATCCGCAATTTATTGAATATTCCTCCCAACATTCATATTTTGTCTGTAATTGCCATCGGCAGAAAAGTCGACTCCAAAAATCCTTTTGACGAGCGTAATTTGCTTTGGGAAAAATTGCATTTGAACGAATGGTCGGAGCCTTCGAACGGTTTTTTTGCATGATATTCTGATTGCAATGACGGGGGGGACGGCGTTAAATCTGTCACAGGGATTTTAAATCAAATTCAATGCGTTGATCTTCCGTCAATAAGCTCCTGATTTTTTGCCTGCATTCCGCTTCGGTTTTCATTTGAGATACAAGTAATGCCCCGATTTCGTCGATGGTTTTGTCGATTGATTTTAAATCGGCGTTGTCCGAAGTTTCAAGGGTTCTTAAATACGCTTTTTTTTCATTCAATTGATTGTTTATTTGAATCAATTGTTTGTCTTTTGCCGTGATCAAATCTTTGATTGCCGATCGTTGTTCGGGAGTCAGGTCCGACACGATGTCATTTTTTGTTATTTCTCTCCAAAGATCGGGTTCCATCCGTTTCAACTCGCCGCTTTTGATGTTTTCGTTTAAGAAAGGACGCTTGTTGCCGGCATCAAAAGGAACACGGTTTTGCGCATCGACTTTTCCGGCGGATAAAAGAAACATCGATGCACAGGCGATTATCATAAACCATGCGAATTTATTCATTTTATTTTTTTTATAATACTTGTGTTACTCCGGGCTTTTTTATTGATGGAAGTCATTACTTTTACGAGCGAATTTTTATGTGCCGTTCTCGATGATCTGAGTCCGCCTGCAACGTATGAAACCGCTTCGTTCAGCATGTTTTCGTTCAAATCGCCTAATTGTTTTTTATCCCATCCGTTGTCTGTATTGACAATATCGGGATAAAATCCCGCCGTATAATTTGACTCATCGTTTTTGTTGTACATTTTGGCGATAATGGGTTGCATTCCCCATTTGTTTTTAGGATCGTTTTCCTCGTAAAATGAAGCGGATGCCACATTTTTACCTACCGTCGTATCTCCCAACAAGGTCATGTTCATGTACGGTTTTAAGCCGTTTATAATCAATTCGCTTGCCGAAGCCGTGTTCATTCCCGTCAGGATGTAAAAATTTTGTAAGTTGTCGCCGATGTTGGTCAGTGATATCGGCGAAGTCAATTTGTTCCAACTGTCGTCCGGGCTTATTTTGTCCCAAAAATACTGATTGAGTTCATCAGGTGTCAGTTCTGCGGTGATTAGATCATTGTATTTGAGTTTATAGAAAATGTTTTTGGTATCCGGATTTTTTACGAGCATACTTGCCAATGTGGTGGCAGCAAACGTTGAACCTCCTGAATTGTAACGAAGGTCGAGAATGAGAGACGATACGTTTTTCGATTTGAATCCGGTGAATATTTGAGCCAATTGGGCATCGTAATTGCATATTCCGTCTCCGCTGTCGTCGGCGAAAAAGTTGTACACCAAATAACCGATGTTTTTTCCGTTGACGGTATATACCGTGTCAAGATAAATGGGATTTTCTTTGTAGGTGCTCAACGTGGAAAGG
Source organism: Candidatus Azobacteroides sp. (assembly GCA_009787405.1). Classification (GTDB taxonomy): domain Bacteria; phylum Bacteroidota; class Bacteroidia; order Bacteroidales; family WRGA01; genus WRGA01. Next base: position 15,978 of record WRGA01000081.1, read on the forward strand.
GACAATGTTTTTTTATCGGTTAAATTGGAGTCATCGCCGTTGTAAACGGAAAGAGTATAATTTCCCCGCAGATTTGACAAAAGCGTATTATAATTATTGACGGTAAGCGGCGTACCGTTGATTTCCGTGAAATATTGTCCTCGTTGCAATTTTTGTTGTTCGGCCGGAGTTCCTTTTTTTACGTATTCGATTTCTCCGATTAAGTTGACCCGATTTTCATCCAAATAATATAAGGTGTATTCAAATCCGATTTCATCACTTGAAATCCCGTTCAATGCATTCAGCAGATCCAGATAATTATCCTGTATCCAAGAAAAACGATCTCCGTTTGGATTGGTGTTTTTATCGTACCAATAGCAAATGGAACTGAAAAATTTGTCCGGACTTAACGAATAATCGGGTGACGAAGGGAGTCTGTTGTTCCAATAATAATAGACATTCATGGTCTTGTAAATCCAGTTGTTGACATACGAATTATCCGAATTATCGGCATCATCTTTTTCACAGGAAACAAAAACCATGGAGAAAAAGGCGGTCAATAGAATTAAACTGAGCGAATTGATTTTCATATGTTTATTTTTAGTTTTTACTGTTTCGAATTAATGTGATTAAAGCCGTTTTTCCGGCTCCCCATAAAATAAGGGTGTCGTTTTTGACGGTATAACGGGTTACTTTATTGAGATTTTCCAGAAAAATTTGTTCCACTTCCGGATGAAGAAAGCAGGCCCTTCGGGTGGTAATCCCATCCGAAAACGTAATTTCGTTTTGGTCTTGTCGTAATTCGATATTGAAATTCATTCTGTTACATCCCGTACTGCCGAAAACTTTGGTGGCGGTTGAATCGATGGTGATCGTCGGTCTCTCGGGTGTCTCCGGGATCACTTGGCTGTTGATGTCAACAACATCCCATGTCGTATCATTCAGCCGGAACCGGTACGGTTCGCTTCCTGCGTTTTTCGTTTTGCATTCGATGGTCAAAAGCGTCAATGACAGGATTAACAGGGTTGATATCCATCGATCTTTCATAATCGGGGTATTTTTTGATAATAGAGAAATCATATGAGTATTTTGCGGACAAAAGTACGATATTATAATATAATGATAAATATAAAAAATGAAAAAATATTAAAAAAGTCGGGAATTTTTTCTCTTTGAATGAATATCGGGATGAATAATCGTCTGCAATCGATTGCATGAATTATTCGAATGAGTTACTTTTTGGAGAGAAGATGAACTTCGGATGAGATATGATTTTATTTTTTTGGAGGCTTATTTGATTTATACAATATTTAAATTTGAAAACTTTTGAGTTATTGTTATTTTTTAAATTATTGATATATAATATGTTATTTTAAAAAATGGAAAACTTTTTAATTTTTTAATAACTTTAAGATTTTCTGTTTGGTCATGTTGTAATAATGTTGTATCCTTGCAGCCGAATTCTAGAATGGATGATTTGATTGATAAACATTATAAAAAATAAAAATGATGGAACCGAAGACTTATACCTTTGATGAAGCTTACAATTCTTCCTTGGAATATTTTACGGGCGATGAGTTGGCCGCAAAAGTTTGGGTAAATAAATATGCTTTGAAAGATTCTTTCGGCAATATTTATGAAAAGACGCCGGGTGATATGCACCGACGTTTGGCCGATGAGGTGGCCCGGATCGAGAAAAAGTATCCCGGTACTCTTTCTGCCGAAGAATTGTTTGAATTGTTCGACCGGTTTAAATATATTGTGCCTCAGGGCAGTCCGATGACCGGCATCGGAAATAATTTTCAAATCGCGTCATTGTCCAATTGTTTTGTGATCGGAATGGACGGCAGCGCCGATTCATACGGCGCCATTATCCGCATTGATGAAGAACAGGTGCAATTGATGAAAAGACGCGGCGGGGTGGGACACGATTTGTCGCATGTTCGTCCGAAAGGTTCTCCGGTCAAAAATTCGGCGTTGACTTCCACCGGTATTGTTCCTTTTATGGAGCGTTATTCCAATTCTACGCGCGAAGTTGCGCAAGACGGTCGGAGAGGGGCTTTGATGTTGAGTGTTTCGATCAAGCATCCCGATGTGGAATCGTTTATCGATGCCAAAATGACGGAAGGAAAGGTAACCGGCGCCAATATTTCGGTGAAAGTGACCGACGAATTTATGAACGCCGTGATCAAAGGTAAGTCGTTTAAACAACAGTATCCGATTGATTCTACAAATCCGGTGGCGATAAAGTCGATCGAAGCTTCCGAACTTTGGAAAAAAATTGTTCATAATGCTTGGCAATCGGCCGAACCCGGCGTATTGTTCTGGGATACGATCATACGGGAATCGGTGCCTGATTGTTATGCGGATTTGGGGTTCAAAACCGTGTCGACCAATCCGTGCGGTGAAATACCGTTGTGTCCGTACGACAGCTGCCGGTTGTTGGCGATTAACTTATATTCGTATGTTAAAAATCCGTTTACCAAGAAAGCGGCATTTGATTTTGATTTGTTCAAAAAACATGTTGCTTTGGCTCAACGTATCATGGATGATATCATTGATCTGGAAACGGAAAAAATCGATAAAATACTCGAGAAGATTGATTCCGATCCCGAAAATGAGGAAGTAAAATATTCGGAACATCATTTATGGGAAAAAATCAGAAAGAAAACGCTTCAAGGACGCAGAACGGGGGTCGGCACCACCGGCGAAGGCGATATGCTGGCCGCGTTGAATTTACGGTATGGAACGGAAAAGGCCACCGATTTTTCGGAACAGGTGCATAAAACATTGGCGATCGAAGCGTATCGGGCTTCGGTGGAAATGGCCAAAGAACGCGGCGCCTTTTCGATTTACGATTCCGAAAGAGAAGAATCCAATCCGTTTATCAACCGGTTGCGCGAAGCTGATCCGGGATTGTACGAAGACATGAAAAAATATGGTCGTCGTAATATTGCTTGTCTGACGATTGCTCCGACCGGAACCACCAGCTTGATGACGCAAACCACGTCGGGTATCGAACCGGTGTTTTTGCCTGTTTATCGTCGTCGTCGGAAAGTGAATCCCAACGATGCGGATGTGAAAGTTGATTTTGTGGACGAAACCGGCGATGCATTCGAGGAATTTATCGTATTTCATCATAAGTTTGTGACGTGGATGGAGGCGAATAAAATTCCGACGACCAAAAAATACACGCAAGAGGAAGTGGAGGAGTTGATTCAACGTTCTCCTTATTACAAAGCGACTTCGAATGATGTGGATTGGCATCAGAAGGTGAAAATGCAGGGCCGCATCCAAAAATGGGTGGATCATTCAATCAGTGTGACCATCAATTTGCCGGCGGATACCGGCGAGGAACTGGTGGATGAATTATACAAAGAAGCATGGCGTTCGGGTTGCAAAGGTTGTACGGTTTACCGGGACGGTTCGCGTTCGGGCGTGTTGTTGTCGATGGAGAAAAAAGAAGAACGGAAAGGGCCGTGTATCGAACCGCCGGAAATTGTTTCCAAGCGTCCGAGGGAATTGGAGGCCGATGTGGTGAAATTTCAGAATAACAAGGAAAAATGGATCGCTTTCGTCGGATTGTTGAACGGAAAACCATACGAAATATTTACCGGACTGGCGGACGATGAAGAAGGCATTTTGCTGCCGAAAAACGTGACTCGCGGAAAAATCATCAAAAATATGGATGAAAACGGGGTGAAACGGTACGACTTTCAATTTGTCAACAAACGCGGATTTAAAACAACTGTTGAGGGGTTGTCCGAAAAATTCGATCCCGAGTTCTGGAATTATGCCAAGCTGATTTCCGGCGTGTTGCGTTACGGCATGCCGATCGATCAGGTCATGAAGCTGGTGAATTCGCTTGAATTAGACAGCGCGTCCATCAACACTTGGAAAAACGGGGTGGAGCGCGCCTTGAAAAAATATTTGCCCAACGGAGCCGAAGCAAAAGGTCAGGAATGTCCCAACTGTAAGCAAAAAACATTGGTTTATCAGGAAGGCTGCTTGATGTGTACCTCCTGCGGCACCTCCAAATGCGCGTGATGAGCTACGAGCTAAGAGTTAAGAATTAAGAGTTAAGAATATGTAACATGTAAAGAATAACTCGGCAGCTTTGATGGTAAAATCATAAATAATCAAAATGATTATCGGATGTTGCATCTACCTATCCCCCAAGTGGGATATAAAAATGTAATATTCGTTTTTTTGTCCCGCTGGGGACAACATATTGGTAGAAAGGAGAAATTCTCCGTTGGCCAAAGTCCCGTCAGGGACGTAATGTGAAGAAGAGAACATTTTGTCCCCGGCGGGACGAGGGGTGAAGGGAGACCCTTAATTTTCTACCAATATAATATTCCAGATGGGATAAACGAGTGTTGCTTTTTGTCCCGTCAGGGACAAAATATTGGTAGAAAAGATATTCCCCCGCACGATCAGTGTGCCGTAGGTACGCAATGTGTTAAGAGTTAAGAATATATAGTGTGTAAATAATAATTTGGTAACTTTGGTAGTAAAATCATGAATAATCAATTAGCTATGTGATATAAATTACTGTCTTATTTTTTACACATTATACTATGCATCCAAAATTAATTTAGGACATGGTTAATTTTATATCGATTTAAAATAAAAACCTTATTCTTTAAAAGTTCCCCTTAGCAGCGATGTAATGTTAACCAATCTCACCCTTATTCCTTTATTGACAATGATTTAATAAGGAAATAAGGACAGGTTGGATGTATGAATCCCCGGCGGCTGCTAAGGTTACTTTTTTAGAATAAGGTTTTTATTCTATATATCAACTTCTTACAAATCTTCCGAACAGGATCGTGCATCGCCCTGCTCTATGGTATGATATGCAAGGCTTTCAGCCTTGACTCCGAAATCATCGTCCTGCTCCGGCGGACAAATAATACAGTAAACGAGTAAACAAGTCCGGCTTTGTGTGACACCCGGAACTTGTCTACTCGTTTGCTTGTTTACTCGTCTACTTATTACAAAGGTTTTCAGCCTTTGCTGCCGTAAACAACCCTCTCCAATATCCCCCTTTCGGGGGTTAGGGAGCTTATTATTTCACCGCCACCTTGCTTGCTTCGCCGTTGATTTTGACGATGTACAAACCGGGAGCCAAGCCGGTTTGTTCGAACGAACCGACAGCAACGGTTTTTTTCAACAATACGCCGGAAATGGTATAAAGTTCAACAGCCGCAGCGCCTTCGAATTGAGCTTGGATTATAGTGCTACCGCTTGTAACCGTATAACCGGATATGGTGGTTTTGGCTAATCCGGTATATCTGCCGATCTCCAGGTCATCTTCATCACAAGCCAAATAGGGTGGGGTAATAGCACCGGATTCGGCTACACATACCTTGATCGTGTAGGTGATATCTTCTGTCAGAGTAAGCGGATATGTTATCATTTCATAGGCATCGTCTGATTCACCTGCCACTTTTATCCAAAACGTATAAGCAGGATCTTCAACATTTGTTTCTATTTCACCTAAAGCGTCTTCTAAATCACCTTGACTACTAATAATAACAGTACCCGCAGCACCGGCTGTTATTGTTTTAGGCAGGCTTTTTAATTCGACTATTGCTTGCACTACCTCTACATTGCAAATCGGGGTCTCCTCAGAAGATTTCAAAACGTTACCGGGGTCAGTACTCTCGGCTACATCTACTTTGAAACAGTAAGTACCGGCTGCCGGAGCATACGAAATTGTCGTCTCCGGTGTTGGTGCTTCGTTTATCTTTTCCCAACTTGATCCATTATCTACAGAATACCAATACGTATAAACAGGATTAAGAACTTTTGTGGAAGTGGCACTTAATTCAATTTCGTCACCGACATAATAGGTGTCTCCATCAGACACACCTGATAATTCGACTGTCGCTTCCGGGCAACCCGTTGAAACAATATGCTTGCCGTCGCTGTTGCTTTGGACGATAAAACAACTTGATACATTTACACCGGAACCGAAATCAGTACCATCATTATTTTTAATGTCGGTTGTCTGATTAGGATTATTACCCCAATTTGTACCATTTATAAATATAAGATTTACCGGAGAGCCATAAAGAGTGCAACCATACCAACCGTCTCCAAGAGAAGTAAGTGGTGACGGCTTAATAGCTCCATCAGCGTTTCCAAACCAATAATAAATTGAAATGGTATTACCCCAATTCGGTGCTGAAGTATTTACTTTTATAGTTATTGGCGAGTAAGTTGCCTGCTCAGCTGATCCCCAGTCCGTTATCATCACATAGTTGCCCTCCGATAGGATTAAGTCTCGTGTTTGATTATTTACTCCAGTCCAACCTGTTGCGGGAGATTGACCTTCTCTACGAACAACGATGAAATTTGGATTCTCGTCGGGAATTGTTGTCTCATAAATATACTCTTCGCCTGCAATCTTGGTAAATCCGGCTGACCAAGTTATGTTGTCGCCGGTGCCTATCCATGAGTAAACTTGAAATGAAGTAGGATTATCATTAGGAGTATAATCCCAACGATTACCATTAGAAAGAATCCTGCTTACATCCAAATACACTTTCGTTTGCGCATACATTGCACTGAAAGAAGCGCAAACCGTCATAAATAAGAGTAATGTTAACCTTTTCATCATTTTAATTGTTTTTAGTTATTTTTAAATTAATTAATAAGAAAATATCATTGTAAACGCGAAGAATCAAAGACCCGCAAAGGAAAACAAACACCGGGTACATAGAGAAAGTGATTGTATCTTTTGCGATGTCTTTGAGTTTTTATTTTAAATTTTCTTAAAAAACCGGAGTATCAATATTCGGCCCCAAAAGTAGAATATTTGATCTTAAACAAAAAAAAAAA
>WRGA01000082.1 GCA_009787405.1 Candidatus Azobacteroides sp.
GTTGGTCTCCGGAGGAATTTTCCTTTCTACCAATATGTTGTCCCTGACGGGACAAGGGGTGAAGGGATGGTGTTTTTCTACCGATATAATGTCCCCGCCGGGACAAAAAAGAACGAATATTTTTTTGAAGCATCGATACATTTTTACACCCTACCTGCGGGGATAGCCGGGTACAACATCCGATAATCATTTAGAGTTTTCAATTTCTTCTTTTAAAATCGGCAAATGCTTTTTGAGAATAACCCAAACAATCGAACTGTCAATATTGTCATAAGAATGGATCAGGCGATTTCTAAAATCTATCATTTGTTTAGCATGGGCTAAAGTATAACTCGAATCTTCCTGTCTTAATTTGTTTACAACTTCTCCTATGATAGCCAATTGGCGTTCCACCGCACTTTGAGTTTTCAAATCATTTTGGTAATCATCGAATGTGTCAATATCTTTCAAAAAAGATTCTATTAGAGAGATAGACGACTGAATATCAAATAAATATTTGCTTATTTTGTCCATCGTAGATTAATTTTCGGGTTCGCTTGATTTCTTGAATTAAGAAAGGATTACGTAGAGAATTTTCAGTAAGTAAATCAACCTTGCGGGCAAAAAGTTTTTCCAGTTCCTCCCATAAAATCATTAATTGTTCGCCCTTTTCTTCCGGCGGAATATTTTCTGTTTCAACCAAAACGTCTATATCGCTTGCTGTAATATCAAAATGAGGGGTAAGTACTGAACCAAACAGATAAAATCGTTTTATCGCACTGTTTTTTTGCAGCACATTTTTCAAACCGATTTTATATTTTTCCAACTCTTCCATAGATATTCTCTTACAAAAATATGAATTAATTTTGAAACGGTAAAAATTATGCCCTTCTTGTTTGCGCCGATTCCGGTCAATCGGCATAAACATCGGATTCGGACAACATGTCCTTTAGAATAAAATAGCGGACGGACAACATGTCCGCCGGGGCGGGAGATATTGTATTTAAATATTTTTAACGCTAAGGCGCCAAGTTTCCAAGACGCTAAGTTTTATTCTTCTTCGTGGCTTCGTGACTTTGTGCCTTTGCGTTCAAAAAAAGCGGAATAAACATCGGATTCGGACAACATGTCCTTCCGAATAAAATAGCGGACGGACAACATGTTCGCCGGGGCGGGAAATATTGTATTTAAATATTTTTAACGCTAAGGCGCCAAGTTTTCAAGACGCTAAGTTTTATTCTTCTTCGTGGCTTCGTGACTTTGTGCCTTTGCGTTCAAAAAAAGCGGAATAAATAGCGGATTCGGACAACATGTCCGCCGGGGCGGGGTTCTGAAAATAAGGGAATAAGGGTGAGGTTAGTTCGAGTCGCATCGGCTACTAAGGGAACTTTAAAAAATAAGGGTTCGTCTGATATTACGGCGTGTTCCCGGTCTTGTTCCCATGTGTAAGGTCGGGATATAAAAGCTTGATAATCCTGTTCCGCCACCCGGCTCATAACTCATAACTCATAACTCATAACTCTTATAAGGGAACATTAAAAAATAAGGGTTCGTCTGATATTACGGCGTGTTCCCGGTCTTGTTCCCATGTGTAAGGTCGGGATATAAAAGCTTGATAATCCGGTTCCGCCGCCCGGCTCCTAACTCCTAACTCTTATAAGGGAACTTTAAATAGTAAGGGTTCGTCCGATATTACGGCGTGTTCCCGGTCTTGTTCCCATGTGTAAGGTCGGGATATAAAAGCTTGATAATCCTGTTCCGCCACCCGGCTCATAACTCTTAACTCTTAACTCATAACTCTTATAAGGGAACATTAAAAAATAAGGGTTCGTCCGATATTACGGCGTGTTCCCGGTCTTGTTCCCATGTGTAAGGTCGGGATATAAAAGCTTGGTAATCCTGTTCCGCCGCCCGGCCCATAACTCATAACTCATAACTCTCAACTCCTAACTCTTAACTCTTATAAGGGAACATTAAAAAATAAGGGTTCATCCGATATTACGGCGTGTTCCCGGTCTTGTTCCCATGTGTAAGGTCGGGATATAAAAGCTTGATAATCCTGTTCCGCCGCCCGGCCCATAACTCTTAACTCTTAACTCTCAACTCCTAACTCTTAACTCCTAACTCTCAATTCTTAACTCTCAACTCCTAACTCTTAACTCCTAACTCTCAACTCCTAACTCTTAACTCCTAACTCTTAACTCCTGATTTTTGCCTTTTAACTTTTGCCATTTTGTTGTATTTTTTAAAATTAACATAAAATATATGTACATTTAAAAACAACTTCATAAAAAAACAACCGTTCAAAATTTTCCTTTCCGTATATTTTTTGATTGATTTTTTATTCCCGGATATTTCCGGAAGCGCGACTGTCACGTGTTTACGTGAACTCTTCGAGAGTCGCGTGAAACCCGGGAACCGGTTCTCTTTCGGGCCGATAAACGCCCTCCGGAGAGTCTTAACATTTATTATCATTATTTATTTTTTATTTAGAGTTAAACGTTCTATTTTTGCGCCCGAATGCCAATGCTCTGATTTTTAAGAGAAAAGGCATTCACACTTTATCCGGGAGGATGTCCTGCGCCGGATACCGATGCAAGTTTTGCCCTTGATCATTTTTGTCGCGACGACCAAAAATAATGCAAGGCCGGTGCAGGAGGCATCAAGCCCCCGCCCCCGAAGGGGGAGTGGAAGCGGGCCGGCGGATGTAAGTGCAAGGTAACTGTTGAATGTGAGTGTTTTTGTTAAGATACAGCCCCATTGATATTCCCCTTTCGGGGATCAGGGGGCCGGCCCTTCGGGAGCTTCGGGCTGCCCGAATGTGAGTGTAAAAGTGAATGTGAGTGCAAGGTCTTGAGTGTGAGTGTTTTTGCCAAGATACAACCCCGCCGCTAACCCCCCCTCGGGGGTTAGCGGGCTTTTTCGGGGGTTTTACAATGAATGAATAACAAAATGAATGAATCAAATGAAAAGAAAACTATCCTTTATCCGGGGGAAGGACTCGGTATGCACGTTGGTGTATATCGCGGTTTTTCTCTTTTTTGTGTTGCCGGCCGGCGCACAAACACGTGTTCCTCTGAAAGCCAACATCGATAATGTTTATGTGACGCCCGGCGGCTATGCCATTCTGGATGTCCTGAGAAACGACGAGTTCGGCGATTGTAACCGCAACACCATTAAATTATCCATCGTACAGTATCCTTCGCACGGGACGGTGATTCCGATTCCGGCCACCGGCAATATTTATTATATTCCGAATGCCGGGTTTACGGGGCAGGACCGGTTCAGGTATCAAATCGAGTGCGCGGCGGGATCGATACGCGAAGTATCCGACACCATCGTGAACGTGAGTGTTTTTAATCAGCCGTCGAACATGATCACGGACGTCTGTTACGTTCCGCGACCGCCCATGACGTGGGACATCGAAATGAAAGCCATCAGCGACGTGCCTGTTCATCCGCTGGCTACGCCGTTTGTCGGCGATTTGGACGGCGACGGAAACCTTGAAGTGGTGGTGCCGGGCAGTCATGGATACTCCAACTATAGCGATTCCATTATCGTATTGGATCATGAGTTGAAGTTGAAAAATAAGTTCAAGGTGCCGCAGATGCCGACGTATCCCACCATGCCGCTGCTGATTGCCGATGTCGATAACGACGGACAGGGAGAGATCGTGATATTTACGAACTACAACAACGGCGAGGAAGATACGTACCGCCTGCAATGCTATACCGGCGACGGGGTGTTGAAATGGACTTCGAGCGTGCCGGTATTTACCGCCAGCCAATTAACAAATCCTACAGCTCCTAATTCGGATATCAGTCTTTCACTGATCATCGCCGATATCGACGGAGACGGCAAGTCCGAAATTTTGGCCTGGGACAAAATCTTTGCGGCGGAAAACGGCCGGTTACTGGCCACGCTGCCGGACGGAGGCCGGGCATGGAGAGGAATTAACGGTGCTACTCGTTTTCCTAACCCACCTATACAGGCCGCCATGCCTGCCTTTGCCGATATCGACAACGACGGCAAATTGGAAGTATTGGCGGGAAACACCACCTACCGCGTAACGATTACCGACCGGAACAGCGATGCGAATGAAGCAACGGTGATTGCAAGCGTTCCGCAGGAAGACGGTTTTGTTTCGGTGGCCGATATCGACGGCGACGGCTATCTGGACGTGGTCGTCACGACACACGATTATTTCAATCTTTCCAACCGATCCAAGTTTTATGTATATAGCGGATTAACGGGGGCAATGATCGGTTCTCCCGTATTTGTCGATGGCGGAATCTCCCGTGCCTTTGTGGGGGATATCGACGGAGACGGCTCTCCCGACATCGCATTCACCTGTGGCTACAGCATGTATGCCTTCAGGTATGACAAAGCGGCGGATTCGTTTGTCATGATGTGGCAGGGTACAACTTCAGACGCTTCGGGATGTACCACCATGTCGATGTTCGATTTCGACCAGAACGGGGAAGCAGAATTAGTGTACCGGGACGAGACCAAGTTGCGCATCCTGAATAAAAACGGGATAGATGTATTGCCGAACGGCGGCATCGATTGTTTGTCGGCTACGCATACGGAGTATCCGATTGTGGTGGATTTCGATAAAGACGGACATGCCGATATTTTGGTGTCGGGGGCGATGCCGGGTGCTAACCGCAATACCGATACCAGAATCATGTGGTTCGGCAGCCAAACTCCCGGCCAGTGGGCGCCTTGCCGGAGCGTATGGAACCAGCACGGATTCAATCCCGCTTATATTGATGAAAATCTGCTTCCGGTGCGGTATCCGGTCAATCCGGCCGCGGCATTTTACGAAAACGGAACCGGAATAATCAATCATCCGTTCAACAACTTCCTGCAACAAACCACCACGTTGAACGAGGCCGGAACGCCGCTGTTTATGGGGCCCGATTTGTACTTCGACAGCGGCATCGAGAAAAAGATTTTCATCGACAACGTAAACAACAAACTGATCATCACCATCGGCATCAACAATGCGGGGAACGCAAGCTATACGGGAAATCTGCACATCAGCACTTATGTATACAATTCGAGTCCCGGCGCGACGACGGAATATCACATCGGTTCCAATGATATGGACGTCGATATTCCGGTGAATACGCCGACGACGATCGTTTACGAGATTTCCGGCTACCCCGGCATCATGCCGCCCAAATACGATTATTGGGAAATCCGCCTGAACTGGGAAGGAAACACGTATCCCATGGACATGGCCGAGTGTGTTTATTACAACAACATCGCCAATAACCTCTCTCTGACGCAGGGGGAACATGTGATGTGTCAAAGCAATCCGGCCGATCCGTCGGATACCGAACGGGTATATATTTATCCGGCCAATACGTATTGGTACAAATGGTACAACGATCCGGTATCGTCCGCTTCGTCGAATCTGGTGGGAGAAGGCGATTACTACGACGTGCATAAAGATGCCTCGCCCGTACAAAAATATTACGTCGAAATCTGGGATCTGGCCACCAAAAGCGAGCAGGTCGGCACCATGAGGGATACGGTATTTGTTTATCTGGCGCCCGATTCGTTGATTTGGACGGGTTTCGCGAAAAATCAGGATTGGCATGATTATGAAAACTGGCTGAATCCCGCCGATTTGTCGGGCAATCTTTCCCGGTCGAATGTTCCGCGTAAATGTACGGATGTGTTGATTCCCGACATGATTTCGAATTATCCGGATCTGACGCCGGAAACCCTTGGCGGACATACCGTGTACGACCAATACAAGCGGAGCGAATGCGCAAACATCTGGTTCGAACACGGCGGGGAAGTGATGCGTACCGACAGTCTGGATTACGATGCGGCGTATGTTTGGCTGACCTTGAACAGCAACCGCTGGTATATGGTGTCCGCGCCGCTCCAAAGTCTGTTTCCCGGCGATTATTACATCAGCGACCCGCGGCCGTGCGAAGACGATGTGTTTATGTACACCCGGTTGTGGAACAAGGAAAATCCGCAAACCGGCGATTATGTGGCCGGCAACTGGACGGGCGTATTCAACAATCCCGATTATCCGATGCCTGCCGGATCGGGCTTCTCGGTCTGGGTCGACGACAAACAGCCTGATGCAACCGTTCATACCCCCAAAAGTTTTCTGTTTCCCAAACACGAAGATTCTTACGGCATGTATGCCTATTTCGGCGGTTCCAACTGCATATATCAGTATTCCGTGCCGTTGCCGCGCGTGAACGAAAACCGCTTTGTTTACGAGCCGGGAAGGAATGTGTCGACGGGATCGGTACGTCTGGATGTTTCGGCCGATGCCGCGGGTACGCAGGTGATTGTCGGGAATCCGTTTATGGCGCACTGGGATTTCAATCAGTTCCAAGCCTTGAATGACGGACTGATCGAGCCGTTTTATCAGGTGTTGGACGAAAACGGAACGTTTATTTCGTATGACGTGGCGGGCGGCTCGACCACCGGCGAATTGCAGCAATACATCGCGCCCATGCAGTCGGTGCTGGTGACTTCTAAAACGCCGTTTTCGGCGCTGTACACCAATGCGGTGATGACGACGACGGTTCCGGGCGATAAACTCCGTTCGGGCGGTGAAATGCCGGCGCCGGAGGTGTTGTCGGTCAAGGTGTCGAATGCCGGAATTTCCAACAAGACTTTGCTGTATTATCATCCGGAGGGGCTTCCCGAAGGTTATACGGATGTTCCCAAAACGTTTTTGAACGATGTTACCGGGCCGGTGACGGTTTATACGGTGTCCGAAAGCGGAAAGTTGTCGGACATGCTCCATGTGGATGACTTGTCCGAACCGCTCTTTTTGGGTATCCGGACGTCGGACACCGGCGAATTTGAATTCAGGATGGACGGTATCCGGCTGTTTGCCCCCGATTACGATATTTTCCTGACGGATTTGGGCTTGCCCGTTCCGACTCAGATCAACTTGAGGGTTTTTCCGTATTACACGTTTAATAAAACAACCTCCGATTTGTTTGTCAACGACCGGTTTTATCTCTCGTTCGTGAAATCGTCGACCGATATCCGCACCCGGGAAGCGGAACCCACCACGGGAATCGAAATCCTGAACTTAGACGGCGGCATCCGTGTCTTGAGCGTCGACGGCAGTTTGTTGAAAGACGTCGGGATTTACGATTTGCAGGGGAAACCCGTTCATATCGGGAAAAACATACAGGCGGTACAGACCGGCTATCAAGTGTCGCAACCGGGCATATACATCGTGCGGGCAACCAACGGGAATATCTCGAAAGCAGTGAAAATTTATTGCAGGTAGATGGCTCGCAAGGCTCGCTGTCTCTCACAGATTTCACGGATTTCACAGATTTTTTTAATTAATGTCTGTATAAATCTGTGCGAGAATAATAAGATCTGTGAAATCTGTGGAATCTGTGAGAGAATAATAAAATCTGTGCGAGAATAATAAAATCTGTGCGAGAATAAAAAAATAATAAAATCTGTGTAATCTGTGAAATCTGTGCGAAATTAACGAGTTTCACAAAAAATAAACAATTTCTAAAATTAATAAACATTATGAAAAAATATATGATCAAATTAATGGCGGGTATATGCTGTTGTTTCCCGCTTGTTTTAAACGCTCAAGACATAACCGACGACGCCGACATCAAAATTGAAGGAATATCCGCAGCTGACGCTTCACCAACGGGTGTGGTTAAGGGCGAGGGCATCAATAATTCCGTTAAACTGATTATACCCGATTATTCCGGCATATCCGGCGCACGGGCCGTTGAATTCGGGTCTGTGAATTGTCAATGTTTCGGAGAGACCAGCGGAACGAGCAATCATAATGCAGCCCTTTTCGCCAATGAAGACGACGGTTATCAAAGCCAATATTATCCGTATATTCAAATTGAACCGGCCGACGGAACCGAAATCACTTATGTAGCCTTTAAAGCCTACAACAATAATCCCGAGGCTAATAATCCCCCGAGATACATCAGTTACGGATTTTCGTCAGGCACGGGAACTTCTCTGACCGATGCGGATTTCACCGCCATTCCGTATGCGACGATTCCTTTTCCTCCGTATACGCTTTACGACGGAATGTATTTTGCCCGGAGTGGGAATACCTGTGTTTTGACCGGGCTTTCATCGGGACCCCAAATGATTGAAGTTCCTTCGGATCAACAAACCATTCGGATAGCGGCGAGCAAATTGTTCCCCGCGGACGCTCCATTGACGGGAGATGTGGTCAAACCCTGGTATCTGCTCGGGATTTATATTTGGACTAACGGAACGGATACGGGTATTTCTTCAAGCGAAGCAGATACATTCCGGGCCGAGGTGTCCGGGCGGGAACTGACCCTCAGCGAAACGGGTTCGGTATGTTTTTACTCTGTTTCGGGGGTGAAGGTGAAGACTGCGGAAAATATCCGGCAATTATCGTTGAATGATTTGCCCGCAGGGTTGTATGTGATGAAAGCGACGAGTGAAACGGGAAAGACGCTGACAAAGAAAGTGGCGCTGTAAGAGTTGACCAAGTACCCGGCAGAATTTATATTATTTTAAACGCGAAGAGGCAAAGACACAAAGTCACAACGGATTTAAACTTCGCGTCTTTCCGCCTTTGTGACTTGGCGTTTAAAACATAAACCGGTTTTTACGACAGATTTAAATGAAAATAAAATAAACAAAATGAATGAATTATGAAACGAATCGGATTATTGATAGGCATTATCTTATTGTTTTCTCCCGAAGGACGGTGTTTTTCGTCCTTTTCGGATAAAACATCGGATGACGACGAAAAGGCGTCTGTGACGCTGTCGGAAAAAAAATCGATATTTGATGAATCGGCTGTGTGGGAAAAATCCGATAAATTATCGGAAAGTAAACAATCTTCGGAAAATATGTTTTCGGACGACGATAACAAGTTGTATGCCCCGCCTCCGGGCGAAAACGGCAATCCGCAAAAGATTGTCGTCCCGTTGGGAAGCGCCGATGTGACGGTGTTTTTGCTGATGTCCTTTATTATGGCAGGCTATTATTGCACAAAACGCAACAAACAGCATGGACATGGAGGTAATAAGTAGTAGACAAGTAAACGAGTAAACAAGTAGACGGGTTTGCGGCATTCGCAGCCCGTCTGTTTGTTTTTTGTATGGTTAATCTGATATAGATTTAAAATAAAAACCTTATTTTCTAAAAGCCCCTTTAGTAGCTTGGCAGCCGATACAATGCAACCGATCCCGCCCTTATTTCCCTTATTTATAAATACAATAAATGTCAATAAAATTTCCCGGAATAAGCGGATAAGGGCCGGAGACCGGATATATTCCCGGGCTGCTAAGAGAATTGCAAAAATAAGGGTTATCTATACCTGTTTAACAATGCCATAAATTTTATGAACAAAATTACGCTTTTGCTATTGCGTGAACCGGAAGAATAGGGCGTAATCGTAATATTATCAATTGACTACGCTCCTTCAGGGTTTCTTGTTTTTTGCCTTCCCCGTCTCAACACGATGCCCTGCGCTATTGATTTTGACCTTTCAGAGCATTTCGATAATGTCAAATATACCCCCCCTCCAACTCTTAACTCTTAACTCTTAACTTTTAACTCTTCATCCCGCCCCGCACCTGCGGCATGTTGCCGACTTTAAAAATATATCCTTATCTTTATAGGGTATTTCATTGCTGACCGATCAGAAGGATAGTAGCCGGAATATTATTCACAATTAAAAAAAACAAAAAATGAAAACACATGGTAAACGAATCGGTATTGCAACATTATTCATCGTATTGTTTTCGGGCATGATGAATTTGTTTGCCCAAAACGATGAAAGCTATTTCACAATCAGCGGGGTGGTGAAAGATCAATCGACCAAAAAGAAATTGGAACAGGTCAACATATCCGTACCGGGAAGTAATTTGAGCGGCATCACGAACGAAGAAGGTGCATTTACGCTTAAAATCAGAAAATCTGTCGGAGCAAAAGAAATCGAATTTTCCCGAATCGGTTATTTCAGCACCCGTATTTCCATCGATGAAAAAGATTTTTTAAACCAGACATTTTATCTGGCACCGAACAGAAAACAATTGCAAGAGGTGGTTGTCGAAAGTTGGAAGAACCCGGAAGATTTAGTCAGAGAAGCGCTTAAGCGGGTCGCATCCAACTACAGCGATAAGCCTGATTTGCTTACCGGATTTTATCGGGAGACCGTACAAAAAGGAAAAAAATTCATCAATATCTCCGAAGCGGTCATCAATATCTATAAAAATTCTTATGCGGAAAACAACGCGAATGCCGACCGGGTACAAATTTTTAAGGGGCGGAAATTGCTGACCACAAAAGCGAGCGACACATTGGCCGTGAAATTGCTGGGAGGCCCGAACTTGTCTGTTTACGCCGACATCGTCAAAAATCCGGATATTTTGTTTGATGAAAATTCTTTAGGCAACTTCAACTTCAAAATGGAGAATCCGGAATTTTTAGACAACCGGCAACAATATGTGCTTTCTTTTACGCCGGCAATCATTCTTCCTTATCCGTTGTGTTACGGGAAACTATATATTGACAAGGAAACCTTGGCTTTCATCCGGGCTGAATTTTATTTGGATATGAAAGACCGGAATAAGGCTACGGAAGCAATTTTGCGTAAAAAGCCGGCAGGACTGCGATTCAAGCCTGACGAAGTCTTTTTTGTCGTTTCTTATAAACAACGGGACGGGAAAAGTTATCTGAATTACATCCGTAATGAGGTGAAATTCAAATGCGACTGGCAACGCAGGCTGTTTGCAACAAATTATGCGGTAGTGAGTGAAATGATCGTGACCGAAAGTAAAGAAGATAATGTAAGCAATATTTCCCGAAAAGAATCGTTCAACAAAAACGAATCACTGAGCGACAAGGTCATGAATTTTTACGATGATAATTTCTGGGGAGCGTACAATATTATTGAACCGACCGAATCGTTGGAATCGGCCGTCAATAAATTGAAAAAGGAACATTTATAAATAATCTTCTATTTACAGCTTAATGCCTTTCGACTTATTGATTTTCAAGAAAATAAAAGACGGAAATATCCGGGCGTTCGAAACCCTTTTCCGGGCATACTACGAACCGTTGTGTCGTTACGCATACCGGTTTGTTGAAAATATGGAAACCGCCGAGGAAATCGTACAAGATATGTTTTATGTTCTTTGGAAAGAGAGGGAAACCCTGCAAATTATCACTTCGGTCAACGGATATTTGTATCGTTCCGTCAAAAACAAATCGCTTCAGCAGGTTGAAAAGTTGAAGGTGCGGGAAAATTACCGGAACAGGTATGCCGAAAATCCGGATATGGAAACGTTTACGCCGCAGGAAGAGTTGGAATATAAGGAGTTGGAACAACAAATAGCGGAAACGCTGTATCGTTTGCCCGAACGCCGGCAAAAAATATTCCGCATGAATCGGATGGAAGGGAAAAAATACCTTGAAATCGCACAAGAACTTCATATATCCGTAAAAACAGTGGAAGCCGAAATCAGTAAAGCGCTTCGGGAATTGCGGGATAAATACAATTCAATTTATGATTAAAAGAGCATGGAACAAAACAAAGATAACATATACCGCATTGATACGGATAAAGCATGGAATATTCTCCGGGAACGACTTGAAAAAGATCATTTATTGACCGGTAAAATAAAAGATTCTCCTTATCGGAAACGGAAAATGCAACTCACCCGGATCGCTGTCGCAGCCGCTGTTTGTATCGGGGTTATTTTTACCGGTCTTTATTTTCGGCAAAGCAAGGATGATTCACCGGCAGTCCTGCAAAATAAGGAAAATTCAGGCACATTGGTCTTTACGCTTGACGACGGTTCAATGGTTTATTTGGCGCCCCGGGCATCCATATCCTATCCGGCTGTTTTCGCCGGGAATCAGCGGAAAGTGAAACTGAGCGGAAATGCTTTATTCAGTGTGGCAAAAGATGAAAAGCGTCCCTTTGTGGTCGAGACGGACGAGAAAATAACGATTGAAGTGACAGGAACTGTTTTCGCGGTTCAATCTTCTTCCGGCAATCCGTTTGAACTATCCGTAAAGCAGGGAAAAGTAAACGTCCGTTCCCGCAATGATCGGGTGACCGTTCCCGTGGAAGCCGGAGAAACCGTTCGATTCAACACAGGCGGCTTAAGCAAATCGAAAACGGTGAACGTTCAAGTGTTCAGCCGTTTTACGGATACGATGTGTTTTAAAGATGAAAAATTGAACAATATTGTTCATGCCATCAATACAATCTATGATTCTCCGACCATAATCATGGAAGAATCATTGAATAACCGGACGTTGACGGTTACTTTTGACAATAATTCCGTTGAATCCATGGCGAAATTAATTTGTTTGGCTTTAAATCTTGAACAAGTCAATAAACAGGATACGATTTATATCCGGCGTCCGGCAAAATAAAGATGATGAGAAGTTGTTTGATCATAATGATCTGTCTCTTTGGATATTGCTCTCCGGCAAGAGCCGCGGATATCCTCGACCGGGAAATACAACTGCCCGAAACCAAAGAATCGACTTACGAACTGCTCAATCGGATTTCCGGCCTTACCGGGTTCTTTTTTATTTACGACAGCGATATTATCCATAGTGAGAAGAAAGTAAAATTTCCCGGAGGAGAACATACCGTCAGACAATCCATCTGCCTGATCACTCAAGACCCGAATATACAAATCAAGGTGATCAACCGGCATATCCTTTTGTATAAAAGCGGGATACCACCTGCCGTCGACATTAAATCCCCGCCGATAAAAAAGGACAGTTTGAATTTTATTGTCGCAAAAGCGGTGGTAAAAGATGCCCAAACCAAAGAACCTGTTCCTTACGTTTCGGCAAGCATCACAGAAACCGGCATCGGAACCATTACCAATCAATCGGGCGAATTTATACTCAAAATACCGATTTCCGATTCTATCCGAAACATTTGGATTTCTCATGTCGGTTATAATCAACAGATTATCCCTGTGGAATTATTTTTGAAAAATCCGGTGGATATTTACCTGCAAACCAAAATTGTTCCTCTGCAGGAGATTATCGTCGGAATAGTCAATCCGCAAAAAATCATACGGGAAATACTTAACCACCGGATTGTCAACTACCCGGGTGATCCGGTTTATTTCACATGCTTTTACCGGGAAGGAATAGAGAAAAAAAATACGGTCGTCAGTTTGACCGAAGCCGTGCTTCAAATCTATAAAACCGGGTTCGAATCATCGGCTGAAGAGCAGGTCAAATTATTAAAAATGAGAAAAATAAGCAATGAAAACGAAAAAGATTCCATTGTCTTAAAAATGAGAGCCGTCATTGATGCGTCTTTGCACTTGGACATTATCAAGTATATTCCCGATTTTTTGGATTTGAACAATGATAATCCCTTTAATTATACCAAAATAGATATGACGGTCGCCGATTCCGGTTTGGCACATGTAATCGCCTTTGAGCAAAAACCCGGAATTACGGAGCCGCTTTATAAAGGAGAACTCTATATTGATGCGGATAACAGCGCATTATCGGCAGCCCGTTTTGAAATCAATCCGAAGTATATCGAAAAAGCGGCCGACCTGCTTATCCTCAAAAAACCGAAAGGCGTTGACATCAAACCGGAAAAAGCCGGGTATTATGTTTATTATAAACAATGGAACGGGAAATATTATTTGAACCATATCAGAGGCGATATTACATTCAAAATTAAAAATAAAAATGCTTTTTTTCAACCCGCCAAAACCATTCACTCTTTTTTTGAGATGGTTGTTTGCAAAATAGATACAACCGGTGTGAAAAGATTTCCACACAAAGAAAGCATTCCTGTTCGCAATGTATTTTCAGAAACAAAATTTAAATATGATGACAGTTTCTGGAATAATTTCAATGTCATTTTGCCGGAGAAAAAATTGAATGAGGCCATCAGTCGCATTTCTTCCAAAATTGAAGAAATGGAGTAATTTGCGGATTATTTCCTGCGGCTCCGGACACTATTGTTTAATCGCATGTATTCCGGCACTTGCCGTACCATTTTCCATCAACCCGAAATGTAACTGCCTGCGACGAATGGCGACGGATTAATTTTTTAGACATACA
The DNA here is from genome assembly GCA_009787405.1 of Candidatus Azobacteroides sp. Classification (GTDB taxonomy): domain Bacteria; phylum Bacteroidota; class Bacteroidia; order Bacteroidales; family WRGA01; genus WRGA01. Next base: position 14,071 of record WRGA01000082.1, read on the forward strand.
TAGTTAAATATTTGACGATGAATATATTATGCGTATTAAAGAGCATCCGATGGCTTGTTTGGATGGTAAAGGCATCTATAATGGAAAAAATTCCGAGAATCATGGATTATAATGGAAAAAATTCCTAATTTCGCGCTCGGATAAATTTTATAATAGAAAAAATTCTGATGGCGGATTCAATAGATTTCAGACAAGAAATTATATTTGCTTCTTCTGATAAGAATGCTTCTTACCAAATCAGCAAAGCGGAAAAAGAAGGCAAAATAAAAAAAATTGCCCCCAGAATTTATACAACTAATTTGCGGGATTCGGAAGAGTATATCATTAAACGCCATTTTTTTGATATACTCAAATGGCGGTTTCCCGAGGCGGTAATCAGTCATCGAAGCGCATCGGAATTGAGACCGACCGAATCGGGTAATTTTTTCCTGACAAGTAATTATACTAGAAAAATCACTGATTTAAAAGGAATTACGCTTAATGTAATGGCAGGAAAACCGGCATTGGAATCAGATGTGAATTTAGGCGGTATTTATGCCTCGTCGGAATGGCGATGGATACTCGAAAATATGCAGATTTCGAGAAAGAAAGGCAGCAAATCAAAGATTTTTCCTATTGAATATATTGAAGATAAATTGGAAAAAATCATCATTCGGGAAAAAGAAGAAGGCATTAATAAGTTTAGGGATAAAGCAAGAGAAATTGCAACACAGTTAGATTTTGATGATGAATTTAAAAAATTGGATACTATTATTTCTGCTTTATTGAACACTCATAATGCGAATGTTTTAAGTTCTGATTCTGCCAAAGCGCGGGCAATCGGAATACCTTACGATGCAAGACGAATTGAATTGTTTGAAATTCTTTACGATAAATTAAAGGATTATTATTTCCCTGAACGGCCTGATAAAAATATATCGGAAGATTCATTCAGATTATTTTCTTTCTTTGAAGCCTATTTTTCAAACTACATCGAAGGGACAAAATTTATTGTTGAAGATGCAAAAAAAATTGTTGATACCGGCATTGTTATTCCTAAGAGAATAAAGGATTCGCATGACATTTTAGGTACATTCCAAATTGTGTCAAACAGGTACGAAATGGCGATTACACCTGTTACCGGTGAAAATTTGATTGATATTCTAAAACACCGGCATCTGACAATGATGTCAGGCAGAGCGGAAGAAGTCAATGCCGGAGAGTTTAAAAATCAAAATAACCGGGCCGGAAATACTGAATTTGTGGATTTTACCTTGGTTGAAGGTACATTAAAACAAGGTTTTAAATATTATGCGGCCTTAAACGATCCGATGGCAAAAGCTATTTTTATGATGTTTATGATTTCGGAAGTTCATCCGTTTATAGACGGAAACGGAAGAATTTCGCGGATTATGGGTAATGCTGAACTGTTCAAAAGCGGATTATCGCGAATTATTGTCCCGACTGTGTTTCGAGAAGATTACATCCTGTCGTTAAAAAAATTTACCAACCGAAAAGAACCGGCTGCTTTTATTCGTGTTATGGATAAATTACAATATTTCTCCAACAACATTTTTGGTGATAATTTTGATGAACTAAATAATTATTTCAATGTGACGAATGCCTATAAAGAACCTTCGGAAGGGAAATTGAAGATAATAGACCGGTCTGTTCCGAATGTTCGTTTGAATGAATTAAAATAAAAATTTTAGAAACTGTTTGAGTTATTTGGGCATGCGATGAAATTCCTATTTATATTCAAAAATAAAAAAAATATTCAAAACAAAGATTTTATATATCCAAGAAACCCCTTATTTCCTAAAATACCCTTAGTAACCTTGGATGTCTCTTTTCAGTCCTCTCGCTTATTTCCTTATTTTCAGTCTTTTAATAAGGGGAATTTTAGTAGTGGATAAGCATTTAAAATTTTAGCATGCAACATAATTCAAACAGCCTCTTAAATAAATATGGATACTTTCATTCCCACTCGATCGTAGCGGGCGGTTTCGAAGAAATATCGTACACGACACGATTCACGCCGCGGACTTTATTGATGATTTCGTTGGAAACCCGTCCCATAAACTCATACGGCAAATGAGCCCAATCGGCGGTCATGGCGTCGGTGGAAGTCACGGCACGCAAAGCCACCGCATTTTCATACGAGCGTTCGTCACCCATTACGCCTACCGACCGAACCGGCAACAAAATGGCTCCCGCCTGCCAAACTTTGTCATACAACCCTTCGTTTTTCAATCCACGAATAAAAATATCGTCGGCATCCTGTAAAATCCGGACTTTTTCGGGAGTGATATCGCCCAAAATACGCACGCCCAATCCGGGCCCGGGAAACGGATGACGATTGATCAGATGAGGCATCATGCCTAATTCACGTCCGACAATCCGGACTTCATCTTTAAACAATAATCGAAGCGGTTCCACCAATTTCAAGTTCATTTTTTCGGGAAGTCCGCCCACATTATGATGCGATTTGATCACGGTACCCGTAATCGACAACGATTCGATGATATCGGGATAAATGGTTCCTTGTCCCAGCCATTTTACATCTTTCAATTTGCGTGCTTCTTCGTCAAAAACGTCGATAAACCCTTTGCCGATGATTTTTCGTTTCTTTTCGGGATCTTCCACGCCCGCAAGTTCCTTATAAAAACGATCTTTCGCATTTACTCCGATTACGTTCAACTCGAGATGCTCATAATCTTTCAACACATTTTCGAACTCGTTTTTGCGGAGCAATCCGTGATCGACAAAAATACAGGTCAGATTTTTACCGATGGCTTTGTTCAATAAAACAGCCGTAACGGAAGAATCTACGCCGCCCGACAAAGCCAAAATAACTTTATCGTCGCCCAATTTATTTTTCAGGTCTTTCACGGTTTCTTCGATGAAAGAAGCCGGCGACCAGTCTTTTTTACACCCGCAAATAGTCAAAAAATTATCCAACAACAAAGAACCGCATTGAGTATGAAACACTTCCGGATGAAACTGTACGCCCCAGGTTTGTTCGTCTTCGATTTGATAAGCCGCTATTTTCACTTCTTTGGTCGATGCGATCGACCGGAAGCCGGCCGGAACATCCGTAATGGTATCGCCGTGCGACATCCATACCTGAGAACCTGTTTGTACGCCTTTCAGCAAAGGATTTTGAGAATCGATTCCCGATAAATTGGCGCGACCATATTCGCGGGTGTTGCCGGGTTGCACTTTTCCGCCCGATGTGTAAACCAGATATTGGGCCCCGTAACAAATTCCCAATACCGGATATTTCCGCCGGATATTTTTCAGATCGGCATGAAAAGCATTTTTATCATATACCGAAAACGGACTTCCCGATAGAATAACGCCTTTAATGTTATTATCGTTTTCCGGAAATTTGTTGTAAGGAATAATTTCGCAGTAAGTATTCAACTCTCTGATTCTTCGTCCGATCAATTGAGTTGTTTGAGAACCGAAATCAAGAATGATTATTTTTTCGTGCATTATTTATAAAAGTTTGACATCATCATACGGAATACGGATTTGTAGATTTATTTGCTTTTTCCGTTATATGCCCACTTCAAATACAAGGCGCCCCATGTGAATCCGCCTCCGAATGCGGTCAGAATAAGATTATCCCCTTTTTTGAGTTTATCTTCCCATTCCCACAAACACAACGGAATGGTTCCGGCGCTTGTGTTTCCGAATTTTTGGATATTGACCATCACTTTGTTTCTGTCAAAGTCCATCCGATTGGCAACAGCATCAATGATTCGGATGTTTGCCTGATGAGGAACCATCCAATCGATGTCGTCTTTGGTCAACCCGTTGCGCTTCATAACCAATTCCGAAGCATCGGACATGTTGGTCACGGCAAATTTAAAAACCGCTTTTCCTTCCTGATAAATGGTAGTGCCGTTGGATTTGATCGATTCTTCGGTTGCGGGATATGCAGATCCCCCATATTTGATGTGTAAGTAAGGAAATCCGCCGGCATCGGTATATAACCGGCTGTCCAACACTCCGAGTTTTTCGGAAGTCGGTTCAACCAGCACAGCACCCGCGCCATCGCCGAAAATGGGGCAGGTCGCACGATCAGAGTAATTGGTTACCGAAGAAAGTTTATCTCCGCTCACCAGAATAATTTTTTTGTATCGCCCCGATTTGATGTAAGAAGAAGCCGTTTCGAGTCCGAATAAAAACCCCGAACACGCCGCTTCCATATCAAACGCAAAAGCATTTTTCATTCCCGTATTGGTCGCAATAAGCGCAGCGGTGGAAGGAAAAAAATAATCGGGAGTGGTGGTCGTGCAAATAACAAGCTCAATATCTTCCGGTTTGGTGTCGGTTTTTTTGAATAAATCTTCAACCGCTTTGGTACCCATGACAGAAGTGCCCGAATTTTTTTCTTTCAGTATTCGTCGTTCTTTAATGCCTATCCGTGTCATAATCCATTCGTCGGTGGTATCAACTATTTCGGATAATTCCCCGTTTGTCAATACATAATCGGGAACATACCCGCCGACACACGTAATCACTGCATTTACTTCTTCATTCATACCGGATTGTTCAAATTTTTACAAAAAGAGGCCTAAAAAATAAAATAATTGGAAGATGCATAAGCATCTTCCCTCTACTAGATATTATATTGATTAAATGATAATTACTCTGATTATCAATTTGTTTAATATCTAAAAATTGCTTGTTCCATATAAACTCTAATGAGTTAATAATCGGAATGAATCACGGACGATCATTCCCTTTCCGGTAAAATCAAACCGCAACTTCTTTTTTGACAGCCACTTGTCCGCGATAATGCCCGCATTCTCCGCAAACTCTATGGTAGATATGCCAAGCGCCGCAGTTCGGGCAGACAGCCATTGTCGGCACTACAGCTTTGTGATGCGTTCTTCTTTTAGCGGTTCTTGTTTTGGATTGTCTTCTCTTAGGATGTGCCATATTCTTGCAACTTTAATAATTATTCAATATTTAAATCTTTTAATTTGCCCCATCTCGGATCTATTTCTTTTTCATCAGGGCTGATGTCGAAATCGACATCCGAAATATCGTTGAAATCCGGTTCGAAGTCATCGCTATCCTCATCCGGGTCGCCGGCGGCATGTTTTTTCAATTTTCCGGAAACGGTTTTGTTACATTTACCCGGAGGATGAACACGTTTCATCGGAAGACTCAATACTGCAAATTCATAGAAAAACCATGCAATATTTATTTCATCCTCTTCCGGAATGATGATAACGTCTTCACTTTCTTCCGAATATGATTTTCCGAATTTGACAAATAATTTGCCGTTATAGTCGACCGGAATTTCTACATCATCCAAACAACGATCACACGGAACTTTTACAATACCGTCCATTTCAAAAACCAACTCAAAAGAGCCTACAAGTTTTTTTACGGTAACTTTGGCATTGATATTCCCTTTTTTAAATTCTTCACCGTCGATATCTTTAAAGAATTTGTCGTTCAGCGTAAATGTAAATTCATGTTTTCCCGGACTTAAGCTTTTCAGCGGGATCTTATATGCATCAAATTTACCCATAGGATACAGCTTTTCAAAAAAGCCCTGCAAAGATACAAAAAATTATTTGGATGCAAATTTATTGTCTGATTTTTGCCGGCGATTCGGGGGGTATTTTTGTACCTTAAAAGATTTGTTTATTTTTGTCAATCCGCAATGCTATTTTAAATTGTAAATAATGCGAATCACGGGTTGAAATTCAGTATTTTGCTCAAATGAAAGGTTAAAATGTGCCGTCAGGCACTGAATATTGGTAGAAAAATGTTGTTATTACCTGCCTGCGTGCCGTCAGGTACGCAATATTGTCGAAAAACCGTTCATTTACATTACGTTCCTGCGGGAATTTGTGTGTATTTTCAATGTTTCTGTCAACATTTTATCCCTAATGGAACAAAAAGTTCCAATTTCAACCTGTGATTCGCATAAATAGTAAATTGTTTAATTGTTAATCATATTGTCGTCGATAAAATAACATGAATCGGATCATTCATATCATCTTCCTTGTCATTTGTTTTTTGACGATAACCGGTTCCATGTCGGCTCAACGGGTCGGGTTGGTGCTTAGCGGAGGAGGAGCAAAGGGGATCGCTCATATCGGTCTGATCAAAGCATTGGAGGAAAATAACATTCCGATCGATTATATCACCGGAACATCCATCGGTGCGATTGTGGGCGGCATGTACGCCATGGGATATTCTCCCGAAGAAATGATGGATTTGGTTTCCTCCAAAGAGTTTTTGATGTGGCAAAGCGGACAGGTCGAGGAAGATTATGTATATTACTTCAAGAAGTTGGATCCGACTCCGGAATTTGTCCGGTTCAAAATAAGCGTAAAAGATACTGCAAGCGCGTTACCGTTGGTCTTGCCGAAAAGTCTGATCAATCCCGTTCAATTGAACTTTGCCTTCATGAAATTGTTTGCACCGTCGACCGCTTTGTGCCAAGGCGATTTCGACAAACTTTTCGTTCCGTTCAGATGCGTTGCTTCCGACGTGTACAATAAAAAGGAGGTTGTTTTCAAATCGGGGGATTTAGGCGATGCCGTCCGCTCTTCCATGACGTTTCCGTTTGTGTACAACCCGATCAAAATCGACAGCATTTTATTGTATGACGGAGGAATTTATGATAATTTCCCCATTCAACCGATGAAAAAGGATTTTGCGCCCGATTTTATCATCGGGAGCGTTGTGGCAAGCGATCGGAGTGCCACAAAAATAAAAGACAACGATTTGATGAGGCAGCTTGAAAACATGGTCATGCAAAAAACAAATTATCAAGTGCCCAAACGTGACGGCATTTTGATCCGATTTGCAATGAAAGATGTCAATCTGCTCGATTTTCAAAAGGCCGGTGAATTATATGAAATCGGTTACGAAAAAGGATTGCAATACGTCGATTCCATCAGGCGGCGGGTCAGCCGGTCAGTTCCGGAAGAAGATGTCGAGGTCAGACGGACAATCTATAAAAGTGAGATGCCGGAGCTTACGTTCAAAAACATCCGGGTGGAAGGAGTAACGAAAGCGCAGAAAGAATATATTGAAAATGCCATCCATAAAAATGATCGTGAATTTTCGCTGCAAGATTTTAAAACAGCATATTTTAAATTGCTGTCCGATTCCAAAATTTCCGAGATCATTCCTCATGCCGTTTATAATTATGCCGATAATTGTTTTGACTTGGATTTGAAGGTGATCATGGATGAAAACGTTGTCGTTGCCTTTGGCGGGAACATTTCGTCCACCAACTCCGGTCAGGCCTATTTGGGAATCGGCTACCAAAGTTTGAGTAAATATGCCGTTAATTATAATCTGGACGGCTATTTCGGATTTTCTTATAATGCCGCTTTGTTGTCCGGACGAATTGATCTGCCAACCATGAAAATGCCCATGTATTTGCAAATGAGAGGCGTATTTTCGAGCCGGAAATATTATAACAGCGAAAATTTGTTTTATACCGGCGATGTTTTGGCGTTTATCCGTCAAAATGAAACGTATGCGAATTTGAAGATCGGATTTCCGTTTTTGATGAAAGGAAAAGCCGAAATATCTTTGGGATACGGAGAATTACGGGATTGGTATTATCAGTCGAACAACGTCGATTTTGCGAAAACCGATTTCGACCGGAGTAAATATAATTTTGCGGTCGGAGCTTTTCGGATAGAGCATAATTCACTGAATGCCAAGCAATATGCGATAGATGGATCCAATCAATACCTGCTGGCTCAGCTTATTGTCGGAACAGAGGATTATATTTCGGCTTCCGTTCCCGGTCTTGACGGAAAAATGCTTGTTGTCCGGGAATCCAAAAGTCATTCTTGGATGCAGATCAAGGGATATTTAAGACATTATTATACGATAACGCCGCGTTTTAATTACGGCATTCACATAGAAGGCGTCATTTCGGGAAAAAACCTTTTCAACAATTATACGTCCACCATTATTCAGGCTCCGGCTTTTACGCCGACACCGCACAGCAAGACCGTGATGAACGAGCGGTTGAGGGCCAATCAGTATGCTGCGGGCGGGTTTATCCCCATTTGGAAACTAAACAAGATGTTTCATTTGCGCACCGAACTGTACGGCTTTATTCCGTTTAACGAAATTATGCGGGATGAAAACAATAAGGCGTATCCGGGTGATTTTTTCAGAGATTTTGAATACTTGGGCGAGATGTCATTGATTTGCCAGTTGCCGTTTATGTCGATTGCTATTTTCGGAAACAAATACAGTTACCCGAAAGATAATTGGAATTTCGGATTGAATATCGGATTTTTGCTTTTTGCATCAAAGCTGATAGAATGACCTTAATTTACGATTTACAATTTAAAAACGAAAGAATTGCAGAGGTAATATTTTATTCCCGTTATAATTCGCACAGATTTCACGGATTCCACAGATTTTGAAAATATCCATTAAAAAAATCTGTGGAATCCGTGAAATCTGTGCGAATATAACGTTTGTTGTGCTATCACGTCTGCGGATTGTACGATAGCGGGTATGTCGGAAGAAGTATGTTTTATTTTCCGACAATTTTTGAAGATGTCGGAAACGCTGAATACGGATTCTTGCAACCGGTTGCTTTTTTCAATTGGGCTTTGAGTGAACCGATTTTCAGTTTGGTTTCAATTTGCACGGGAATGCGGTTGCCGTCGTTGCTTAACCAAAGGAACAGGGATTCTTTTTTGTTTTCGAATGCTTTGCCGTTGATCGAGAAAGAATATTTCACGGTGTTGATTTTCTCGTCATTCACTTCGATGATTTCCGTTCCGCGATATGTCACTTTCACGTCAAAAGATTCGTCGGTAAACAATATCGGCACCGATACCGATTGATTGACGGTCATGCCCGACGGATTCAGCGACCGCATGAAATAGATCAGCGATACGGGATCATAAAAGCATTTTTTTGAAGACAACAGCGTATCTCCGCGAAATTTTCCGTTGCGCCAATGTTTCAACTGTGCTTTCACCCGGTCTTTTCCCGGATATTCGTAATCAATTTCTTCATAGGAATGGGTTTTTCCTTCATGAGCGGCTTTGACATAAAACAACGGCGAAAAATCCGAATTTGAAACTTGGCCGGTCAGCGTATCGCCGATGCTCATCAATTTTTTGGCGACGCCGGTCGATCTTGCTGTCAGTTGCGTTTTATACACTCCGATTCCTTTACAGGTTCCGGATTGAGAAATCAATGCGGCTTCTCCGGCTTTAATCCAAACAAATTTCCAATTATAATGCAAATTAAAATCCAGCCGCTCGTCAACGGAAAAAAAGCCGGTATCCAACTTACATTGTCCTTCTGTTTTTCCCGGATACAGCAGACACATTCCGATCAATATCCATGTCATGCGACATATTCCGGATACATGCGACAACTCCCGCCGCTTTTCCGGATGATGCCTACTCTTATATTTCTGATTCGAAAAATATGTCATAATAAATACCCGGCAAAATTTAATTTAAATTATTTTAAACGCGAAGATGCAAAGACACAAAGCCGCAAAGATTTTAAACTTCGCGTCTTTTCGCCTTTGTGACTTGGCGTT